>CAZSAW010000001.1:0-3247 GCA_964604745.1 uncultured Hyphomicrobiales bacterium
GGCCGAGGCTTACATCCTCACCAAGGAGGAGGGCGGTCGTCACACCCCGTTCTTCACCAACTATCGTCCGCAGTTCTACTTCCGCACCACGGACGTGACGGGTGTCGTGCATCTTCCGGCGGGCACGGAGATGGTGATGCCGGGCGACAACATCGCGATGGAAGTGCACCTGATCGTGCCGATCGCGATGGAAGAGAAGCTGCGCTTCGCCATTCGTGAAGGCGGCCGCACGGTTGGTGCGGGCGTCGTCCCCCCGAACAGCGAGTACCGCACCCGGCGCCGGGCCCGGCCTTAAAAGCCGGCCACGACCTTCTCAAGACCCGGACGAAATGGCCGCGTGGCCATGACGGATGAAAGAGAAACGAAAATGAACGGCCAGAATATACGGATCCGGCTCAAAGCGTTCGATCACCGCATCCTCGATGCGTCGACGCGCGAGATCGTCGCCACGGCCAAGCGCACCGGCGCTCAGGTTCGCGGACCGATCCCGCTGCCCACGCGCATCGAGAAATTCACGGTGAACCGCTCGCCGCATATCGACAAGAAGAGCCGCGAACAGTTCGAGATGCGCACGCACAAGCGCCTCCTGGACATCGTCGATCCCACTCCGCAGACGGTGGACGCGCTGATGAAGCTCGACCTCGCCGCCGGCGTGGATGTCGAGATCAAGCTCTGATTTGGCCGCAAGGACACTTGTAAGGAAACGCCATGCGCTCCGGTGTGATCGCACAGAAAGTCGGAATGACGCGGGTCTTCACCGAGGCCGGCGAGCACGTGCCGGTGACGGTGCTGAAGCTCGCCCAATGCCAGGGGCTCGGCCCTCGCACCAAGGACAAGAACGGCTATGTCGCGCTGCAGCTCGGTGCCGGCAGCCGTCGCGTGAAGACGCTGACGAAGGCCGACCGCGGCAATTTCGCGCTCGCCAAGGTCGAGCCGAAGCGCAAGGTTGTGGAGTTTCGTGTTAGCGATGACGCGCTTATTCCGGTCGGTGCCGAAATCACCGCCGACCACTTCGTCGTCGGCCAGTTTGTGGATGTCACCGGCACCTCGATCGGCAAGGGTTTCGCCGGCGGCATGAAACGCTGGAATTTCGGCGGGCTTCGCGCCTCGCACGGCGTGTCGATCTCGCACCGTTCGATCGGTTCGACCGGCGGTCGCCAGGATCCGGGCAAGACCTTCAAGAACAAGAAGATGCCCGGCCACATGGGCGTCGACCGTGTCACGACGCTCAATCTGCGGGTCGTGCAAACCGATATCGAGCGCGGCCTTATTCTGGTCGAGGGCGCGGTGCCAGGCGCCAAGGGCGGCTGGATCACGGTGCGCGACGCCGTGAAGAAGAAGCTTCCGAAGGAAGCGCCGAAGCCCGGCAAGTTCCGTGAAGGGTCTGCCGCCGCCGAGCCCGCCGCGAAGGCGGAAGCGGCCCCGGCTGCCGAAGCGGCGCCTGCGGCCGACGCCGCGCCGGCGGAGAAGGGGAGCTGATCGCCATGGAATTGAAGATGCTCTCCCTCGACGGCAAGCAGGCCGGTTCGGTCAATCTGCCGGATGCGATTTTCGGTCTCGAGCCGCGCGCCGATCTCATTCAGCGCTGCGTGATCTGGCAGCTCGCCAAGCGCCAGCGCGGCACGCACAAGATCAAGCTCAAGAGCGAGATCTCGCGCACCGGCAAGAAGATGTACAAGCAGAAGGGCACGGGTTCGGCCCGGCACGGCTCTGCACGCGTCATCCAGTTCCGCGGCGGCGGCCGTCCGTTCGGCCCGCATGTGCGCAGCCACGCCATCGATCTGCCGAAGAAGGTGCGCGCGCTTGCGCTCAGGCACGCGCTCTCGGCCAAGGCGAAGGACGGCGGCATCATCGTTCTCGACAAGGCGACCCTCGCCGACGGCAAGACCAAGCTGCTTTCGAAGAATTTCGAGAAGCTCGGTCTCGACCGCGGCGCGCTGATCATCGACGGGGCGGAGATCGAGACGAATTTCCGCAACGCCGCGCGCAACATTCCGAATGTCGACGTGCTGCCGGTCGTCGGCATCAACGTTTACGACGTCCTGCGCCGCGGGAAGCTCGTGCTGACCAAGGCCGCGATCGATGCGCTGGAGGCGCGCTTCAAATGAGCACGACCGATACGCGCCATTATGACGTCATCGTCGCTCCGGTGATCACCGAAAAAGCGACGCTCGCCTCCGAGAACAACAAGGTGGTGTTCAAGGTCGCGCGCAATGCGACCAAGCCGCAGATCAAGGAGGCGGTGGAGAAGCTGTTCGACGTGAAGGTCAAACGCGTCAACACGCTCACCCGCAAGGGCAAGGTGAAAGCCTTCCGCGGCAGCCTCGGCGTGCAGTCGCCGACCAAGAAAGCGATCGTGACCCTGGAAGAAGGTCACCGCATCGACGTGACGACCGGTCTGTAAGAGGGCGCCATGGCATTAAAGACATACAATCCCACGACGCCGAGCCAGCGCCAGCTTGTCATCGTCGACCGCGCGCACCTGCATAAGGGCAAGCCGCTCAAGACGCTGACAGAAGGCAAGAGCGCGACCGGCGGCCGCAACAACAACGGCCGCATCACGTCGCGCTTCCGCGGCGGCGGGCACAAGAAGTCGTTGCGCGTGATCGATTTCCGCCGGCGCAAGTTCGACGCACCCGCAAAGGTCGAGCGACTGGAATACGATCCGAACCGCACCGGTTTCATCGCGCTGATCAAGTATCAGGATGGCGAACTCGCCTACATCCTGGCGCCGCAGCGGCTTGCCACGGGTGATACCGTTGTGTCGGGCGAGCATGTCGACGTGAAGCCGGGCAACGCGATGCCGGCGGCGAATATTCCCGTCGGCACCATCGTGCACAATATCGAGCTCAAGATCGGCAAGGGCGGGCAGATCGCGCGTTCGGCCGGGACCTATGCCCAGATCGTCGGCCGCGATGGCGATTACGTCATCCTGCGCCTGAATTCCGGCGAGCAGCGTCTCGTTCACGGCCGCTGCATGGCGACGATCGGCGCGGTATCGAATCCGGATCGCATGAACGTGTCGATCGGCAAGGCCGGCCGCACGCGCTGGCTCGGCCGCCGTCCGCACAATCGCGGCGTGACCATGAACCCGGTGGATCATCCGCATGGCGGCGGCGAAGGCCGCACGTCGGGCGGCCGCCATCCGGTCTCGCCCTGGGGCTTCCCCACAAAGGGCAAGAAGACCCGCAAGAACAAGGCGACGAACAAGTTCATCGTCGCGAGCCGCCACACGCGGAAGAAGAAG
>CAZSAW010000002.1:0-9401 GCA_964604745.1 uncultured Hyphomicrobiales bacterium
CGCCGTCGAGGATCTTCTGCCGGTCGAGTTCGCGGAAATCGCGAAAGGGCGGACCGGCATTGTTGTTGACGAGGATGTCGGGTTCGGCGCACACGGCGAACAGCGCCTTCTGCCCCTCGGGCAGCGCCACGTCGGCGGCGACGGGAGTGACTTTCGCGCCGGTCGCCTTGGCGATTTCCTCGGCCGCTTCGGTCAAGCGCTTGCCGTCGCGCCCGTTGATGACGACCTCGCAGCCCGCCTGCGCCAGCGCCATCGCGCAGCCATAGCCCAGGCCCCGGCTCGACGCGCAGACGATCGCCTTGCGTCCGGCAATTCCGTAATCCATGTCGCCACCCTTTGTGGATTGTCAGGACCGGATGCGTTCCGGCCATCCCGATGAGGAACGCACAGAATGCCTCAAGCGGGGTCGCGGGGACAGACCCGGCGATGACAGCGTGGGAAATGTCGCGACGATATTATTGCCGCCGGCCGATGCAGCCAAGGCGGCGCTGATAGGCCGTCAGGACGCGCGGACGCCGCCTTCGACCGCGCGCATCGGCGTGCCGCGCCACTCGAAGCCGTTGCCGAGGAAGGCGTCGAACCACAGGACCGGCAGAAGGAGATCGCGCAGCATCGCCGCAAACGGCGAGAGGAGCGAGGCGGGCCAGGAGGCGACCAGCGCGAGCAGCGTCTCCCCGCCATACCAGAGAAGCGCGACCGCGAGCGCGGCGAGCGCCGGCGGGAACCCGGAATCGGCCGCGGCGACCGCCAGCGCGAGCATCGGCACAAGACTCGTCGAGAGAAGTTCCGGCAGGAAATAAAGCGGGAAACTCGCGCGCCGCAGCCGCGCCCATCGCCGCTGCCGCTGCCACACGTCGCGCGCCCGGCGCGTGCCGAGCGGCTGTTGTACCGGCGGCTCGACGAGACGCACGCGCAGGCCCGCGTCGCGCACGATCCTCGTCGAGGCGGCGTCCTCGGCGACCTGCGCCCCGAGCGCACGAATGCCGCCGGCGGATTCGAGATCGGCCTTGCGCCAGAGCATCGTCTTGCCCTGCGCGAAGCCAAGTCCGATCGTGTCGGCGAGATATTGCCAGCGCGCCTGATAGCCGTTGAGGAAGGCGCATTCGACCTCGGCCCAGAAGCCGTCGGGTGCGCAGCCGATGGGCGGGGACGAGACAAGGCCGGTGTCGCGCCGCCAGGCCGCGAACAGCCGCTGCACGTAATCCGCCGGCATCAGCACGTTGGAATCGGGCATGACGACGAAAGAATGCGCGGCCGCGCGCCAACCCTTGGCGACATTGTTGAGCTTCGGATTGGCGCTGATGCGCTCGTCGCCGACAAGAAGGCGTGCGGAGATGTGCGGATGGCGTGCGATCAACGCGCGCACGATCGGCACGACCGGATCATCGGCACGTGCGACGCAGAACAGAATTTCGTAGCGCGGGTAATCGAGACGAAAGGCCGTCAGCAACGTGTCGGTGACGAAATTGTCGAGACCGCAAACCGGAATGACGATGGAGACGGGCGGCGCGCCGGCCGGCGCGCGCAATGTTTTCTGCGGGCGGCGGCACCGCGCCATGGCGTTAACCACGCCGATCGTGTGCACGGCGATCGCGGCCGATCCGGCCGCCGTCAGAATCAGGGTAAATGCGCTCATTCGCGCGTCTATGACGGCGGCGGGTGACATCGGCATGACATGCGCACACGCGGCATAAAGGCGCGTGTCATCAAACCGCAACAGACCTGCGGCATCTTACGCGCGTGACAATCATCATTGGATGCTTCGCTTGCTGACGACGAACCCGCCGGTACGCCGCTTCCGAACGCTATTCCTCTCCGACCTGCATCTCGGAGCGCGCGGCTGCCAGGCGGACAAGCTGCTCGACTTCCTGCGCTACCACGAAGCCGAAACCGTCTATCTCGTCGGCGACATTGTCGACGGCTGGGCGTTGCGCGGAAGCTGGTACTGGCCGCAATTGCATAACGATGTGGTGCAGAAGCTCCTGCGTCAGGGACGCAAGGGCGCGCGCATCATCTATATCCCGGGCAACCACGACGAATTCCTGCGCGGCTATTACGGCACGCATTTCGGCGGCATCGAGGTCGCGGAGAATGCGGTCCACGTTACCGCCAACGGCAAGCGCTATCTCGTCACTCACGGCGACCATTTCGATCTTGTGGTGACGCAGGCGCGCTGGCTCGCGCTTCTCGGCGACAAGGCCTACGACCTCGCGCTCACTGCGAATCGCGTCTTCAACGCCGCGCGGCGCGTCCTTGGCTTCCCTTACTGGTCGCTGTCGCAATGGGCGAAGCTGAAAGTGAAGAATGCCGTTGCCTATATCGGCGAATATGAGCGTGCGCTCGTCGCCGACGCCAAGCGGCACGAGGTTGACGGCATCATTTGCGGCCACATCCACCACGCCGCGATCCACGACGATCTCGGCATCACCTACGTCAATTGCGGCGACTGGGTGGAAAGCTGCACGGCCATCGCCGAGCATCAGGACGGACGGCTGGAAATCCTCCACTGGACCGCGGCGCCGCCGCAGATCCTGGTCGCCGACGTCGTGCCTGCGCACGCGGCCTGACCGGCCGCCGCGCGCGGTTTCAACAAACTGACAAGCAGCCCGGTTATCGTTTCATCCGAATCGCCAATCGGAACATTCGCGCATGGCGTGGACTGCGCTGTTGCTCGCGGGTCTGGCGGAAATCGCCTGGGCCTTGAGCCTGAAATTCTCCGACGGGTTTACGCGGCTGTGGCCGAGCCTCGGGACGCTCGGTTCGATCGCGATCAGCTTCGCGCTGATCTCGGTCGCGCTCAAATCGATTCCGTTCGGCACCGTCTATTCGATCTGGACCGGAATCGGTGCGGTCGGCAGCGTCGTCGTCGGCATCGCTCTGTTCGGCGAATCGGCCGACGCGATCCGGCTTCTGTGCGTATCGCTCATTCTCGCCGGCGTTGTCGGCCTGAAGCTGATGACACCTTAGGCGGCATTGTCATCGCGCTGTCATGGAGCGTCTTTAATGTCCATCTTTCAGTGGCTTGAGATTCGATCTTCACGCGACAACCCATGCGTTGGCTGTGCGGTGACACCACGGGTGCTGCCGGCGCGCTGCCCCATGAGGGACGCAGTCTGGACCGTGCATCGATGACATCGGAACACACCACAAAAGCGTTCGACGCCGATCTGTCCGATCTTACGCGCATGATCGCCGAGATGGGCGGCCTCGCGGAGCGCGAGATCGTGCAGGCGATCGAGGCGCTGACCAAGCGCAACGTCGATCTCGCCAATCAGGTGATCGGATTCGATGAGCAGGTCGATACGCTGCAGAAGGAAATCGAGGACAAGGCGGTTGCGACCATCGCGCGCCGCCAGCCGGTGGCAGTCGATTTGCGCAGTCTCATCGCGACGCTGCGCGCGGCGAACGAGCTCGAGCGCATCGCCGATCTTGCCAAGAACATCGCCAAGCGCGTCATCGCGTTGAAGGGCGATTATCCGCAGGCGCGCCCGGTACTCGGCGTGAAGCGTCTGGCAAGCCTCGCCCTCGAGCAATTGCACGACGTGCTCGATGCGCTGGCAACGCGCGACGAGCGCAAGGCAATGCGGGTGTGGCAAAGCGATCAGGCGATCGACGAGATGTACACGTCGCTGTTCCGCGAAGTGCTGACCTACGTGATGGAAGATCCGGGCTCGATCGCGCTGTCAATTCATCTTCTGTTTTGCGCCAAGAATATCGAGCGCATCGGCGATCATGTCACCAATATCGCGGAGGCCGTGCATTACATGATCGAGGGCCACCCGATCGGCGAGCAGCGGCCAAAATCCGACACGACGAGCTTTATTCCGGTCCCCCACTATAATTAGATACCGTTCGCCGCGCGCTGTTTTCATCACCCTTCGATATTGTCGCGGATATGAAAATGGCCTCCCGATCATGAGCGAAACGGCCGCCCTGCGCCCCGACCGCCCGGTGGGCGAGTCCCTGCGCGCGATCGCGAGCGGGATTCTGTCCGAGATGCACGCGGTACTGGCCGATCCGGGCAAGGACAGCGCAACCGCCATCCACGATTTCCGCAAGGGTATGAAGCGGTGGCGCAGCCTGTTGCGCCTGCTCGAGCCGCATCTCGGCGATGCGGCGACGCAATTGCGGCGCGATGGCGGGGATCTGGCGCGCGCGTTGACGTCCGCACGCGACCTGACGACGTCTCTCGATGCGCTGGACGACCTTGTCGCCAGCCGCATCCTGCCGTCTGCTCACTTGTCTGACCGCTCGCTCGGCACCGTCCGTACCCGGCTGGAGAAGATGCGGGCGAGTTCCGAACGCAAGGTCTGGGACGAATCCACCCGCCAGCGCATTCTCGATTACATCACTGCCGCCTCCTACCAGCTCACCCTGTGGGACTTCTCGCTGTTCTCGTTTCTCGACGTCGCCAAGGGGCTGGCGCAGACCTACCGGCGGGCGCGCAACGCCATTCCTGAGGACTGGGACGCGGTGACGGCGGAAGATCTGCATGACCTGCGCCGCCGCGTGGTCGTGCACCGCTATCAGATGGAAATCGTCGAGCCGGCCTGGCCGCGGCTCGGCCGCATCTGGGTCGAGGAAGCGCAGCGCCTGCGCAATCGTCTTGGCAAGTATCAGGATCTGGCGACGCTTGCCGGGCTGACGGCGCCGCATCAGCCGCTCGCACCATGGCGTTCCCGCCTGACGCCGGCGATCGAACGTCAGCAGCGCGACTATGCCAAGTCGGCCTCGCGCGTGGCGGCGCGCCTCTTCGCCGAGCCCCCGAAGGCATTCCGCCGCCGCATCGAGGCGCTCTGGATTGCACAGGCGGAAGAGGACGAGGCCGCCGCCGCAGACAAGGACGCGCCAGCGTCGTAGCGACGAGTCGCAGCACGCGCGCGTCGGCCTTCCGGGAAGGGACCTGTACGCTGCAGGCCGCCGGGGCTAGGTTGCGCGCCATGAACGTGGAAGCCCGGGTTCCTCCCACACTGGCCGATGTCGAGGCGGCCGCGCAGCTGCTCAAGGGCGTTGCGGTCCGCACGCCGCTCGTCAATTTTCCGGTGCTCGACGACCGCACGGGTGCGCGCGTCTTTCTCAAGCTCGAGACGTTCCAGCGCATGGGGTCTTTCAAGTTTCGCGGCGCCTATAACAAGATCAATTCGATCCCGAAGGACCGGCGCGGCGCCGGCGTCGTCGCTTTTTCCTCCGGCAATCATGCACAGGGCGTGGCGGCGGCGGCGAAACTTTTCGGCGTGCGCGCAACTATCGTCATGCCGGCGGACGCGCCGCAGCTGAAGCGCGAGCGTACCGCCGCGCTTGGCGCTGAAGTGGTCCTTTACGACCGCGACAAGGAAGATCGCGAAGCGATCGGGCGCGAAATCGCGCGCACGCGCGGCGCGACGCTCGTGCCGCCCTACGACGATCCCTTCATCATCGCGGGGCAGGGAACGATCGGACTCGAGATCGTCGAGGATCTGGCGGCGCTCGGTTTGCGCCCGCAGATCGTCATGGTGGGCGCCTCGGGCGGCGGGCTCGCCGCCGGTACCGCGCTCGGCGTGAAAGGGCGCGTGCCGGACGCGGACATGTACACCGTCGAACCGGCGGGCTTTGACGACACCGCGCGCTCCTTCGTCAGCGGCCGGCGCGAATCCAATCCGCGCATGAGCGGCACGCTCTGCGATGCGCTGATGACGCCGACGCCGGGCGAACTGACATTCGCGATCAACAGCCGGCTGATCGGCAAGGGCGTCGCCGTGAGCGAGACCGAGGTGACGAAGGCCGTCGCCTTCGGCTTCCATGAATTGAAGCTCGTGGTCGAGCCGGGCGGAGCGGTGGGCCTCGCCGCCCTGCTTGCCGGCAAGCTCGACGTCAAAGGCAAGGTTGCGGTCGCCATCCTCTCGGGCGGCAACGTCGATCCGGACTTGTATTGCCGGCTGATCGCGCAGCCCTGATCGCGTCAGGTAAAGAGCGCAATCTTTTCCTCGTCGCTCAGAGCCATGACGGGCGCGAGCGGATCGGGTTTCGCCGCCAGCGGCGCCGCGGATGAAACGCGTGCAAGCGCGGCGGGACGTGCTGTCGCCTCGGCGGGTTGTTCGACGCGCGCGACCGGCGCCATCAGCATCGGCCTGATCTCTGTGACCTCGGCCGCATGCATGACGGCAACGGACGAGGGCGCTTGCGCTTCCGGCACTGCGTGGGGCGAAACAGATTTTACGGGCTCGTCGAACAGCGTCGCGGCCAGATCATCATCGTTCAAGTCGTCGTCATCGTCGGCGTCGGGTCCGCCGTCGTCACGCGGCGGCAGCATCTCCGTGATCGAGATCGGCGGTGCGAGAGTATCGAGCCAGGAATGCACGGCCGGTTGCGACCGCTTGGGCGCGGGCGTCTCGGCCGGTGGAGGTGCGGCAACCGCGACGGCAGGCGTCGTCGCGGCGCGGACGGCGCGAGGGGGTGCCGCAGTCTGCATCGGGGCGGCGTCCTGATCGGCTTGCAACGCCGCGATCAGGTCGCGCGGATTGCTCGCCGCGCGCGGCGCGGGCTCGAAGAGGACCTCGGCGTCTGTCTCTGTCTCGATCTCGGCGGCATAAATGACGGGATCGGGTGTGTCGTCCTGCAAATCGACGTCATCCACGACTGGCGCCGGTTCCTCGGCCTCGAAGGAGGACGGCTCCTCAGCCATCACCGGGACCGGTGCCTCGACCGCTGCGGATTGCGCCTGTTCCGGCGTCGGCCGAACGTCCGGCGCGGCGTCTGCATCCACCACGGGCTGCGCCTCATCCGATGCGGCGCCGATCTGCGCCTCGATGTCGGCCAGAAGCGAGACCATGGCGTGCACGCGATCCCTGATCCTTTCGATGTCCGCGCACGCCGCCTCAATGAGACGTGCCTGGCTTTCGAATTCGGCCCCGCGCGGATCGTCCTCGCGCATCGCCCAGGCGGTGTCCTGAACATGCTCGACCGCCGTGCGAATGCCGTGCACGGCCGCGTCAAGCGCTTGGGCGGTGGTGGCGAAGATGTGGTGCGGCTCGTCGCTGGCGGCGAGGAACGCCCCCTTTGCCTGCGCAATCGACTCGCGCAAACCGCTCAAATCCGGATTGGGCAGCGCGGCGGCGCGGCCAAGCAGCGCGGCTTCGATGCGGTCGATGGCGGTCAGGAGGAGGGCGGTATCGGCGCTGCGGTTGCGGCGGGCATATTCGGCCAGAAACCAGCGGCCGCGGCCGGTCTGCATGACCGCATCGTGAATGGCGGCGTAATCGGCCTCGCTTTGCGGCGGGGCCGGAACTGTCAGGGCGGAAGTCTCGTCGGACATGGGCGCCAGTCGCGGACAGGGCTATGGAAGATTGACGCATGATCGCGGCGAAAGGCGCAACCGGCGATATGGGGAATCGCGGCGAGTTATCCACCGGGGCGTTCGCCCTGCGGCTGTCGCTGTTTTACGCCGCCCTGTGCCTCGTCTTCGGCGTCCACATGCCGTTCTTTCCGGTCTGGCTCGCGGCCAAGGGCCTCGATGCCGGCGCCATCGGCCTGGTCCTGTCGCTGCCGATGGTCGTGCGGGTGCTTACGGTGCCGTTCATCGCGCGCGAGGCAGACCGGCGTAACGCCCTGCATATCGCCCTGATCGCCGGCGCGCTGGCGAGCGTTGCCTGCTATTCGCTGCTGGCCTTCGCGCCGGGCGAGGCCACGATCCTCATCGGCTTCGTCGCAGCGTCCATTACCTTCACCCCGATCATGCCGCTCACCGAAGCCTACGCGCTGCAGGGCCTGACGCCGCGCGGCCGCGCCTACGGGCCGGTGCGCGTGTGGGGTTCGGTGTCGTTCATCGTGGCAACGCTGATCGCCGGCTTCTTCGCCGACCGCATCGCGACCGAGAACCTGATCTGGGTGATCGTTGCCGCCTGCGCGGCCAATGCCGCGGGATCGCTGCTACTGACTCCGCTGCCGCCGCACCCGCCGAGCGCGGAGGCCGCGCCGCGCGCGATCACACTCCTGCGCAATCCGGCCTTTCTCGCCGTGACCGCGGCGGCCGCACTCGTGCAGGCCAGTCATGCCACCTTCTACAGTTTCTCCACCATCGATTGGACGTTGTCCGGCCTCGACGGCATCGCCATCGGCGGATTGTGGGCGACAGGTGTTGCCTGCGAAATCATCCTGTTCGCGATTTCGGGACGGCTGCCGCCGATTTTCAGCCCGGCCAATCTGCTCGCGCTCGGCGCGACTGCAGCGGTCGTCCGCTGGACGTTGATGGCGTTCGCGCCGCCCTTGTGGTGTTTGCCGTTGCTGCAGGCGCTGCACGCATTCTCATACGGCGCGACACATCTCGGCACGCTCGGGCTCGTCGTGCGCATCGCTCCGGCGCGGCTCGGCGCCACCGCGCAGAGCTATGTCTCGATCGTTCTCGGGCTGGTGATGGCCGCCGCCACGAGCATCGCGGGACTGCTCTACGGCCTGTTCGGAACGGCAAGCTACGGCGCGATGGCTTTGCTCGCGCTTGGCGGCGGCGTCATCGCGCTCGCCGCCCGGCCGTGGTGGCGCCAGCCGTAAATCGTCGCGGTCGCTAGTGGCAGGTCGGATACATCGCGGCGAGTTCGCGGCCGGCGAGGTATTTCATTTTCGGCGAGAGGCCGCCGCGCCGCTGCAGCCAGCGGCGAATATGCGGCGGATAAACTTCCCACAGCACGCCGGTACCCGCGACGCTGACGACGCGACCGCCGTCCGATGTCGGGTTCCAGGCGGCATGGAAACCAAGCTGCGCGCGCCGCGTCACGCAGATGCGATCGCGCGGGATGACGCCGAGCAGCATGGTGCAGGCCGAGAGGCACGGTCCGTCGATGACGACGTTCTCGCCCGATGCGCGGATGCCTTCAAGCTTGTCGAGATAGGGGCCGATCTGTCCGCCGGGATCGTTGGCGATGCGGATCGTTGCGGAAACGGGGGTAGAGACGAGCGCCGCCAGAAGCGCGGCGCCAAGCGTTGCACGAATTCGCATGACTCCCCTCGACAAAATTACTTTTGTCCGTCACCCGGAATTCAAAACTAACTAAAAATGTAATGCGCTGCCAACACTTCTTTTTCACCGCCACAATTCACCCCCACAGCGCGGAACTCGGCGGATGGATGAGACTTCCGTCATAGACGAGGCCGTGGTCGCGGTCGCGCGCCAGCAGAAGCGGCCCATCGAGGTCGACTACCTTCGCGCGTTGCGCGACCAGCATGGCGGGCGCCATCGACAGCGATGTGGCCACCATGCAACCCGCCATGAGAAAAAATCCCGCACGCGCCGCCTCGTCGGCGAGTGCGAGCGCTTCGGTCAGCCCGCCGGTCTTGTCGAGCTTAATGTTAATGGCGTCATATTTTCCTATCAGCGCCGGAAGCGACGCGCGGTCATGCACGCTTTCGTCGGCGCAGACGGGAATGGGCCG
>CAZSAW010000003.1:0-6310 GCA_964604745.1 uncultured Hyphomicrobiales bacterium
CGGCTGCAATCATCGCCTCGGTGGCATCGACCTCGCCCGAAAGCTTCTCGTATTCTGCAAGGGCGCGGACGAGTGAGAAGACTGTGGCCGCATCGGCAAAGCCGGCGCGCCGGATCGTGAGACTCACACCGCCACCTTGGCTGCGATATGCGGATGCGCGTCGTAGCCCTGCAGCGCGAAATCCTCATACCGAAATGCGAAGATGTCTTTCACGTCCGGATTCAGCGTCATCACGGGCAGCGCGCGCGGCCGGCGGGACAATTGCTCGCGCGCCTGCTCGACGTGATTGAGATAAAGATGCGCATCGCCGAACGTATGGATGAATTCGCCGGGTTTCAGGTTCGTCACCTGTGCAATCATCATCGTCAGCAGCGCATAGGACGCGATGTTGAACGGCACGCCGAGGAAAATATCGGCCGAGCGCTGATAGAGCTGGCAGGATAGCCAGCCTCTGGCGACATAAAACTGGAACAGGCAATGGCAGGGCGGCAGCGCCATCCTGTCGACATCGGCCGGGTTCCACGCGGTGACGATGAGACGCCGAGAATCCGGATTGCGGCGGATCATGTCGACCACATTGGCGATCTGATCGATGGTCTTGCCATCCTGAGCGGGCCACGAACGCCATTGCTGGCCATACACCGGCCCAAGCTCGCCGCCCGCATCCGCCCATTCATCCCAGATGCGAACACCATGCTCGTTGAGATAACGGATGTTGGTGTCGCCACGCAGGAACCAGAGCAATTCGTAGATGATCGATTTCAGGTGCAGCTTCTTGGTCGTCAGGAGCGGAAAACCCTCGGCGAGATTAAAGCGCATCTGATAGCCAAACACCGACATCGTGCCGGTACCGGTGCGGTCGCGCTTCTCGACCCCGTCGGCGAGCACGTGCTCCATCAATTCAAGATATTGGCGCAAAGTCGGCTCTTGGCTGCTGAGGAGGACCTGAGTCGGCAGATAAGACTACCCCGCGCGGGGCGCAAACCGGAAGGCCGTCGCAAGCACGGTTCCGGCAGGATTACACGACGCCGAACATGCCGATGATCGCGGC
The DNA here is from genome assembly GCA_964604745.1 of uncultured Hyphomicrobiales bacterium. GTDB lineage: Bacteria > Pseudomonadota > Alphaproteobacteria > Rhizobiales > Xanthobacteraceae > Pseudorhodoplanes. The sequence continues at coordinate 1,052 of CAZSAW010000003.1, forward strand.
CCCGGCAAATATCCACAGCGGGTTGATCCGCGTGAAATAGCCGAGGGCAACGGTCGCGAGCGTAATGGCCGCCGCAACGACGCTCCGGTCGGCCGCCAACGCAAGCACGTAGGCGCTTGCGGCGATAAGGCCGATGGAGATCGGCACGAGGCCGGCCTGGATCGCGATCCGCCAGGGCGCATGACGAAACCGGTCCCAGACCTTCCCAATCATGTAGGCAAGTACGCAAGTCGGGCCGCACATCGCGGTCGTTGCGACCAGCGCACCGAGAACGCCGGCGACGTGATAGCCGATCAGCGTCACCACGATCACGTTCGGACCGGGCGTGAGCTGGGCGATCGCGTACATCTCGGCGAATTGCTGGTCGGTCATCCACCCGCGCAACTCGACGGCGAGCCGGTGCATTTCCGGAATCGCCGCATTGGCGCCGCCGATCGCCAGAAGCGACATGAGCGTGAACTGTGTCGCCAAAAACGTAAGGTCGTCGAAACTGCCTTTCATCTGCGCAGCAGCCAGTAGCTTGCCGCGACGCTCAGCGGCGCGAGGACGAGCAACACGTCGATCAGCGACCAGCGCAATAATCCAACGGTGACGAAGGCGATGATGGCGACGGCCGGCGCAAGCCCGAAGCCCTTGCGAAAGATCGGTTCGGCCATCTTGATCACGACGGAGATGATGAGACCTGCCGCCGACGCGGCGATACCCGCGAGTGCGCCATGGATGACGCGCGTTTCGCCATAATGGGCATACAGCATGCCCATTACGATCACGATGGCGGTGGGAGGGGCCATCAAGCCGAACAGCGCCACCGCCGCGCCCGGTACACCGGCAAAACGCGAACCGAACACCACGGAGAAATTGACGATGTTCGGGCCGGGCAGAAATTGCGCGAGCGAGAACGATTCATTGAATTCGTCCGCCGTCAGCCAACGCTTCTCCTCGACCATCATGCGCCGCGCCCAAGGCAGCACGCCGCCGAAGCCGGACAGCGATACCTTGGTGAAGGCAATGAAGAGCTGACGAAGGTCTGGTGGCGGCAGGGGTGGCGGATCGGAGGCCAGTGCGCGTGACGGTTGCGACATGGCAAACGCTTATTCTTCCGCCGGGCCGGACGCCACCTGATTGTTTGCAATGGGGATATTCTGCGAAAGGCGACCTGGACCGTCGCGACAAAACCCAATGTAGGACGCTCAAAAATTTCGATTGGCATCGCCGCGTACGGAGAACACGTCGTGCCGCGCTGCAATGAAAAGACGGGGACCGCACGATGTACCGCATTCAATTCGGTAGTCGCGCTCTGTTGCTAGCGAGTGACAGCCAGATTCTGTGCGGCACGCTAAACGTGTTGCCACGACTCAATTGTCATGGGGTGGCCAATGAAAAAATCGATCGCTTTGAGCGCAGTCGCAATTGCTCTACTGACCGGACAGGCTTGGGCCGCCGATATGCCGATGCGGGCGCCGGTCTATAAGGCTCCGGCCGTGGCGGCGGCCGTCTTCAGTTGGACCGGGTTCTATGTCGGCGGCAATGTCGGCTATGGCTGGGGTACCGTGAAACCGGGCACGATCAGCTTCTACGACCCGATCGACACCTTCGCGGGCTCGATCCCGGGCATCAACTATGACGTCAACGGCGTCATCGGCGGCGGCCAGATCGGCTACAATCAGCAATTCGGCAACTTCGTACTCGGTCTCGAAGGCGATTTTTCGGGCACCGGCATCAAGGGCAGCGTCAGCGACCCGGTGGCCGCCTATTCCGCGACGACGCGGCTGGAGTGGCTCTCCACGGTGCGCGGCCGCGTTGGTGTCGCGTTCGATCGCGTGCTCGCTTACGTCACGGGCGGCGTTGCCATTGGCAGCGTCAAGACAACGCTCAACGACGATTACGGCGTCATCATCACCACCAACAGCACCGAAACGCATGTCGGCTGGACGGCGGGCGGCGGCATTGAAGCCGCGCTGACGCAGAATTGGACCGCGCGCGCAGAATTCCTCTACGTCGACCTCGGCTCGAAGGAGCACAATTTCTATGAGCCGGCGCCAGGCTGGCCGCGCATTTCAGCGAATGCCTCGATGACGGCCGGAATCGTGCGCGGCGGCTTCAACTACAAGTTCTGACGCACCTTCCCTCGATCGTCCGGCAGTAACGCCGAACGACGGGCTTTGAAATCGAATGGCCGGGAGCCGATCCCGGCCATTTTTGCCATGCGCTGAGGCGCTGGTGAATGAATATGCAAGACACCGCGCAAAACCGCCGTGAAATAAGGCGAATGTCATACAATTGATATGGACGCAGACCCTGAAATTGGACAACATCCGCGCCTGATATTGCAGCGCACCTAATCCAGTCTATGCTGCGGGGGCGGCGACGTGTCTGACTCAAGGGCGATCTCCACATGATTGCGCTTGTGCGCATCGCGCTGAGACGGCCGTATACGTTCGTCGTGATGGCGCTTGCGATCGTGATCATCGGCCCGCTGGCCGCACTGCGCACGCCCGTCGACATTTTCCCCGACATCCGCATCCCGGTCATCGCGGTGATCTGGAATTATACCGGCCTGCCGCCCGACCAGATGGCCGGCCGCGTCGTCACGCAATCGCAACGCGGTCTGACGACGACCGTGAACGACATCGAGCATCTCGAGGCCACGTCCTACAACGGGCTCGGCATCATCAAGGTGTTCTTCCAGCCCAACGTCGATATCCGCATTGCCAATGCGCAAGTCACCGCGGTGATGCAAACGACGATCAAGCAGATGCCGCCCGGCGCAACGCCGCCGCTGATCCTCAATTACAACGCATCCACAGTTCCGATCATCCAGATCGCGCTGTCCGGATCGGGCATGACCGAGCAGCAACTTGCGGACCTCGGCCTCAACGTCGTGCGCACGCCTCTGGTGACGGTGCCCGGCGCCGCAATTCCCTTTCCGTACGGCGGCAAGACACGTCAGGTGCAGATCGATCTTGATCCGGGGGCGATGCAGGCGCGCGGCCTGTCGGGTCAGGACGTCGCGAACGCGCTGGTTGCGCAAAATCTGCTAACGCCTGTCGGCTCGCAGAAGATCGGCACGTTCGAGTACGCGATCCAGCTCAACAACGCCCCGTCCATGATTTCCGAGTTGGGCGATCTGCCAATCAAGGCCGTCAATGGCGCCATGGTTTACGTGCGCGACGTGGCGGCCGTGCGTGACGGCAACCCGCCGCAGACCAACATTGTCCACGTCGACGGCAGCCGCTCGGTTCTGATGCAGGTGCTGAAGAACGGGTATGTGTCCACGCTCTCGATCATTCAGAGCATCAAGGACAAGGTGGAGCAGTTGCGTGCAACCCTTCCGCCAAATCTGAACATTGCGCTGATCGGCGATCAATCGCTCTTCATCACGTCGGCGATCAGTGGCGTGATCCACGAAGGCATCATCGCCGCGGCGCTGACAAGCCTGATGATCCTGATCTTTCTTGGAAGCTGGCGGTCGACGCTGATCATCGCGACATCGATTCCGCTATCCATCCTCGGCGCACTGATGGCGCTCTGGGCGCTCGGCGAAACGCTCAACATCATGACCCTTGGTGGGCTTGCCCTTGCCGTCGGCATCCTGGTCGACGACGCCACGGTGACGATCGAAAACATCAACTGGCATCTGGAGCAAGGCAAGGAGGTCGAAACTTCCATCATGGATGGCGCCGCGCAGATCGTGACGCCGGCCTTCGTTTCGCTCCTCTGCATCTGCATCGTGTTCGTGCCGATGTTCTTTCTGCAGGGCGTGCCCCGCTTCCTGTTCGTGCCGATGGCGGAAGCAGTGATGGCGGCGATGATCTGCTCCTTCATTCTGTCGCGCACGCTCGTGCCGACGATGGCGAACTATCTTCTGCGCAAGCACGCGCCGCATACTGACATGCATGGGCTCGACGGCCCCCTTCCGCCCTCGCGCAATCCGCTGGTGCGCTTCCAGCGATCGTTCGAAGCGCGTTTCGAACGCTTCCGCCTAGCCTATCGCGAGCTTCTCACGATGGCCCTCAGGCACCGGCCCGTTTTTCTCGGTGGCTTCCTTCTGTTCGTTGCCGTTTCCTTCGCGCTGGTGCCCTTTCTTGGCCGCGACTTCTTTCCCTCGGTCGATGCAGGTCAGATCCTGATGCATGCACGCACCAAGGTCGGGACGCGCGTCGAGGAAAGCGCCAACAAGTTCGCTGAAATCCAGAAGGCGATCCGCGAGATCATCCCGCCGCATGATCTCGGCGCCGTGGTCGACAATATCGGCTTCCCGGTCAGCGGCATCAACATGACCTACAACGCCACCGGCACGATCGGCTCCCAGGATGGCGATATCCAGATCAAGCTCAATCCCGGCCACCGGCCGACCGCCGACTATATCCGCGCCATGCGCGAGGAATTGCCGGCGCGCTTTCCCGGCGTGACGTTCTCTTTCCTGCCGTCCGATATCATCAGCCAGATCCTGAATTTCGGGACGCCAGCGCCGATCGACCTGCAGGTTCGCGGGCCGCGTTTGAACGACAATTTCACCTATGCGCAGGACCTCGTGCGCAAGCTCCGCCACGTTCCCGGTCTCGCCGACGTGCGCATCCAGCAATCCAACAATGCCCCCGGCTTCAGTGTCGATGTCGATCGTACCCGGGCGCAATATGTCGGTCTTACCGAACGCGACGTCACCAACTCGATGGTCGTCAATCTGGCGGGATCGAGTCAGGTCTCGCCGACCTATTGGCTCAATCCCGACAATGGCGTGCAATACCCGATCGTGATGCAGACGCCGCAATATCAGATCGATTCCCTCGGCGCGCTGCGGAATTTGCCGATCACGGCAAATGGCACGACCCTGCCGCAAACACTGGGCGGCATCGCGGACATCAATCGGTCGACGCGCAGCGCCGTCGTGTCGCAATACAACATCCAGGCGATGGTGCAGATTTTCGGGACGCCGCAGGGCCGCGATCTCGGTGCGGTGGCGGACGATGTGCAGAAAATCATTGACGAAAACGCGAAGAACGCGCCCCGCGGCACCCAAGTTTATCTGCTCGGTCAGGTGCGGACGATGAATACGTCCTTTTCCGGCCTGTTGTTCGGCCTCTGCGCCGCGATCGTCCTGATCTACCTGCTGATCGTCGTGAACTTCCAGTCGTGGGGCGATCCTTTTGTGATCGTCGCCGGGCTGCCCGCCGCACTCGCCGGGATCATCTGGATGCTGTTCGCCACCGGCACGACGATGTCGGTCCCGGCGCTCACCGGCGCCATCATGTGTATGGG
>CAZSAW010000004.1:0-7940 GCA_964604745.1 uncultured Hyphomicrobiales bacterium
CTGCCGCATATCATCGAGTGGCAAAAGCGCAACGGCTATCCGGTGACGTTCGCGTGCGAGGCGACGCTCAATCTCGCCAAGCAGCACGACATTCTGAAGCTGATGCGCGAGGCGTCGTTCGTGAACGTCTTTGTCGGCATCGAGTCGCCGGACGTCGACGCACTCAAGGGCATGCGCAAGGATCAGAATGCGAGCCTGCCGCTGATGGAGGCGATTCAGACGCTCAACAACTATGGCATGGAAGTAACGTCGGGCATCATCCTCGGTCTCGATACCGAAACCGAGCGTTCGGTGGAGCGGCTGATCGAATTCATCGACCTTGCGCAAATCCCGGTGCTGACGATCAATCTCCTGCAGGCTCTGCCGAAGACGCCGCTGTGGGACCGTCTCTCACGCGATGGCCGCATCGCCGACGATCCGAACCTGGAATCGAACGTGCACTTCCTGCGGCCGTATGAGGAGGTCGTGGCGTCTTGGCGGCGCTGTATCGAGCACGCCTATTCTCCGGAGCGGCTGTTCGCCCGCTTCCGTCATCAGATGGACGTCACCTACGGCAACCGCATGGCGACGCCGGTCGCCGGCAAGCTTCGGCCCGGCACATTGGTGATGGCGGCGGTAATGGCGTGGCGTATGTTCATCAAGGTCGGCATTCTGTCCGACTATCGCCGGGAATTCTGGCGGACGGCGGTGTATGCCTTCCGCCGCGGCCAGATCGATGCGGCCTTCGGCATGGGCTTCGTTTCCCACCACCTGATCCGGTTTTCGCGCGAAGCGCTGCGCGGACAGCAGAACGCATCCTTCTATTCGACGCACCAGCGCGACAAGCGCAAGCCGCATGCTTTCGCGGCTTGAGCGTTTGCGATCGACGGCCTGATCGTCATCCCGCCCGGGCGGCGCGGCTCCACGGGCCGACCGTCAACCCCTGCGGCAGGGCTTCGCGCAGCATCAGCATTTCGCCGAGCGTCTCGGTAGTGATGAGGCCGACGAAACTGCCGCCGCGATCGACCACGGCCACCGCCGGCGCGCTCTTTTCCTGCAACAGCTTGACCGCATCGTCGAGGCAGCGATTGGCATCGACGGTGGGCAGTCCGGCATTCATCGCATCGCCGACGCGGGTATCGGGACCGCGCTCCTTCAGCACGCGGATGATATCGGCGCGGCCGAGAAGGCCGATCGGCTTTCGCGCGCCATCGAGAACGGGAAATTCGCTCTGGCTCGTCTGCAGCAGCGTCTGCACCGCTTCGTCGATATGCGCCTCGGGCGACAGCGTCGCGATGCGCGTCATCGCCGCCGCGTCCGCCGGCACGCCGCGCGAGACCGCGCGCAGCGCCACCATGTGCGCCTCAGAGGCTGCGGCGAGATAGACGAAGATCGCGATGAAGATCAGGATCGGATTGAAGAACAACCCGATGAAGCCGAGCACGAAGGCGACCCATTGCCCGATCGAGGCGGCAATGCCGGTCGCGCGCACATAGCCGAGCTTGGCAGCGAGCGCGGCGCGCAGGACGCGGCCGCCATCCATCGGGAAGGCCGGGATCATGTTGAACACGGCAAGGAAGAGATTGACGGCGGCGAGCCGGTCGACGAGCGGGATCTGCGTGTTGTCGACATTGGCCGCGCCGGCCGACGTCAGGTTGGCGCCGAACACGAGCACAAGACCGAGCGCGATGACGACATTGACCATCGGGCCGGCGAGCGCGACGAGAAGCTCCTCGCTCGGCTTTTCCGGAATGCGTTCGAGCTGGGCAACGCCGCCGATCGGCAGGAGCGTCACATAGGGCGTGGTGACGCCGAAGGCGCGGGCGGTGAAGATGTGGCCGAATTCATGCGCGACGACGCAGGCGAACAGGAGCAGCATGAAGATAAGGCCGCTCCAGGCCGCGGCCGAGCCGCCGGACATGTAGCTGGCGGCGAAAATCCAGACGAGAAACAGAATGAACGTGATGTGGATGCGGATAGTGGTGCCGGCAATCGAGCCGATGTTCAATGACCAGGACATGAAACCCTCGCCGAATGGCGCACGTTGTGTGCCGAAATAGGTAATGTTTCAGCAGGGCGATTGCGAGGGTAAGCGGCGCGCCGCCGCAGGAGGCAAGGATGCAGATACTGAGCGGGGAGGCCCGCAAGACGGCCCTGGCCCGGCTGTCCGGGTGGAGCGACGTCGCCGGGCGCGACGCGATTGCCAAGAAATTCGTCTTCAAGGATTTCAACGCCGCGTTCGGCTTCATGACGCGCGTCGCGCTTGTCGCCGAGAAGCTCGACCACCATCCTGAATGGTTCAACGTCTACCGCACGGTCGAGGTGACGCTCTCGACCCACGATGCCGGCGGGGTCACGGAACGCGACATCACCCTCGCCGAGGCCATGGACCGGCTGGCCGGCTAGGCCGCGGGAAATCTTGCGTGCGACCGTAAACGTCCCCATGTTTTGCCCTGCGTGTGACGGGAGATACGCCAATGCGCTTCGGACGAGCGACCGCCTTCGACAGCGGTACCGGCATGAGCCCCGACGAGGAGGCAAAACTCGTCCGCCGGGGCTTCTGGCACAAGGTCAAGCGTTTTGCCGCGCGGATCCCGTTCGCCGAGGATCTGCTCACCGCGTATTATTGTGCGTTCGACCGGCAGACGCCGACGCAGGTGCGCATGGTGCTGATCGGTGCGCTCGCCTATTTCGTGCTGCCGTTCGACGCCGTGCCGGATTTCCTCCCCATGCTCGGCTTTACCGATGACGCGGCGGTTCTGGCCGGCGCGATCAAGCTCGTGTTCGACAACATCAAGCCGGAGCATCGCGAGGCCGCCAAGCGCGCGCTCGCCCGCGTCGCCTAGAGCGCGCCGCAATGGATGCCGCAACGCTGCGCGCCTACGAGGCGGGAGCGTCCGCTTTCGCCAAGGACTGGCACGACCAGCCGCCGCCGTCCGATCTGCACGCAATCGTGCAGCGCTATTTCGCGCCCGGGCTTACGGCCGATATCGGCTGCGGCTCGGGACGCGAGGTGGGCTGGCTCGCGGCGAACGGATTTGATGCTGTCGGATACGACGCGTCCGATGCGCTTCTCGCCGAGGCGCGCCGCCGTTATCCGCATTGCGATTTTCGCACGGCGCATTTGCCCGACCTGACCGGCATTGCCGAAGCGAGTTTCGACAACGTGCTGTGCGAAACCGTGATCATGCATCTGCCGCGCGCGGAGATTGGGCCGGCGGTGCGGCGGCTGATGGCGATCGTGCGGCCCGGCGGCGTGCTTTATTTGAGCTGGCGCGTCACGACGAAGTCCGATCAGCGCGACGCACATCAGCGGCTTTATTCGGCATTCGATGCGTCGCTTGTGCGCGACGCATTGCAGCCTGCGCAGCTTCTTGTCGATGAGGACGCCGTGAGCGCGTCGTCCGGCAAGGTCATCCACCGCCTCGTCGCGCGGAAACGATAGTCGTCAAAGACGCAGGATCGCCTTGCCCATCACCTTGCGAGCGGCGATGTCCTTCAGCGCGCGGGCCGTTTCGCCGAGCGGATAGATCGCGTGCACATGCGCCGATAATTTTCCGTCGGCGCACCATTGCACGATCTGCGCCATGTTGGCGGCCTGCGTCGCAGGCTCGCGAGCGGTGAATGCACCCCAATAGACGCCGACGATATCGCAGCCTTTCAGCAGCACGAGATTGAGCGGCAGTTTCGGAATGTCGCCTGCGGCGAAGCCGATGACGAGATAGCGGCCCTTCCACGCCATGCTGCGGAGCGCGGGTTCCGCCAAGGGGCCGCCGACCGGATCGTAGATCACGTCGACGCCTCGCTCGCCCGCCTCGCGCTTGAGCCCGTCGCGCAGATTTTCGCTGCCGTAATTGACGCCCGCGTCCGCGCCATGCCCGCGCGCGAAGGCGATCTTGTCGTCGGACGACGCGCAGGCGATGACGCGCGCGCCCATCAGCGTGCCGAGTTCGACTGCGGCAATCCCGACACCGCCTGCCGCGCCGAGCACGGCGAGCGTCTCGCCCCCCTTCAGGTGACCGCGATCCTTCAGCGCGTAATAGGTCGTGCCGTACGTGACGGAGAGGCCGGCCGCACGCTCGAAATCGAGGTTGGCGGGAAGCCGCACCAGACGATCAGCGGGAACGGCGATCCGCTCGCGCGCCGCGCCGTAGGAGACGTAGCCCATCACACGATCGCCGGGAGACCACCCAGTCACGCCCGGACCAGCGCTTTCGATCGTGCCGGCAAATTCCGCTGCGGGGGAAAACGCGCCCTGCGGCTTGAGCTGATATTTGCCGGCGATGATCAGCGTGTCGAAAAAGTTCAGCCCGGCGGCGGCGATTTTCACCACCGCCTCGCCGGGCCCCGCAACCGGGTCGGGGAGGTCGGCGAGTTCGAGATCGTCGGGGCCGCCGGGGCGGGTGCAAAGAATGGCTTTCATGCAAGGCTTCTAGTGCGTGAAGTGGGCGGCGCAAAGCGGGGCACGCGCGTGCGGCGAGGGCCGCAAGCAAGAGTGGCGCGGGCATTCCGGCGAATCGCCGCTGGGGATGCGGTGATCGGCTACGCCTTCACATTGCCGACTTTGGCTTATTATTGCGGTAACCTGCGGCGCGCGGCGGCGGCAGCAAATGTGAGAGGCGAGGAATGAGCTTGATTCGACAAATCCCCATGGTCATGGCGGCGATCGGCGCGCTGGCGCTCTGTGCCCCCGCTTTGGCGCAGAGCCCGGCCAAGCCGGCGCCCGCCAAGCCGAAGCCCGCGGCCAAGCCTGCGCCCGCGCCCGCCGCTCAGCCGGTGGCGGCTGCGGGTGGTGCGACGCCCGCGCTGCTCGGGCAGTTCGGGGACTGGAATGCCTACACGGCCACTCCCGGCGGCAAGAAGGTCTGCTTCGCGATCGCCAAGCCGAGCAATTCGGCCACCGTGCCGCCCGGCCGCTCGCGCGATGCGGCTTATCTGTTCGTGTCGACGCGGCCGGCGGAAAAGGTGAAGGAGGAGGTCTCCGTCATCATCGGCTATCCGTTCAAGCCGAATTCCGACGCGACCGCCGAAATCGGCCAGGCCAACTTCGCCATGTACACGCAGAATGACGGCGCGTGGATCAAGAACGCGGCCGAGGAGCGCAGCATGGTGGAAGCCATGCGCAAGGGCAACGACATCGTCGTGAAGGGCGAGTCCGGACGCGGCACCAAGACCACGGACACCTATTCGCTGAAAGGCCTGTCGCAGGCGCTCGACCGCATCGGTCAGGAGTGCAAATAGCGCCTCGCGGCCGCATTGCCGGAGTGGGTCAGGCCATCCATTTAACGTGCTAGTATTTTCGACAGATGCGCCCGGCCAGGACCGGGCGCGGCCGCATTGAGATGACCGACGCCGCCACGCTCGAAAAAGTCCCGCTGGAGAAATACGTCGCGCCGGCGAAGCCTTCGCTCGCCGGGATGACGCGGGCGGAGCTTGCCACGGCGCTCGGTGCGCTCGGGGTGCCCGAGCGCGAGCGCAAGATGCGCGTGCAGCAGCTCTGGCACTGGATCTATCTGCGCGGCGCGCGCGACTTCGCGCAGATGACGAGCGTGTCGAAGGACTTGCGGGCGCGGCTGGAAGCGCACCACACGCTTGATCGTCCGGCCATCGTCGCCGAGCTGGTGTCGGTCGACGGCACGCGCAAATGGCTGATCGAATTGCCCGGCGAGCATCCCGGCGAGCGGCCACACCAGGTCGAGACCGTCTATATCCCCGAAAGCGATCGCGGCACCTTGTGCGTTTCGAGTCAGGTCGGTTGCACGCTCACCTGCTCGTTCTGCCACACCGGCACGCAGCGCCTCGTGCGCAATCTCACTGCCGGCGAAATCATCGGACAGATCCTGATCGCACGCGACCGGCTCGGCGATTATCCCGGCATGACGCGGGCGACCGGCCCCGGCCTGCCGACCGAAGGGGACCGCTTCGTCTCCAACATCGTCATGATGGGGATGGGCGAGCCGCTCTACAATTTTGAATCCGTGCGCGATGCATTGCTCGCTGTTGCCGACGGCGAGGGACTTTCGCTCTCCAAACGCCGCATCACGCTGTCGACGTCGGGCGTGGTGCCGAATATCGCGCGCACCGGCAGCGAGATCGGCTGCATGCTGGCGGTATCGCTGCATGCGGTGCGGGACGATCTGCGCGACGAACTTGTGCCGCTCAATCGCAAATACCCACTCGCCGAGCTGCTCGATGCCTGCCGCAACTATCCGGGCGTCTCCAATGCGCGGCGCATCACGTTCGAATATGTGATGCTCAAGGGCGTCAACGACTCGCTCGCCGATGCGAGGGAACTCGTCCGGCTGCTCAAGGGCATTCCCGCCAAGATCAACCTCATTCCCTTCAATCCCTGGCCGGGCAGCCGATACGAATGTTCGGACTGGGAGCAGATCGAGAAATTCTCCGAAGTCGTTTTCAATGCCGGCTATGCCTCGCCGGTGCGCACGCCGCGCGGGCGCGACATCCTCGCCGCCTGTGGGCAACTCAAGAGCGCGACCGAGAAATTGTCCGCGCGCGAGCGCATGGCCTTGCGCGCGATGGCGATGACGGATTGATTCGTTCTCCCTCGCCGGGGGAGCCACAGGGGGAAGCCATGCCGCTCATCGGCCGCATCGTCGTCATCATGCTTGCGCTGTTCGTCGCCTATATCGCGGCGGGACTGGCTTTCGCCATCGGAATGGTCGCGCCGGATCTCGGCTTCATGGATTACGACCCGATGGAGCGCTTCATGTTTCTCGGCGTCGCGTTCATCACCACCGGGATCGCGGTGACCGTCGCGCTCCTGCCGACCTTGCTGCTCGTCGTCATTGCCGAAGCCTTGCGCATGCGCTCGTTTCTCTTCTACGGGGTGTGCGGCGGCCTGATCGGCGCGCTGATCTATTTCAGCACCGACATTTCCGCGCAGCTCGAGAACACGACCGACATCACGCCGGTACGCTTCCCGCTGCAGCTCGCTGCCGCCGCCGGCATCATCGGCGGCCTTGTCTATTGGCTGATCGCCGGCCGCGCCGCCGGCAAATGGCGCGACGCCATGGGCACGTTCTAGTTCGTCCGCGCGAACAAAAGCCGCATCGCGAACGCGCCCATCAACCCCGCGAACGACCAGTCGACGATGCGCATGGCGCGCGGCGAACGCCGCAATGCCGCGGTGAAGCGGTCGGCGGTGAGGATGAGCAACGCGCAGCCGGGAATGCCGATCGCGCCGGTGAAGTAGAGCCCGAGGAAGAGAAGTTTCGCCGGCGCATCGGGATCCGAGGCCGAGACGAATTGCGGCAGGAAGGTGAGAAAGAACATCACCACCTTCGGATTGAGCAGATTGATCGCAAGCCCCATCAGATAGACCTGTACCAGCGGCCGCTGCGCGCCGTCGCCGCGCTTGAGCGTAAGCGATGAACCGTGGCGGATCGCCTGCACGCCGAGAAAGACGAGATAGATCGCGCCGGCAATCTTGATCGCGGTGAACGCCGCCGCCGAGGCGACAAGCAACGCCGACAGGCCGAACGCCACCAGCATCGAATGCACGAGCAATCCGGTGGTGGCCCCGAGCATCGCTGCGAAGCCGCGCGCGCGTCCGGCGGTCAGCGTCTGGCCGAGAAACAGCGTCATGTCCGGCCCCGGCGTGATGACGAGCACGATGCCGGCGAGCGTGAAGGCGAACAGGATTTCGGGAGAGGGAAGGAAGGTCATGCCGTTCTCGTTCGTCAGATGCGGGACGGTCCGCGCATCTCTCTCGAAACCAGTTGGAGCCCGGCCCGGTCAAGCCCGGTCGGCAAGGCCGGTGCCATCCGCCTTGACGCCATCCCACCATAGGATTATATTCGCATCATCCGGTTCACCGAGGGGCGCTGTCATGAGGCGTCGTGAGGGCGGGACCGGATGCGGCGCCTGCGGGCGCGCCGACGCACGGCGCGCACCCGGGCGGCGCCGGGGCTCCGCCCGGGGTCACTACGGACCCCCGCCAG
>CAZSAW010000005.1:0-22360 GCA_964604745.1 uncultured Hyphomicrobiales bacterium
ACAGCGACGCGCTTCTCGGGCCGTGCCAGCGCAAGTCCGAGGCCGATCATCGCGGCGCCGCCCATCGCGCCCCAGAGGTAGAAATTGCGATCGTCATCGCCGAGCGAGGCGACATCCCATGTGGTCGAGCCGAGACCGGGCACGACCATCAGATCGGCCGGACGTTCGGCAAGCAAGGCGGCGATAGCCACGCGGCGCGCGATCGTCATTTCCACACCTTCTTGCCGATCATCCGCTGCGAAAGAATCACGGCGGCGGCGCGCTCCTCCCCAAAAGCGAGGTCAAGCGCGGCCTCGACCATCCTTGGCGCGTCATCCGCGTGATCGGCGCGATAAATCTCCGTCTCGCACAGCTTCAATACCGGCTCGACGATCGAGCCCATCGGCACCTGCCACGGATTGAACTCCTCCCACTCGCCGCGCATGGTCACGAGCACGACGAACGGGAAGCGGCACGTCCGGACAAGCGACAGCATGTTGACGCAATTGCCGACGCCGCTCGATTGCGTCAGCACGACGCAGCGCTGGCCGCCAAGCCAGGCGCCGGCGGCGAGCGCCACGCCCTCCTCTTCGGTCGTCAGCGCGACATCGCGGATCGCGGGATCGGCTTTGCAGCGCGCAATGAGTCGCGCGTGACCGGCATCGGGCACATAGCCGACCTGACGCACATCCGCGCGCTTGAGCGTCTCGAAAATGCGATCGGGCCAATGGGCCGCGTCCGCAGCTGATGCGATGTCAGTCCGCGTCATCGCCTTTTTCGCTCCGGACGAAATCGGTCTCGTCTTCGCTTTCGCTCTCCTTCACCGGCACGGCATAGATGCCGGACAGCCAGCGGTTGAGATCGATGTCGGCGCAGCGCTTCGAACAGAACGGACGATAGCGCTCGAGGGCTGGCTTGCCGCAAATCGGGCAAGGCTTGTCGGGGGCAAGGGGCGGGCTGGTCATAGCCAATAGATAGGCGATCCCGTCAATATTTCAGCGTGATGCCGCCATCGACCACCAGATCGAGGCCCGTGACATAGCGGCTCTCGTCGCTGGCAAGATAGACCGAAGCCCAGGCGACATCCCAGGCATTGCCGCCAAATCCCATCGGCACCTGTTTCGCGCGTGCCTTCCACACTTCATCCTCCCCGCCATAGGCCTGCGCGAGACCTGCCGATTTCAGCACCATCGGCGTTTCCATCAAACCCGGCAGGATCGTGTTCACGCGAATTTTCTTTGGCGCATATTGAACGGCGGTCGTCCGGCTGAGATGGCTCAGCGCCGCCTTGGTGGCGTAATAGGTGGCATAGGGCACGCCGGTATAGCGGATCGCCGCGATCGAAGAGATGTTGATGATCGAACCACCGCCCTGCTCCTCCATCACCGGAATGACATGCTTCATCGTCAGATAGGCAGTCTTGACGTTGATCGTCATGACGCGGTCCCAGTTCTCTTCCGGGATCTCGACGACGCCGCCAACCTCGGCGATGCCGACAACATTGTCGAGGATATCGATGCGGCCATATGTCTTGCGGCAGGCGGCAACCATCGCGGCGACGTCGGCGGCCTTGGTCGCGTCCGCCTTGAAGGCGGTCGCTTCGCCGCCTTCTTTCCTGATGATGCCGACGGTTTCCTCCGCTGCGGCAAGATTGACATCAACGCAAAATACTTTCGCGCCTTCGCGGGCAAACAGAGCGGCGGTTGCCTTGCCGTTACCAAAGCCGGGACCGATCGATCCCGCGCCGACAATCAGCGCGACCTTATCCTTCAGACGACCGGCCATGCCCCCCTCCACGCCTGGCATCCATCGCGCGCAATTCGGTTTTCAGAATTTTTCCGTAATTGTTCTTTGGCAGCGCGTCGATGAAAATGTAATCCTTCGGCCGCTTGAAGCGCGCGATGTTCGACAGACACAATGAGTCGAGCTCCGCCGCCTCCGCCTCGCCGACTATGTAAGCGACAACAACCTCGCCCCATTCCCGATCGGGACGCCCGATGACCGACACCTCGCGTACCTTTTCGTGCGTCAGCAGGATTTCCTCGACTTCGCGCGGATAGATGTTCGAGCCTCCGGAAATGATGACGTCCTTGGAGCGATCCTTGAGCGTCAGATAGCCATCGGCATCGAACGCGCCGACGTCGCCGGTGTGCAGCCAGCCGTTGCGCAGTGTTGCTACGCTCGCTTCCGGATTCTGCCAATATCCTGGCATCACCACGTCGCCGCGGCAGAGGATTTCGCCAGTCTCGCCAGTCGGCATCGGCTGGTCGTTGGCGTCGGCCACCATCACATCAAGGCAAGCGTAGGGCCGGCCGGCCGACAACATGCGCTCGCGCCAGCGTGGATGGTCGCGATCGGCGATATCCTGTTTCGACAAGGTCGAGATCGTCATCGGGCTTTCGCCCTGTCCGTAGATCTGCGCAAGACGCGGACCGAAGCGGTCGAGCGCGTGGACGGCGTCATCGAGATACATCGGCGCGCCGCCCCAGATGATCGTGCGTATCCTGTCTGGCCGACAATCGGCATCGCTATCGACCAGTCGCTTGACCATGGTCGGCGCGGCGAACATGGACGCGTTGCGCCAGTGCCCGAACAGCGAAAAGATCTCTTCCGGTTCGAAGCCGCCGCTGTCCGGAACAACATTGACGCCGAGCCGCATCACGTGCGCCATGATATAGAGGCCGGAGCCGTGGCTCATCGGCGCGGCATGCAGAATGGCGTCGCCCGGCGCGATCGGATCGACTTCTGCAGCGTAGGCGTGGCTTGCAAGCGACAGCACACGGTGCGTCAGCATGGCGCCCTTGGGACGCCCGGTCGTCCCGGAGGTGTAGAACAGCCACGCGAGATCGTCGCCCGAGCGCGGGACAACGCCGATCGGAGACTCGTCAAACAGCCTTTCGTAGGCGGAGCCGCCGATCGCGAACAGGTGTTGGAGCGATTTCGGCGCGTGTGGCGCGATCGTCGCATTGAGTTCCGGCGAGGCAAAGCAAATGCGCGCCTGCGAATGGTCGAGGATGTAGCCGAGTTCAGCGCCGTGCAACTTGGCGTTGGCGGGGACGGCTGCGAGGCCCGCATGCCAGATGCCGTAGAGAATTTCGAGATATTCCGGGCAATTCCTGGCGACAATGGCGACACGATCGCCGGACGTGAGCTTCAGATCGCCGCGCAGTTTCGCCGCAAGACGTGCAGCGCGCTCGGCGAATCCTGCATAATCCCGGCAAACTCGATTGCCCAGCCCGATGGCGGGTGCCCGTGCGTGGCTTTTCCCGGCGCGCTCGAGCCACAAAGCGATATTCATGCAAGAATCATTGCATGGCGGCGAGGTATTGTCAGGTGGAGAGCCACCCAAAATGGATGGGGAAACCCTCGCCCTGCAGGAGGGCGACGGTGTCGTAGAGCGGCAGCCCTACAACGTTCGTATAGGACCCGACAATCTTCACGACAAACGAACCCGCAAGTCCTTGAACCGCATAGCCACCCGCCTTGCCGCGCCATTCGCCCGAAGCGAGGTAGGCTTCGATATCGGATTCCGAAAGACGTTTGAAGCGGACGCGCGTTTCGATCAGACGCTGACGAAACGACTCCTGCGGAGTAACGAGACAGACGGCCGTGTAAACGCGATGATTGCGTCCCGACAGAAGCCGGAGGCATTGCGCGGCTTCGTCGAGCAACTCCGCCTTTGGCAGAATGCGGCGACCGACGGCGACGACGGTATCAGCCGCGACAATGAAGGCGCCGCGCAATTCTTCATCGAGCCTGACCGCGGCCAGCGCCGCTTCCGCCTTGGCGCGCGCCAGGCGATTGGCGCACGCGCGCGGGAGCTCGCCCTTTTTCGGGATCTCGTCGATGTCCGCAGGCTGCAAGGCGTCCGGCTCGATGCCGGCCTGATTGAGCAAGGCGAGCCGACGCGGCGAACCGGAGGCAAGCACGAATTTGGGACGACCAATCATGTCCTGGTTTCACCGGCGGATCGGCGTTGCACATCCGCCGCATAGCAATGTCGCATGAGGATACCTTGAAGGAAGCTCTAGCCGAAGGTCCGCGGTCTGCGGAAGCATTTATTTGAAACGGTAGGTAATGCGCCCCGGGAGGACGCGGCCTGTCCCTATCGAATGGCCGCGGAACCTAGCGGAATCGGCCACATTCGACAACGATCTCGTTGCTCCTCTGCGTGGCTGCCGCGACGCCTCCCTCATTCGTTACCGCCGGGGCGCCATTCAAACCGCGATTTCATCTGCGCCATCAGATGATCGCGCACCTGCCGATAGGCATCGAGCATCTGCTCCCGATTGCCGACGACGTCGCTAGGATCGGGGGTCGGCCAATACTCGACGTCGGCGGCGAGCGTGCGCGTCAATTCCAGTGCGCGATGGTGCGCCTCCGGAGACAGCGTGACGATCAGGTCGAAATTCAAACCCTCCCACTCTTCCATCTCCTCGAACGTCTGCGGCCGATGCTTGGACATGTCGATGCCGATTTCCTCCATGACGGCGACGGCAAAGGGATCGAGTTCCCCGCTGCGAACGCCGGCGGAGCCGACATAGACGCGCTGGCCGAACAATTGACGCATGATGGCTGCCGCCATCGGGGAGCGTATGGAGTTCAATCCGCAGGCGAATAGAACCGATTGCGGCTTTGCGCTGCGCCCCGCAACCGCCATCGCCGCGCTCCTATCCCTTCCAGTGCAGGACGCAGATCAGCGTGAACAGCCGCCGCGCGGTGTCGAAATCGATCGTGACCTTGTCCTTGAGCCGGTCCATCAGCACGCGCGAGCCCTCGTCGTGCAGGCCGCGCCGGCCCATGTCGATCGCCTCGATACGGTCGGGCGTCGCGGTGCGGATCGCCGCATAGTAACTGTCGCAGATCAGAAAATAGTCCTTCACGATCTTGCGGAACGGCGTCATCGAAAGAAAGTGCGCGACCACCGGCGTGCCGTCGGGGAGACGGATATCGAAGACGAGGCGATTGTCCGCCATGCTCAGATGCAGGGCGAAGGGACCGCCGTCGTGATCGACCGGCGCAAAGGCGTTTTCCTCGATGAGGTCGTAGATCGCGACGGCGCGCTCGTGCTCGATATCCGGGCTCGACCGTCCGATCGAGTCCTCGTCGATGGTGACGGCGACGAGGCGGCCCGGCTTCTCGCGCGCTGTCATCGCGTGTTTAGTCGAATCGAGATGGAGCGCGCATGCGCCGACAATCCCTCGGCCTCCCCGAGCGCGATAGCCGCCGGCGCCAGCGCGTCGAGCTGCTCGCGTCCGCATTTAAGGATGGACGTGCGCTTCATGAAGTCGAGCACGCCGAGCCCCGACGAAAATCGCGCCGAGCGCGCCGTCGGCAGAACGTGGTTCGAGCCGCCGACATAATCGCCGATCGCCTCAGGCGTGTGCGCGCCGATGAAGATCGCGCCGGCATTGCGGATGCCGTGAACAAGCCTCTCCGCGTCGGCGGTCATGATTTCGAGATGCTCGGGAGCGATTGCATCGACCAGCGGCAACGCTTCCTCGAGCTTGCGAACGACGATGCTGGCGCCGAAGTCTCGCCACGACGTGCCGGCGATTTTCGCGCGCGGCAGCGTGACGAGCTGCGAAGCCACGCTTTTATCCACTCGATCGGCAAGCGCTTTACTGTCGGTGATCAGGATGGACTGCGCCGCCTCGTCGTGCTCGGCCTGAGCCAGCAAATCGGCGGCGATCCAGTCGGCATTTGCTTCTCCGTCGGCCAGGATCAGCACTTCCGACGGGCCGGCAATCATGTCTATGCCC
This sequence comes from uncultured Hyphomicrobiales bacterium, assembly GCA_964604745.1. Lineage (GTDB taxonomy): Bacteria > Pseudomonadota > Alphaproteobacteria > Rhizobiales > Xanthobacteraceae > Pseudorhodoplanes. Next base: position 5,742 of record CAZSAW010000005.1, read on the forward strand.
ACCTTGCCGAAGACGAGGCGCTTAGCGGCGGCAACATAGGCGTTGCCGGGACCAACAATCTTGGCAACCGGCTTGATTGTCTTTGTGCCATAGGCCAGTGCGGCAACAGCCTGTGCGCCACCGATCCGATAGATCTCGTCGACTCCGGCCAGTTGAGCCGCGGCCAGCACCAGCGGATTCAATTGTCCGTCTGGCGCCGGCACGACCATGACGAGGCGCGGCACGCCCGCGACTTTTGCCGGGACCGCATTCATCAACACGGAGGACGGATAGGCGGCGGTGCCGCCCGGCACGTAAAGTCCGACCGCCTCGATTGCCGTCCATCGCGCGCCAAGCTCGACCCCCAGCGCGTCGGTGAATCGTTCGCTACGCGGCAATTGCCTCTGGTGATAGGCCTCGATGCGCTCCCTCGCGAGCTTGAGCGCGGCAAGCGGCTCCTCTTCGCAGGCTGCCATCGCCGCGGAGACCTCAGCGGTCGTGACACGCAGCCCGATTTTTCCAAGGTCAATCCGGTCGAAGCGGTTGCTCAATTCGACCAGCGCCGCGTCGCCGCGCACCATCACGTCACTAATAATGCCGCGCACGACCGCTTCGACGTCGGCCGACGCTTCCCGCTTGGTGGCGAGAAAAGCGGCAAACCGCGCGGCAAAGTCGGCGGCTTGGGCATCAAGGCGGATCGGCATTGTTCATCCTGCGGACGCGACAGCCGGCCGTTGATAGTCTTCCGGTGTCGGGCTGGCAATGACAGCCGCCCAGCCCGTGGCCGGCGTTTCCCGCAGGCGGCGCAGCCGCCAAGCCAGACGGCTAGACCGCCTCGCGGATCTTCACAGCCGCTTCGAGGTCAACCGAGACAAGCTGCGACACGCCGCGCTCCGCCATCGTGACGCCGTAGAGACGGTTCATCCGCGCCATCGTGATCGGATTGTGCGTGATGATGACGAAGCGGGTATCGGTCGAGCGCGTCATCTCATCAAGCAGGTCACAGAAGCGCTCGACGTTATGATCGTCGAGCGGTGCGTCCACCTCGTCCAGCACGCAGATCGGCGCGGGATTGGTGAGGAATACCGCAAAGATCAGTGCCAGCGCCGTCAGCGCCTGTTCGCCGCCGGAGAGAAGCGACAGGGTCTGCGGCTTCTTGCCGGGCGGCTTGGCGATGATCTCAAGCCCGGCTTCGAGCGGATCGTCGCTCTCGATCAGATGCAGGGCCGCTTCACCGCCGCCGAACAATTGCGTGAACAGTTTCTTGAAGTGACCGTTCACGACTTCAAACGAAGCGAGCAGCCGTTCACGTGCCTCGCGGTTCAGATTCTGGATGCCCTGCCGCAGACGCTTGATCGCCTCGACGAGATCGTCACGCTCCGTCGTCAAGGTCGTGTGCTGGCCTTCGACTTCGCGCAGCTCCTCTTCCGCGCGCAAGTTGATGGCCCCGAGCCGCTCGCGATCGCGCTTGAGCTTGTCGAGCTCGGCTTCGATCACGGCGATTTCCGGCAGTTCCGCTCCCTCGACGAGTTCGGCCAAAGACGCAACGCCGAGAGGCTCGACCTGTAACGTTTCCTGAATCTCGTGTTCAATATCGGCGAGACGGCGCTTGGCCCCCTCGCAGCGCTCTTCGTCGCGGCCGGCCTGTTCCCGCGCCGCGCTTGCCGCTTCGAGCGCCGCGCGCACGCCGCGATCGGCTTCCGCCAGAATGCCTTCGGCTGTCGCCAGTCGGTCCGCCGCCTCGCGCAAGCTTGCCTCTGCCGCACTCACATCATCGAGCAGAGCCTTGCGCTTGTCCTCGAACACCTGCGGCGCGTCGGCCAGACTGTCGCGTTCGGTTTTCGTTTCCAGGAGCCGCGCTTCCAGTGCGCCAATCTGGGTTCCGGTGCGATCCTTCGTTTCGCTCCACGAACGCTGCTCGCCGACGATAGCCTCGAGACGCTTCCTGGCGATTTCCGCTTCGCGCGCAAGCGCCTGCGCTTCGGCACGAACCTCGGCGAGCTGTGCGCGCCGCGCGGTGATGTCCTCGCGGACGGCGCCAAGCTGGGTTTCAAGTTCGGTGACCGGCGAAAGGTTTGCCAGCGATCGCGTCGATTCGGATTTTGCAGTTTCAGCTTCGGCCTTGCCTGTGGCGATTCGCGTCTTTGCCTCGGCAAGCGCCGAGCGGCGAGACGCCTGCTGGTTGCTTTCGCGCTCGGCTGCGGCATGACGTTCTCGCGCCGCTTCCGCCTGCTGCTGCAATTCGCGCCGTCGGTTGCGTGCCGCGCTCTCGGCATCCGCCGCGTTCGTGACTTCAGTTTCTGCTTCCGTGACTGCCTTGCGTTTTGCCTCGACGTCGGCGCGCGCAATGACGAGTTCGGCTTCGATTTCGGCAAGACGATTCCGTTCGGCCAGCCGCCGTGCCGCTCCGGTGGGCGCGTGCGCGGCAACCGCAAAACCATCCCACCGCCAGAGATCGCCATCGAGCGAAACAAGGCGCTGCCCCGGCTTGAGCAAAGGCACGAGGCGGACCGCATCGGCCTTGTCGACGACGCCAATCTGCACGAGTCGACGCGCCAGCGCCTCGGGTGCCTTGACGTGATTGGCGAGCGGCTGTGCGCCTTCGGGCAGGCTCGGATCGTTAGGGTCGATCTGCGCGCCGCCCCAGCGCATCGGCGCCTGCGGATCGACGGGCGCTTCGAGGTCGTCGCCGAGAGCCGCGCCGAGAGCGGTCTCGTATCCCTTGTCCACCGTCAGATCGTCGATCACCGATGGCCACAAATTCTTTGAATCGACGCGCAGCACCTTGGCGAGCGTTTTCGCTTCCGTCTCCAGACGGTGCGCTCGCTTGTCGGCTTCCGCCAGCGGCCGGCGCGCGACGTCGAGCGCCTGACGCGATGCCGAATGCGCCGCCTCCGCGCGCAGCGCTGCCGCCTCGCTTTCGGCAACAAGGGCAAAGGCCGCTTCCGCCGCGCCCTTGAGCTCGTCGATATCGACGCCCGGGCCAGCCGCATTGAGCTGCGCCAGTTCCGCATCGACACCGCTCATGTCGCGGTCCGCGCGCGCGATCCGCTCGTCGTGCTCGCGGATAGCAGATTCAAGCTGATTGCGCCGCGCCGTAAGATCGGCGAGCGTTCCCGTAAGTTCGCCGAACGTCTTTTCCACCGCCGCGAGCGCCGTATCGGCTTCGGCGACGCGCTGATCGACCTCACTCCGCCGTCCAGCGCTCGCTTGCAGATCGGCGTTGAGCGCCTCTTGTTCCGACGCCAGCCGCTTCAACGCCCATTCGGCATCAGTCGCGACCTGGCGTTCATGGGCGATGTCTTCGTTTAGCTGAACGAGCCGGCGTTCGAGCTCCGCGAGCCGCTCGCGCGCGCGTTCCTCTTCGCGGTCAAGCGCTTCGCGCGCCATGACGAGCCGCTGCAATCCGGCGGACGCCCTCGCCTCGGCCTCGCGCAGCGGAGGAACTTCCGCAGCGACGGTTTCCTGGTGCTTGCTCGCTTCCGTCCGCGCAATGGTCGTTGCCGCAACTTCGCGAATGCTGCGGGCTTTGGCCTCTTCCGCATCGGCAAGTTCGTGCTTCGCACCGGTCCAGCGCAGGTGGAACAGCATCGCTTCCTGCTTGCGCACCTGCGCCGATACCGCGCGATAGCGCACGGCCTCGCGTGCCTGCCGCTTGAGCGCCGACATCTGCGAGGCCAACTGGCCTATCACGTCCTCAAGCCGCTGCAGATTCTGCTCAGCCGCCTTCAACCGCAGCTCGGCTTCATGTCGCCGCGCATGCAGACCGGCGACGCCGGCCGCCTCTTCCAGCACGCGGCGGCGTTGCTCGGGCTTTGCCTGAATGATTTCACCGATGCGGCCCTGATGCACGAGCGCGGGCGAGCGCGAACCGGTCGAGGCATCGGCAAAGAGGATTTGCACGTCGCGCGCGCGCACCTCGCGGCCGTTGATGCGATAGGTCGAGCCCTGCTCACGCTCGATCCGGCGCGACACTTCGAGCGATTCGTATTCGTTGAAGGCGGCCGGCGCGTCGCGATCGGCGTTGTCGATCGCGATCGCCACTTCGGCATTGTTGCGGCCGGGGCGGGTATTGCTGCCGGAGAAGATGACATCGTCCATGTCGGCGGCGCGCATCGACTTGTGCGAGGTCTCGCCCATGACCCAGCGAAGCGCTTCGACCAGGTTCGATTTTCCGCAGCCGTTCGGGCCGACAACGCCGGTCAACCCCGGCTCGATCATGAAATCAGACGGCTCGACAAAGGACTTAAAACCGATCAGCCGCAAACGCGTCAGCTTCATGGACGTCTTGTTCTTTCTGTCACGTTGGGTCCGTCACGCCGATTCTAGGCGATTCGACCGGTACATAGGCCAAAATTTCGGCGCGAGAATGAATCGCGGCGCGCATGATCGCAATCGCGATTCCGCGTCGTCCCCAGAACTTGCTGCAGCGAAGGCCGATCCCGCCGATTCGCATCAGCTCTTGAGAAGAGGATCGATCGCCTTGGCCATGTCATCGATCGAGACATCGCCGGGCGGCAGCTTCTTGCCGTTGATGAAGAAGGTCGGGGTCGAATTGACGCCGATCTTTTCGGAGGCACGCCGCCGCATCGTGTCGATCTTGTCGAGCAGCGGCTGATTCGACAGGCACTGGTTGAAGCTCTCCTCGGAGAACCCCGCCTGTTTGGCGATGGCGAGCAACGGCTCGAGTGGCTTCTGTACCACCCATTCGCCCTGCTTCTGGAACAATGCGTCGAGCAGCGGGAAGTATTTGCTCTTGTCGGTACAGCGCAGCAGCATCACGGCCGCGGCGTCGAGCTGGTTGAGCACGAATTCCCGATAAATGTAGCGAACCTTGCCGGTATCGATGTAGCGCTTCTTCAGTTCCGGATAGGTCGTCTTATAGAAGTGGGCGCAATGCGGGCATGTCGTCGAGGCATATTCAATCATCGTGACCGGCGCCTTGGGGTCGCCAAGGGTCATGTCCTCGAGCGGACCCGCTTCCATCAGATCCTGCTCTGAAGGCGTCTGGGCGAAGGCCTGGTCGAGCAGCCCGAAACGGCTCATCGCGCCGCCGAACGCGGCCAGACCAAGCACAAGGGCGCTGCTGCGGCAAAACTCTCGGCGGCTGATAAGCAAGGGAAAACTCCTGCGCTGCGGCCAATTGGCCGGCTTTTGCGTATCGTCAAACCGTGAATGTGGCAATCAGGAGCCTGCCGGCCAAGGGGCTGCGTCACGATCCTTTGATGGCTGCGCCAAGCCGCGCCAGAGCATCCTTCAACGCTTCGTCCTCGATCGGCAGGGTGGCGGCGAGGCGAGCAGCGGCGGCCGGATCGATCGTCTTGGCCGGTTTGGGAACCCGCCGCGTCAGCGGAGCCTGACGCAGAGCGACCCGGCCTACGGCCTGCCAGCCGAAGAATCGGTTCACCCGTTCCAGAATCACGCCGGCGAGATGCTGAATTTCGATCGCCGCCGGACCCTCGACCCGCAGCACCAACGTCGCCGGCTCCTGCGGATCGCCATCGGCGCCGCGCGGCCATTGCAGTTTCACCGGTTCGGCGTGCGCTGCAATCTCCGCGCCTACGATATCCGCCCAGCGGGTGACAAGCTCGCTTGAGGCGAAGCCCTGTTTGGCGAAGGCGTCGGCGAGAAGCCTGCTCGCAACCTGGGACAAAACTTGGGCCGGCCGCTTGAAGGACTTGTCCACGGAATGGCGCTCTGTCACATCGACGGACCATGACCGTAGCAAAGCGGCGGCGCGAACGACAGCGCACTGCCGTACCCCGCGCGCAGGCATTGCTCGACTGGTACGACCGTCATCGCCGCAGACTGCCCTGGCGTGCGGCGCCTGGCGACCCGGCCGATCCCTACCGCGTGTGGCTCTCGGAAATCATGCTGCAGCAGACGACCGTGAAGGCGGTCGCACCCTATTTTGAGCGTTTCCTGCTCCGCTGGCCGACGCTTTCGGATCTCGCCGCCGCCGATCTCGAGGACGTGCTGAAGCTCTGGGCCGGGCTCGGCTATTACGCCCGCGCGCGCAACCTGCATGCCTGTGCGCGCGCCGTCCTCAGTCAACATCATGGCAACTTCCCCGATACTGAAGACGCCCTTCGGAGCCTTCCCGGCATCGGCACCTATACCGCTGCCGCAATCGCCGCCATTGCCTTTGACCGCAAGGCGACGCCCGTTGACGGCAATATCGAACGGGTGATTGCCCGCCTCTGCGCGATCGAGACGCCGTTGCCGGCGGCGAAAGGTGAAATCCGCGCGCGCGCCGAGGCATTGACGCCCGAGACGCGTGCCGGCGACTTCGCCCAGGCAATGATGGATCTCGGCGCGACGCTCTGTTCGCCGAAAAATCCGGCGTGCGCGCTGTGCCCCTGGTCAGATGCCTGTGCCGCAAGCAGCCGCGGCGATGCCGAAACCTTCCCGCGCAAGGTACCCAAGGCGAATGGTGAGCTGCGCCGCGGAGCCGCATTTGTCGCCGTGCGCGACGACGGCGCCGTTCTCGTGCGCGCGCGGCCGCCGCGGGGACTGCTTGGCGGCATGACGGAAGTACCGACGACGGAATGGACGAGCGGATTTGCAGAAAAGTCGGCGCTGAATGCCGCGCCATCGATCAATGCAAAGAGATGGCGGCGCCTGCCCGGCGTGGTGAGACACACCTTCACGCATTTCCCACTCGAACTCACCGTCTATCGAACGACCGTGCCGAACGACACGCGCGCGCCGGGCGGCATGCGCTGGAGCGCGCCCGCCGACATTGCCGGCGAAGCCTTCCCCAATGTCATGCGCAAGGTGCTCGCGCGCGCGATGGGCGACGCCACCAGACCGACGACCGGGTGACGATCGCCGCCGCTCTCAATAACCCATGCGCCCATACATGCGCCCCGCAATCCCCGTCAGCAGCGCTGTCGCAGCCAGCAGTACGCCAAAATCAAGCAGCAAGCCGTAATCCGAAACGCCGTCCCTCAGCATGAGCGCGCGCAGGATGTCGACTTCGTACGTAAGCGGGTTGATGCGCGACACCGCGCGCAGCCACGACGGCATCAGCGACAGCGGATAGATGGCGTTGCTGGCGAAGAAGATCGGCATGGTCAGCACCTGGCCGATTCCCATGAACCGCTCACGCGTCTTCACGATACAGGCGATGATCAGCGACAGTGTTGCGAACAGCGCGGAGCCGATCACGATCGCCCCCGCAACGCCGAGCATGCATGCTGGATCGAGCTTCACCCCGACGCCGAGAACAAGCGCAAGAATGTAGACGATGATGGCCTGAGACAGGCCGCGCACGCCGGCGGAAAGCGCCTTGCCAAGCACCAGCGCGGAGCGCGGCGCGGGACTGACAAGGTAGCGTTGCAGCACGCCAAGATCCCGCTCCCAGATCGCGGAGATGCCGTAGAAGATCGCAACGAAAAGCGCACTTTGCGCAAGAATGCCGGCGGCCAGAAAATCGAGATACGGGATACCGCCGGGCGAGACCCCGCGCACGCGCGCCATGACCTCGCCGAACAGCATCAACCACAGAACCGGCTGAACCGCGCGGGTGAGCAATTCCAGCGGATCGTGATAGAGCTTCTGCACTTCGGCCGCAGCGACGGCCCAAGTCTGCATCAAATAATTGCCGAGCGTGCGGGCGACCGAAATCTCAGCCGTGATCACGGACGGCGCGGCGGGCTCGCCTGACATCGCCATATCCTCCTTCGCGTTCGCTTTCGCTGCCCGCGGCCACGAGCCGTATGAACACGTCGTCAAGCGTGGCGTCCGGACCGACGCGTGCCTTCAATTCGGCCGGCGTGCCGATAGCGGCAATCCGCCCGCGATCGATCAGCGCGATGCGGTCGCAAAAGTCATTGATCTCATCCATGAGGTGCGAGGTCACGATCATGGTGCGGTGAAAGCGGTTGCGCAGGTCGAGCACCCGCTCCCACACAGTCTCCCGCGCGCTCGGGTCGAGCCCGACGGTCGGCTCATCAAGAAAAAGCACTGCCGGCCGATGCAGCAGGCTTTGGGCGATTTCGAGCCGCCGGATCATCCCGCCGGAATAATTGCCGACGAGATGACGTGCGGCTTCGGCGAGGCCCATGCGATCGAGAGCCCGCGCGATACGGTCCGCGCGCTCCTTGAGCGGAATGCCGTAGAGCCGCGCCGACAGCAGCATGTTCTCGTAGCCGGTCAGCGAACCGTCGGCCGACAAGAGCTGCGGCACGTAGCCGATATGCCGCCGCACGGCCGCCGGCTCGCGCACAATGTCGTACCCTGCAATCGTCGCCGTTCCCGACGTCGGCGGCAGGAGCGTGGTTAGCATCTTGATGAGAGTGCTCTTGCCGGCCCCATTCGGACCGATCAGGCCGAATATCTCGCCCTGATCAATGCTGAGTGACACGTGGTCGACGGCGGTCAGTGCGCCAAATTGGCGGGTCAGCGCGAAAAGCTCGACCGCCACGGGTACATTCTGATCGGTGGTCTGGATATCCGGCATGAGCCAATCCTCACGCCCCGTTTCCACTATAGAGCCATTTGATCCTTTGATCCCCGTCAAAAGTCATGTGCAGCCATCATGGCACCTGCTCCTTGAGCATTTTTCGACGCCTGGCCGGCCCCGATGAGGCTGCTCGTTGAATTTTGACGGCCGCAACATCACATGATCGGTCGGTTGGTGAGCGCATGACAGATTTTCCGACGCGATGGATGTGGTCCGACGCCTTCGACATGCTCGACCGGGCGGAACGGCTGCATCGGGAGTTTTTCCGGCCGGCACGTTCGGGGGCCCGGGCGCTTGCCTGGGCACCACCTGTCGACGTGATCGAGACCGAGCGCGAGGTCCAGATTCTGATGGCTCTGCCGGGTGTCGATCCGGAGCAGGTCCAGGCGGTGATCGAGAATGCAGAGCTTGTTGTGTCAGGCGTCCGCGTCCTGCCGCCAGAGCTGCAAACAGCGATCATCCACCGCCTCGAGCTGCCGCAGGGCCGATTTGAACGGCGGCTGCCGCTGCCGCCGGGGCGCTATTCGTCGGTACGCCGCAGCGCGGCTCATGGCTGTCTTGTGATTACGTTACAGAAGGTGGATGCGTCCCGTGCCTGATACCAACTTGCACTCATTCGAACAAAACGCGCCAACCTCCGGCGCCACGAGCGGGTCTGCGCAGACAAACCAGGGAACTGTACTGCCGCCCTTGCCGTCCGACGCGATGATCATCGTGCCGGTGCGCAATTTCGTGCTCTTTCCCGGCATCGTCATGCCGGTGACGATCGGTCGGCAGAAATCGATTGCCGCTGCCCAGCAGGCCGTGCGCGAGCAGCGCCAGGTCGGCATTCTCATGCAGCGCGATGCCGAGGTCGCCGATCCGAGCGCGATCGACATGCATCGCATGGGCACGATTGCCAATGTCGTGCGCTACATCACGGCGCCTGACGGCTCGCATCACCTCGTGTGTCAGGGCGACCAGCGTTTCCAGATCGTGGAATTCCTGAGCGGCTGGCCATTCATGGTCGCGCGCGTGCTGCGCATTCCGGAGCCGGACAGCCGCACTCCGGAAGTCGAAGCGCGTATGCTGCATCTGCGCGGTCAGGCGCTGGAAGCGTTGTCGCTTCTGCCGCAGGCGCCGCAGGAGCTGATGGCGACCATTGAAGGCATCAATGCGCCGGGCGAGCTCGCCGACATGGCGGCAGCCTATATGGATGTGAAGCCGGACGAGAAACAGGAAATCCTGGAGACCATCGAGGTTTCGGCCCGGATGGAGAAGGTGTCGCGCCTGCTCGCGCAACGCCTCGAAGTGCTGCGCCTTTCTGCCGAGATCGGCAAGCAGACCAAGGCGGCGCTGGACGAGCGCCAGCGCGAGGTGCTGCTGCGCGAGCAGATGGCGGCCATTCAAAAGCAACTGGGCGAAGGCGAGGAAGGAAAGGCCGCCGAGCTGGCCGAACTGGAGCAGGCCGTTGCCAAGGCTGGCATGCCGAAGGACGTCGAGGAGCACGTGCGCAAGGAATTGCGCCGGCTGCAGCGCATGCCGGAAGCGGCCGCCGAATACGGCATGGCGCGCACCTATCTCGACTGGCTGATCGAGCTGCCGTGGAAGCTCCCCGAAGAGACGCCGATCGACATCAACGAGGCGCGCCGCATCCTCGACGAAGACCATTACGGTCTCGACAAGATCAAGCGCCGCATCGTCGAATATCTTGCCGTGCGCAAGCTTGCGCCACAGGGCAAGGCGCCGATCCTCTGTTTCGTCGGCCCTCCCGGCGTCGGCAAGACCTCGCTCGGCCAGTCGATCGCGCGTGCGATGAATCGCAAATTCGTGCGTGTCTCGCTCGGTGGTGTGCATGACGAAGCGGAAATCCGCGGACATCGTCGCACCTATATCGGCGCCCTGCCCGGCAACATCATTCAGGGCATCCGCAAGGCGGGAACGCGCAACTGCGTGATGATGCTCGACGAAATCGACAAGGTCGGCTCAGGCATCCACGGCGATCCGAATGCCGCTTTGCTGGAAGTGCTCGATCCGGAGCAGAATTCGACGTTCCGCGACAATTATCTCGGCGTGCCGTTCGACCTGTCGCGCGTGGTGTTCATCACCACCGCGAACATGCTCGACACCATTCCCGGGCCGCTGCGCGACCGCATGGAGATCATCAGTCTCGCGGGTTACACCGCGAACGAGAAGCTGCAGATCGCCAAGCGTTATCTCGTGCGCCGCCAGATGGAGGCGAACGGGCTGAAGGACGGTCAGGTCGAGATCACCGAAGACGCGTTGCGCGAGATCATCCAGCGTTACACGCGCGAAGCCGGCGTCCGCAATCTCGAGCGCGAAATCGGCAAGGCTCTGCGTCACGCGGCGGTGCGTATTGCCGAAGGCGCGACCGGGTCGATCCGCATCGGTGTCGACGATCTCGGGGCCATCCTGGGTGCGGCGCAGTTCGAGAGCGAAGTCGCCATGCGCACCAGCGTGCCGGGCGTCGCGACCGGGCTTGCCTGGACCCCCGTCGGCGGCGACATTCTCTTCATCGAGGCAACGCGTGTGCCCGGCAAAGGCGGCCTCATCCTCACGGGGCAGCTCGGCGACGTCATGAAGGAGAGCGTGCAGGCGGCGCTCAGCATCGTGAAGAACCGTGCCGCTTCGCTCGGTATCGATCAGGATCTGTTCGCGAAAAGCGACATCCACGTGCACGTCCCTGCGGGCGCGATCCCGAAGGATGGCCCAAGCGCCGGCGTCGCCATGTTCATGGCGCTCGTCTCGCTGATGACCGATCGCACCATCCGCAGCGACACGGCGATGACCGGCGAGATCAGCCTGCGTGGCCTCGTTCTGCCGGTCGGCGGCATCAAGGAGAAGGTGGTCGCCGCGGCGCGCGCCGGTCTCAAGCGCGTCATGCTGCCGGCGCGCAACCGCAAGGACTTCGAGGATATCCCCGAGGAAGTCCGCGAGCAGATGGAATTCATCTGGCTCGAGCGGGTCGAGGAAGCGATCGCGGCCGCGCTCGAACCGGCGGCGCGCCGCGACGCCGCGGCCTAAGCCGAGATCCTGTTGCGCCGAGGAGCTGGTCGCCTTTCGGTGCAACAGGCCCCGCGACATTCTCCGCGATGATGTTAATCTCCGCCGCCTTGTCCGACGGAGTTTGCAATGCACAACGAGACCACGCCCGGCCGCGCGCATTACACGGTCAGCGAACGCTATCCCGATCCTGCCGTCAAAAATCTCGATCCACGCTTCGCCAAATACCGCCTCGCGCTCGCAAGTGTCGAGCGCCTCTATACCGGCTGCCGCTGGAGCGAAGGCCCGGTCTATCTCGGCGACGCGCGCTGCGTGCTGTGGAGCGACATTCCGAACAATCGCATCCTGCGCTGGGATGAGGACACGGGCGCCGTCAGCGTCTATCGCAAGCCGTCCAACAATTCCAACGGCAATACGCGCGATCGTCAGGGCCGGCTCGTCACCTGCGAGCACGACGCGCGCCGTGTCACACGCACCGAGTATGACGGCTCAGTCACCGTCATCTGCGACACTTTCGAAGGCAAGAAGCTGAACTCGCCGAACGACGTGGTGGTGAAGTCGGATGGCTCAATCTGGTTCACCGATCCCGATTTCGGCATCATGCATTTCTACGAAGGCCACAACGACAAGTCGGAGATCCATACCAACGTCTATCGCGTCGATCCGCAAACCGGAAAACCATCGATCGTGATCGATGACATCACGCGTCCGAACGGCCTCGCCTTTTCGCCCGACGAGAAAAAACTCTATGTCGTCGATTGTGGCGTGAGCCCGCGCAGCATCCGCGTCTACGACGTCTCGGGCGACGGGACGAAGGTTGCAAATGGCAAGGTGTTCATCGACGCCGGACCCGGCGGATCGCCGGACGGCTTCCGCGTCGATATCGACGGCAATCTCTGGTGCGGCTGGGGGATGGGAACGCCGGAACTCGACGGCGTGATGGTTTTCGCACCCGACGCAACGCCGATCGGCAAGATCGATCTGCCCGAGCGATGCGCCAACGTCTGCTTTGGCGGACGCTACCGCAACCGCCTGTTCATGGCGGCGAGCCATTCGCTTTACGCCCTCTACGTGCACACGCAGGGCTGCAAGGGCGGCTGATCCTCAAAAACGGAAACGGGAGAATTCTTCAATGGCCATTCAACGTCACGACGTCGGACCGCGCATGAGCAAGGCGGTGGTGCATGGCGACACTGTCTATCTCGCGGGACTCACCGCAGACAAAACCGCGGGCAAGAGCGTCGGAGAGCAGACCAAGGAAATCCTGTCGCTGATCGACCATTATCTGAAACTGTGCGGCACCGACAAAACGAAGCTGCTGCGCACGAATATCTGGATCACCGACATGGCGAAGTTCAACGAGATGAACGCGGTATGGGACGCGTGGGTTTCGCCCGGCAATACGCCCGCCCGCGCCACGGTCGAGGCGAAGCTCGCCGCACCGAATCTCCACGTCGAAATCATGGTAGTCGCGGCGAAATAAGGCGTCGTCTCCGCTTCGGCAGAAATCGGGTGGCGCATTCCGCGCCATACCGATATCTCGCGGCGCATGCGTGCTCCGAATCCTGAGACTGCCGCGCCCGCCATCAACCGCTCGATGAACGCCGTCGAATGGGGGATGCTCGCCGCGCTCTCGTTGCTCTGGGGCGGCTCGTTTCTGTTCACCGCCGTCGCGGTGACCGAAATCCCGCCGCTGACAAACGTGCTGCTGCGTGTCGGTCTCGCGGCGCTCGTGCTGGCGCTTGTTATCCGCGCTGCGGGCCAGCGCTTGCCCACGGACAAGGCGGCCTGGCGCGGCTTCTTCGCCATCGGGCTCATCAACAATGTCATTCCGTTCTGTCTGATCGCCTGGAGCCAGACCCACATCGCTAGCGGGCTCGCGTCCATTCTTAATGCGACAACTCCGCTCTGGACCGTCATTGTCGCTCACCTGCTCACATCAGATGAAAAGATGACGCTCAATCGCCTCGCCGGCGTGATGGTCGGTATTGTCGGGGTCGCGTGGATGATCGGTACCGACGTGCTGCATGGCCTCGGAACAAACGTGCTGGCGCAGTTCGCCATGCTCGGTGCAGCGCTGTCCTACGCCTTCGCCGGCGTTTATTCGCGCCGCTTCGCCCGCATGGGATTGGCACCCATGGTGACGGCCACGGGCCAGCTCACGGCATCGGGCATTATCATGCTGCCGATTGCGTTCATCATGGATCGGCCCTGGACTCTTCCGATCCCGAGCCCAGCCGTTCTCGGCGCGGTGGCCGGGATGGTGCTCCTCGCCACCGCGCTGGCTTTCATTCTGTATTTCCGAATCCTTGCAACGGCGGGCGCCACCAACCTTATGCTGGTGACATTTCTCATTCCGGTCAGCGCCATCCTGTTCGGCACGCTCATCCTGCACGAACGGCTCGCGCCGAAGCATTTCGCCGGAATGGCGCTGATCGCGCTCGGATTGGCGCTGATCGATGGCCGCTTGCTGACGCTGTTGCGGACGCGCCTAGGCGGGCGCCGCCCGCCGCGCGTGCATCGCGGCGATGATCAGCGATATGCCGGTCGTGAGAAGATTGAGGCCGACCAGCAAGCCTAGAACCCACACGGCAGTACCCGGCAGCCCGCTGAAGATCAGTACCGCGAGCACAATATCGATCAGGCCGCTCGCCAACACCCAGCCCCAGATTCCGGGCATGCTGTTGCGATAGCCCAGAGCCGCGATGACTTGCATGATGCCGCTGGCGAGAAGATAGGCGGTCAGGAATAACGTGATCGTGAGGATACCGGCGATCGGGCTCCAGAGGAGCGCAACGCCCGCCAGCAAGTAGAGGGCTGCCGTCAGCAAATTCCAGCCGAAGCCGGGCGCGGATGTGCCGGCAGAAAAGACGGCAAAAATACCGACGGCACCGCTGATCAGAAGGAGCCAGCCCAGAAAGATTTCGGCCGCAAGCGTCGCGATTTCCGGGGTGATGATCGCGAGCGCGCCGGTGATAGCAAGCAAGATGCCGTAGATGAGAAACCAGGTGCTGAATTTACGCAGCGAGGTCTCGTCAATCGCCAGAACTGCGGGCATATCCGCCTCCATCGACAATAAAATCGTGACATATTGATGCGCGCCCGTGAGCCTCGCAAGCCCATAGGCCGCGCAAGCGGCAAAGCAATTTATTCAAATCGTGTCGCGCCGTCACACAGCGGGTATACCCACGCCAAGCAACGGAATTTCCTTCTTTCGCTGCTTCTCCAATTGCGCCTGCAATTTCTGACCGCGCTGCAACGCTTTCTTGTTGATCTTGCGCTTGGCGATGCCAGTCAATTTCTTGTCCGTCGCCTTTTCCTGCTTCAGATTGGCATCGAGCAGCTTCGCGACGTCGGAACGACCGAGAAGCCGCGCCCAGGCGACGAGCGTGCCATAGCGCGTCATCTCGTAGTGCTCAACCGCCTGGGCTGCAGCGATCAGCGCGGCGTTGAGCACCATCTTGTCCTCGACCTCACCGGCGATCTCGTTGGCCTCGTCGATGATGCCATCGATGGCGGGACACTTCGTCCCTTTCGGCTTCTGACCAAGTTTCTTGAAAGCCTGATCCAGTCGCTTGATCTGCGACTTCGTTTCCGCGAGATGCTTCTGGAAGCCACGCTTCAATTCCGGATCGCTCGCCTTCTGCACCATGTCTGGCAAGGCTTTTTCGATCTGATGCTCGGCGTAATAAATGTCTTCGAGGGTATGATGGAACAGATCCTCCATCGAAGCGACGCCTTGCGAGAACCAGGCCATCGGAACGTCTCCTGTCAAAATTCGGTGAACGAAGAACGTCGCCGGCCTTGTTCGGTTCCTTATCCCGTTTCTCCGATCGTCACGATCACGCGGCAGCCGGGATTGGCCGGCGTCCACTTGATCCTGCCGCCTAGCTGCTGGACCAAAAGGCGCACAAGCTTCGTGCCGGTCCCCTCACCCATCTGCTCGGCGCAACCGATCCCATTATCCTCGACGCGCAACGTCGGCGGCGACGCACGCGTCAGAGCCACCGTCACGGCTCCTGACTGGTCCTGCGGGAATGCGTATTTGAAGGCATTCGTCACGAGTTCGTTGACGATCAGGCCGATCGCAACGGCGCGTTCGCTGGCAAGCTCGATCGGATCTGCCTCGACACGGACAGCGATCGGCCGCACGTCCCGCAGCGCCTCGCCAAGACGCTTGCAGAGCTCCTCCAGGTAGCCGCGCATCTCGATCAATTCGTGACCCTGATGCGGATTGAGGAATTCGTGCGCGTTGGCGATGACGTGCACGCGCGCAACCGCGTTTTCCAGTGCGCTCTTGCTTTCGGGATTGGATAGCGAGCGCGCCTGAAGGGACAGAACCGAGGTCACGAGCGCAAGATTGTTCTTGGTGCGGTGCCCGAGCTCCTGGAGCAACAGGTCCTTCGCCTTCTCCGCCGCGACCGCGCGCTCCCACGCCTTGCGCATGGCCTCGCTGACCGTCGCCAGGGCAACGGCGAGAATCGCAAAAAGCGTGACGGGCAACACGCGATCCGGCGCCAAGAGGTCATCGCCGGGGCGATACAATTGATAATAGATAAAAAGGACGCTCAGTCCGGTCGCATAGAAGCCGCTGCCCCGATCAAAGAGGATCGAGGCCAGGAAGATGCCAGGGAAAAACAGAAATGCTCCGTCAAAGCCTGTGGTGCCCCGCAATCCGATGAACAACAGGCCACTGACTGCGACGATCAATGTCGCGAAGCCGTAGCGGACAATGAGGGGCTGAGGACGGGGCGGCAGCAGCCGCAGCACGCTTTCCATATGAGGAAAACGGTCCGGACGCCGTTCGCGTTCCCTTGAGGCAAAGCCCTGCCGGGCGTGGCCGGCAGGGCGTGCGCCGGTTCATTCGGCACGCACGCCGAATCCCGGAGGCGCATAGGCATTCACGCCGCAGGTCTGGTCGCCAACCACAGTCACATAGGCGATGACCGGCACGAGATCGGACGAACCGGGCCGGGTGCCGTTGTATCCGACCTCGGCAACTTTCCCCTGACTCGCCCACAAGAACATCAGGTGGCCGAACGGCGCGCCCCACACATCGTAGAGGTCACGAACATCCCAGTTCAGGAACCGCTCATGGGCGGTGATTTTCCCATCCGACTTGTTGAAGCAGAACACCGACAGGTCAGGCGTGTAAAATCGGGGATCATGG
>CAZSAW010000006.1:0-9820 GCA_964604745.1 uncultured Hyphomicrobiales bacterium
TTTCGAGCGCATCGTCAATGTGCCCAAACGTGGCCTCGGCGATGCCACGGTGAAGCAGCTGCACGATCTCGCGCGGGCGCAGCAAATCCCGCTCATGGAGGCGACCCGCCGGATCATTGCAACCGACGAGCTGAAGCCGAAACCGCGGCAGGCGCTGCGCGATCTTGTCGCCTCGTTCGACCGCTGGCGCGTGCAGCTCAACACCGAGCCCCATGCGCGCCTTGCCGAAATCATCCTCGACGAGAGCGGCTATACCGAGATGTGGCAGAAGGACCGCTCGGCGGACGCCGCCGGGCGGCTCGAAAACCTCAAGGAACTCGTGCGCTCGAGGGAAGAATTCGAGAACCTGCAAGGCTTCCTCGAGCACATCGCGCTGGTGATGGACACCGAGCGCGCCGAAGGCGGCGAGGCCGTCTCGATCATGACACTGCACGCGGCGAAGGGACTGGAATTCGACACCGTATTCCTGCCCGGCTGGGAAGAAGGCGTGATCCCGAGTCAACGCACGCTCGATGAGCAGGGCCGCGCCGGCCTCGAAGAAGAACGCCGGCTTGCCCATGTCGGGCTGACGCGGGCGCGCAAACGCGCAAAAATTTTCTTTGTCTCGAACCGGCGTATTCACGGATCGTGGACCTCGGCCATTCCGTCGCGCTTCATTGACGAATTGCCGCCGGGAAATGTGGAGGTTGCTGAATCGAAAGGCGGGTTCGGCAACTTCGCAGGTTATGGCGGCCATGGCTCGCGCTTCGACCGCATGGACGCGTTCAACTCAAGCTACGGCACACCCGGCTGGCAGCGCGCGCAAAAGCGCGGCCGCGGCGGCTTCGAGGAGAGCGCGGAGGATTTTGACGACGGCTTTGCGGAAGATCGCGCACGCTATGCGAATGAGGATGCAGCGCCGTCGCGCAGCAAGAAGAGCAGCGGATTCTCATCGGGAAAGAAGTCGCGATTGCCGCTCACCATCGAGGGAGAGCTGATCGCGAAGTCGACCGGTACCGTGTCGCCCTATTCAGTAGGCGACCGTGTGTTTCACCAGAAATTCGGCAATGGCAACGTCACCCACGTCGACGGCAACAAACTCACGATCGTCTTCGACCGCGCCGGCGAGAAGCGCGTGGTGGACAGTTTCGTGGAGCGGGTGTGAATTCTCACCTCACCCGCATCATCGTATAGCGCCTGTTGCTGCAATAGGGCCGCACTTCGCTCGGCCAGCGCCCTGCATCGACCGCCTTGCCCCATTCCGCGCTCGTCAGCACGTCGGGGGAATCGATCTCGTACATTGCGTGATAGGTCGGCCCGTCGATCGCGATCGCGTTCGTCTTGCCGCCGACCGAGATCGAAAACGCTTCCGCCTTCGCGCGCGTCACCGCTCGCACGCCCGGCACCTTGAGCAGGTTCGGCACATGCTCGGTGTCGTAGACCTCGTTGAACAACGCCTCCTTCTCCGGCTGCACGTCCATGCTGGCGATGTAGAGATAGCGCGTCGTGATGGGCATCTGTTGTCCCTGTTTCCCGGTTTCGGCGCGCATTCTAGCATCGTCATGCCCGCGCGTGTCGCGGGCATCCACGCCTTATTGACAGCGCTGCGGACTCAAGGCGTGGATGGCCGGAACAAGTCCGGCCATGACGGGACATCAATCGGGGGAAGCCATGCCGCTCAGCCAGCAGATCAAGAACCTCATCGCCACCGCCTGGGCGGACGGCTATCCGTGTCTCGTCGCCACGATCGGGCCGAAGGGGCCGAACATCTCGCCCAAAGGCTCGCTGGTCGTGTTCGACGATGCGCATCTCGCCTATTGGGAGAGGTCGAAGCGCACCGCGCTCGACAATCTCGCGCACGACAAGCGCGTCTGCATCATCTACGCGAACTTCAAGGCACAGCGCGACGGGTTGATCGAATCCGGATTCCTGCGCTTCTATGGCACCGCGCAGTTGCACGAGAGCGGGCCGCTGCGCGAGGCGATCTTCCAGAAGCTCAACGACCGCGAACAGAAGCACGACGGCGCTGACACCGGCATCGGTGTGCTCGTCAAAATCGAGCATGCCGCCGACGCACGCGGCAAGCCAATCCTCTAGATCAGCGACGTCGCGATCATCACGAGACAGCTCGCAAGCCCGACCACCGGCACGAAGAACGGCACGGCGATCTCGCCCTGCCGGCGCGGGCGGCCGCTTTTCCAGCGCAGCCTGATCAGCGCCGCGTTGACGAGCGCAAATACGATCAGCGTGATCAGCGAAGTGAATTCGGCGAGCCGCTCGAACGGAATGGCGAGCGCGAGAAGAAGCACCGCAAGGACGACGATCCCGGTCGCGACAAGCGGCGTCGCAGTCCTGCGGTCGACCTTGCCGAAGACCTCCGGCATGTCACCCTGCCGCGCGAGCCCATAGAGCACGCGCGTCGCCATGGTCATCTGCGCGATGATGGTGTTCAGCGTCGCGACAATGGCGATGGCGCTGATCGTCGCCGGAGCGACGCCCGCCACCTCGCGATAGACGATGGCAAGCGGCGCGGAACTGCCGGCAAGCCGCTCCGGCGGCACCGCCGTCACCGCGATCGCGGCAATCAGCACATAAAGTAGCGTCGTCAGCACGAGCGTTGCCGCCATGGCGATCGGTACGTTGCGCTCTGGCGCATGCACTTCCTCGATGATGTTGGTCAGATCTTCAAACCCGATAAAGGCAAAGAAGGCGAGCAGTCCGGCAAAGGCGATGCCGAGCCACACGCCCGCATCCCAGGCGGGCATCACGAACAGCGACTTGCCGATGGGCAAGCCCGCCATGAAAGCGGCAACGATCACGGCGAGAAGGCCGCCGACCTCGATCAGCGTGAACACGCTCGCAACCAGCACGGATTCGAGAATGCCCCACGCGGCGACAAGCCCGAGCAGGATCACCACGAGCGTCACAACCAGCGGCCTCGGCCAGTCGACGAATTGCGCGATATAGCCGGTCGCGCCGAGCGCCACTGCCGCCGATGCGACGATGCCGGTGCTGACCATCAACAGGCCGGTCAGCGTCGAGAGCGAGCGCAGATTGAATGCGGCCTTGACGTAAGCAGCCTCACCTGCGGCAACCGGAAAGCGCGTGCACAATTCGGTGTAGGAGCCGACGGTGAAGCCCATCACAATCGCCGCAAAGACGAAGGCGAGCGGCGCGTGCATACCGGCATGGCCGGCCACCGCGCCGATTAGCACGTAAATGCCGGCGCCAATCGTGACGCCCGTGCCGTAAAGGATGAGGAGCGGGAGATTGAGACGCCGCCGCAAGGCGACCGTATCCTCTTTCATGACGGGAAATTAATCTCCTCTCGCTCGCCTGTTTTGCGTCAAGTCAATGCCTTCGCCGGGCCGGCAATTAGGCAGGACCGGCGTGCCGCAATTGCGCCAAAACGGCCTGCTCATTCGGCGCGCATTCGCAAGTACCTTTGTCATCCGGGAATTGCCTCAACATGTCTCGTTCACTGGAATACGGCACGACCGCCAAGACCCTTCACTGGCTGATCGTCGCGCTCCTCGTCGTCCAATATCCGCTCGGCTGGCTGATGCCCGACATCCGCCGCGGCATGGTGCCCGGGGCGGCGATGAATTTTCACATCTCGGTCGGTCTCGTCGTGCTCGCCTTGATTGCCGTACGCCTGGCCTGGCGCGTGATGCATCCGGTCGCGGCCGACGGCAGCCTGCCGCACTGGCAGCGGGTCGGCTCCGAGGCACTGCATTGGGCGCTCTACGCTCTTGTGCTGGTCACAACTCTCACCGGCTGGTTTTATGCCTCGATGCGCGGGTGGACCATCACGCTGTTCGGCGTCGTGCCGGTGCCGCCATTGACCGTCGAGGGTTCGGAGCTGGGACGCACGCTCGGGCGTCTGCACGAAAACGTGACCTGGGTGCTGATCGCGGCGGTCGGCGTGCATGTGGCTGCGGCGCTCGTGCATCTCATCGCGTTTCGCGATCGGGTCATGGCGCGCATGCTGCCCTGAGGGCGCAGGCCCGCGCCCCACTTCCGCCTTCCTCCGGAACAACCATCCGCGCCGCGGCTTTGATAGTGCGGCGCGGCGTTGATGGTTTTGCGCCGGAAGGGATTTTGTCCATGCGTCTCACCCCCCCGATCTTGGTTTCCGTTTTCTTTCTTTCGCTCGGCCTGCAGGCAGCCGACGCCAATATTCTCGTCGCCGTCGACAAGTCGCGCCAGATGATGACCGTCTCCAAGGACGGCCAGACTCTTTATCAATGGCCGGTCTCGACCGGCCGCCGCGGCTATGACACGCCGAACGGCACCTTCCGCGCCTTCCGCATGGAGAAGGATCACTTCTCCAAGGAGTGGGATGACGCGCCGATGCCGAATTCGATCTTCTTCACCAAGATCGGGCACGCCATTCACGGTTATCTCGACACGAAAAATATCGGCCGGCCCGCGTCGCATGGCTGCGTGCGCCTGAGCCCGGAGCACGCCAAGGTGCTCTACGCGATGGTGGAAAAGGACGGCGTGCTCAACACCACCGTGACATTGAGCGGACAGATTCCGGCAAGCGGCCCCGCCATGGTCAAACGCGACGCGCCGCCGGCCGATCAATACAATCCGGCCGCGCCGCCGATGCAGATCAATCCGAACGCGCAGGGTGGCTATTGGCAGGGCTATCAGCAAGGCTATCAGCAGCCTTACGCGCAGCCCGGGTACAATCAGCCGCGTTATGCCCAACCGCAATACGCGCAACCGCAATACGCCCCGCGTTATGACGATCGCTACCCGCAAAACTATGCGCAGCGGCGCTACGACCAGCCCTATCAACAATATGACGAAGAGGACGAGGTGCCGCCGCCGCCGGCTTATCGTCCGCGCGGCTTCTTCCAGCCGTGGCGCTAACGGATGTCAGTCACAGGGGCCGCCTCGCAGGGCGGCCCTTTCCTTTTTTGATCCAGCGATCAGAAACCCACCGCCACACGGCAACGGGTCGACACGCTTTCCTTCTTCTGCAGCATGCAGGAGATGACTCGATCCCGGTCGGGAATGGCCGACGAGCACAGCCGCATCACGTCGCCGGTGCAGGCCTTGCGTTGTTCGGCGGTCGGGTTGTCGGGCAGAGCGGACGCATTCGTGAACGGCGCGAGCGCGATGGTCATGAAGGCCGCGAAGGTGAGCTTGCGCACCGTGCTGCGGATCGTCTTTGCGGTCGTCGTCATGGCAGTCCCCCTTGATCTTCATTGCCGGTCCGGGATCTGAGCGCCCGGGGTATCTGCCCTGACTGTCGCACTCCGCCCTGCGGTCGGATGTGAGCGCCGTCACACTGCGGGAACGCAGGCCGGCGCGGTGACATTTTTCTTTGAACCCACAGACAAGAACGGAGACTGCCGATGATCCGCAAGCTGAAATCGGGCGGCTATCGCCTCTACTCGCGCAAGGCCAATCCCAAGACCGGCCGCAGGCGCAATCTCGGCACCTTCAAGACCCGGGCGGCAGCCGAAAAGCACGAGCGGGACGTCCAGTATTTCAAGCGTATTGAGGCCTGCGGGCGGCCTTTTCGGCCCTCAGACCGCTGGTTTTGCCGATATTCGTGCCTATATCAGCAGTTGTCTCAACCCCGGTCCCCCGCCGACCGGAGACCGTTTGGAGTTGATGAATGCCGTCTTCTGCCCAGCCCCGCCGCGTGACCGGCGCCCCCGTCCCTACGCCCGCGGAAGTCCCGAGCCAGGACGGAAATTCATTCGATTACGGCGCGTCCGCCGAGCTCTTTCCGACGCGTAACCGCAATGCGCGGCGCCCGGTGATGAAATACCGCCGCTTTGCCCGCGCCGCCGAGGCGATCCGCTTCGCCATCGAGGAATTGCCGTCGGAAGCCCTGCTTGGAGCCTATCTCGAAGTCGACGAAAAGCGCTTCGGGCGCGACGGCATTCAGCGTCTTTACGACAGCGAGCGCTTCCCGCTGCCGCGCCGCGCCAAGCGCGCATAAGCGCCGGTTCAAATTCCGCTATTTCTTCTCCAGCATCAGCGCGCCGCGGGCGCGGATTGCGGCCTGCGCGGCGGTTGCGAATTTGTGCAACAGCCAGGGCAGCGTCACGTTGAGAACGACGTGATCGTCGCTGACGGTGATCGTGCCCGATGCCGCCTGACCAAGCGCACGGACGCGAAACGTCATCGTGTCTCCGGCCCACGTTTCCTCGTCGACAGCGAGAACCGGAAACGACGCCGCCGCGTTCGTCAGGCCGCCCTTCAGGCGGCGCAACGCTTCATCCTTGCCGAGACGATGAGGAAGTGAAACGACGAGCGGCTGCGACATGGCGATCATCTAGGCATCCGCCGCGCGCCAGCAAGAGATGAAAAAGGCCCGGCGATGGGCCGGGCCTTTTCCGATGTCAGCGCGTCAGCGCTGCTTGGCGTCTTCCGCCCGCGTCTTTTCCGAAGGCGTCTTTGCCGCCGGGCCCTTGGTATTGGAGTCGTTCGGGTCCGTGGTCGAAGCCGCACCGGTCGTGCCGCTCGGCGCAGTGCTGTTCATCTTGGTCGTGCCAGTCTGGTGTTGCTGGTTGTTCTTCATATCGTCCTTCTGGCTCGACGTGCTCTGCGCGAATGCCGCGCCGCCCAGCGCGAGCGTGCCTGCAGCGGCAAGCACAGCGATCTTCTTCAACATAGTGGCCTCCTTGTTGGCAGACTTGCTCATTGCCAACGCGAGCATGCGGACCTCGTTCCCGTGGAACTCGCTGTGTCGCCTCGCGCATGGCGCAAATTCGCCCGGAACCTCGGCGTTGCGCGACGAACGGGCTGGGGAAAACACTCTCTTCGCCGGACGTGAAACGGTTTCGTGCACGGGATGGAAAATTCAGCGGATGAAAGGTCGTGCGTGCCTGTCTTTCGTCGCGGCGAAAGCACAAGGCGCGCCGGATATCCTGTTATGAAGCTGTTGAAAATCGCTGCACCCGCTGTGGACGAATGCCTGTCCACGCAAACACAATCGCGGCCGTGAACAATGGGGATAAATCTTCGCCGGTGAATAACACGATCCCGCCTGCAACAAGCGTCATCATGCGGCTTGGCGCGGACGAAGCCACGATCCGGCGCATCGCCGATCACCTGTCGCAGATCCTCGACCCCGACGGCGTGGCCCTGTCGATTTTCGAGGCCGGCGGCGGCTGGACGCTCGAGGCGATCTTCAGCGAAGACCCCGACCGCGCGGCGCTGGCCGCAGCGATCGCGGCGCACGCCGGCAAGGCTGCGGCGCAGGCGCTGTCATTCGAGACGCTCACCGCCCGCGACTGGGTGGCCGCGAGCCTTGCAGGGCTGAAGCCGATCCGCGCCGGTCGTTTCTTCGTGCATGGCGCGCATGACCGCGCGCGCAAACCCCTCAACGCCGTGGCCATCGAAATCGAAGCCGCGCTCGCCTTCGGCACCGGGCATCACGGCACGACGCGCGGCTGCCTCCTGGCTCTCGACGCGCTCATCGGGCGGCGCGGCGCGCGGGCTTTGCGTCATGGCGAGCACCGCCGCGCATTCCGTATTCTCGATATCGGCACCGGCACCGGCATTCTCGCCATCGCCGCTGCGCGCGCGCTGCATCGTCCCGTCGTCGCGACGGATATCGATCCGGCGGCCATCGCCGTGGCGCGCATCAACGCGCGGCACAATCATGCGGGCCCTCTCTTGCAAATGCACTGCACCGGCAGCCTCGACCGCGGGTTTCTGAAGAAGCGCGGCGGCTTCGACCTCGTTCTTGCGAATATCCTCGTCGGGCCGCTGGTGCGCATGGCGCGGCCGGCGGCGCGGCTGCTGCGGCCGGGCGGACACATCGTGCTGTCCGGATTATTGCCCGAGCACGCGAGTGCCGTGATCGCCGCCTACCGCGCGCAAGCGCTTTCGCTCGAGTGGCGCATCACGCTCGAGGGTTGGGTCACGCTCGTGATGCGACGGGGCTAACCGGCGCTAATGCCGGCGCGGCTCGGGCGCGCGCGCTGAATCGGCGTCATCGTCGTCGGCCGCTTCAGGCGGGTGATATCCGAGTTCCACCTCGGCCCGGCGCATGCGCGCTTCGGCCATTGATTCAAGCCAGCGCGCGAAGAAGCCCTTGCGCGGCTGGGTCTCGTTTTCCTTCAGATGGGCCATGGGTCGCTCCCTTGTTCGGCCGGGCGGCAGGCGCCCGCCAATGGAAGGCAAAGGGATGACCCCTGTCGGGGTTCGTGCGGATCGCGCATGGCTCCCGGTGAGGGACGTCATGGCCGCATGGCTTGCGCGTCGCAAAAACGCCTGCGCCCCGGACCGTGAAGTCCGGGGCGCAAAGGTTACGCGGTGCGACGGCCGATCAGCGCACGAACGGCAGCGAATCTTCGTTCTTGAAGTTCACCTTGTGACCGGCGATCTCGAACTCGTTCGGCAACAGGTGCCGGTGCAGCGAGATTTCGCGCTCGGCCTGTTTCATGCGCGCCTCGACAACGGCGTCGAAAAAGCGGCGCAGGAAGCTCTTGTTCTCGCGCTTGGCAGTACGTTCAACGCCTGCATGTGCGCCATAGGTAATTGCAGCCATGGTGTCTCTCCTCTGATGAAGCTGGGGTGAAACACTCCGGGTATTCCTCCTGACTTCTGCGGTGCAACATAATTGCTTTCGCACTTGCGAAGTAACGCCGTGTTTACATGGCCCCCCTGCTAAACCCGCATGGGACCTTCATATTTTTGAAACGATTGCCCGATTCGCAGGCGTCTGACGGCCTATTGCGCACCACCGCAATACCGCGTTGCACAAATTGCGTCCGGGGAGTCCTGCGCGCACGAAAATTCCGGGCGTTGCTGGCCCGGCAAGCCCCCCATAGAGTGCCGCCGCATGCCTCCCGCCCTTTTCCAGTCGTTTGACGATCCCGCCGACGCGGGCGCGTGCCGCCCGCGCATCGAAAAGCTACGCGCCGAGTTGAAAGGCCGCGGTCTGGACGGCTTCATCCTGCCGCGCGCCGACGCGCACCAGAACGAATACGTGCCGCCGTCGGAAGAGCGTCTCGCCTGGCTCACCGGCTTCACCGGCTCGGCCGGCGCCGCGATCATTCTTGCCGATCGCGCGGCGCTGTTCGTCGATGGCCGCTACACGCTGCAGGCGCGCGAGCAGGTGCCGACCGACATTCTCTCCATCGAGCATCTGGTCGAGACGCCGCCGGATGTCTGGCTCGGCAAGAACCTCAAAGCCGGGGCCAGGCTCGGCTACGATCCGTGGCTGCACACGCCGGATGGCGCCGAGAAACTCGCCAAGGCCTGCGCCGCCGCGGACGCGTCGCTCGTGCCGGTTCAGGCCAATCCGGTCGATGTGATCTGGAGCGATCGCCCGACGCCGCCGCTCGCGCCCATCGTTGCGCATGACATGCGCTTCGCCGGCGAAGAGGCAAGCGCGAAGCTCGCGCGCATCCGCGGCGAGATCGAAAAGGCGCGCGTCGACGCGCTCATCGTTTCCGATCCGCACAATCTCGCCTGGACATTCAACATCCGCGGCGGCGACGTCGCCCATACGCCGCTGCCCATCGGCTTCGCCATCCTGCCGAAGGACGTACGGCCGTCGCTTTATTTCGATGGCCGCAAGCTCTCCAACGAGATGCGGCATCATCTTGAAGAACTCGCCGACGTGCGCGAGCCGAAGGATTTCACCGGCGATCTTTCCGGTCTCGCCGCTGCAAAAAAGACAGTCCGGCTCGACCAGGCAACGGCCGCCGATGCGGTCGCCCGCCTGATCGGCGATGCCGGCGGCATCGTGGCGCGCGGTCCCGATCCGATCACACTGATGAAGGCGGTGAAGAACGAAACCGAGATCGCTGGCACCCGCGCGGCGCACCGACGCGACGGGGCGGCAATGGTGCGCTTCCTC
>CAZSAW010000007.1:0-2502 GCA_964604745.1 uncultured Hyphomicrobiales bacterium
CACGTCGTCGGCCGCGGCCCCCTTCGGCGGTTGCCCGGCAAGTGGCTCGGCCGGAAAACCCGCCTCGATCAGCAGGCGGCGCCGCAAGGCGAGGCCCGGCTCGTGCAAGCGGCCCTTGACCTTCTTCGGCTCGTCGAGCGCGCGCTCGCCGTTCAAGCGCCCGAAGGCGACATCCGGCTGCACTTCGAACACCCGCGCAACAGCGGCGGGCTCGGCCCGCAACAACATGTCAAGCTCGCGGATTTTGGGCGCGATCATGAAGAGCTGCTTCGACACCTTGCGCGGCGGATCGGAACTCGCAAAGGCCACAGCGCAGGCACTTGCGTAATCTTTCGCATCGATTGCCGCTCGCGAAGGCACCGAGAACACCGAGGATTGCCGCGCGCCGAGAAGAGGCCGCACCGCGTTCTCGGCCGCGCGTCCACCGGGCCCCGCGCGTTCGGGAAGGCCGATGGGCGCGTCGACGGCAATCACCGTCGGACATTCCGGAGCCATGATTATGTCACGGATGGCTGCGACAAGCCGCACTCGCACGTCGTCGCCGCTCGACCGCACGAAAACGGTGAGCCACCCGCCGGGGCAACCGTCGATTCCGGCCAGCCAACTTTCGCCAGTAGCCATGGACGGCAAAGATGACATCGACGCTCCCGATGCGCATCGGATGGTGACGCGCCGCGTCCGGCGCTCCGCACAGCCTTCCCGATCGCACGCCGTTCATCAAGCATTCAGGGCGGACGGCGGACTCATGGGGGCGCCCGCATCGAGTCGAACCCCTGTGCCCCCGGCTGCGCCCAAAAAAACAGCGACCAAAAAGGTGGTGACGCGGCCGGCGCTCAAGGTCGCGCGCCGCCCTTCGCGCGCAGCGCCTTCGGCTGCAGCGGCGCAGGATTTTTCCGCTCCGCAGATCGGCGTGATCTTCTTTGTGCTCACGCTGCTCATTTCGATTCCGATCTGGACGCATCCGCTGCCACCTTTGTCCGACTACGTGAATCATCTGGCGCGCATGCACGTGATCGCGACACTCGGACGCAATCCGGAACTTGCCCGCTACTACGAGATCATCTGGCAGATCATCCCCAATCTCAGCATGGACCTGATCGTGCCGACCATCGGCCGGGTGATGAACATCTATCTCGCCGGCCAGGTTTTCATGATCCTGATGTTCACGGTGATCATGGCCGGAACGATGGTGCTCAATCGCGCGCTGATCGGACGCTGGTCGGTGATGCCGCTCATCGCGTTCCCGCTTCTGTACAATTACGTGTTTCTCGTCGGCCTGATGAACTATCTGTTTGGCATCGGCCTGTCGCTGTGGGCGCTTGCGGCATGGGTTTTCCTGCGCGAGCGCATCTGGCCGCTGCGCCTGATCGTTTCGACATTGTTCGTCTGCGCACTGTTCTTCTGTCATCTCTCCGCGCTCGGCGTTTACGGTATCGGCATTCTCTCGTTTGAGATGATGCGGCTGTGGCTTCTGCGCAGGGAGCCGTGGCCCTGGCGTCTCGTCGATTTCGTCGTGAGCGGCTTGCCGTTTCTCGCCGCCCTGCCGTTGCTGCTCGCGAGCCCGACCATGCGGCTCGCTGGCGGTTATTACTGGGATCAGCGCGGCAAGATCGACGGGTTGATGTATGTCGTTGCCGACTATTCCGACATCGTCGCCTTCCTTATCATCGCCACGGCGATTGGCGCCGGCGTCTGGGCGATGCGCCATCGGTTGCTGCGCTTTCATCCCTTGATCTGGCCGCTGATTGCCGTGGCGAGCGCGGTCTATCTCATGCTGCCGCGTGTGCTGTTCGATACCTACATGGCCGATCAGCGTGTACCGATCGGCATTGCCTTCATGCTGATTGCCTGCGGCGATCTCCATTTGCGCGGCAGCATGGTGCGGCGCGGTTTTTTGGCCGTGCTTGTCGTGCTGATTGCCGCAAGACTCATCGAGATCAACGTCTCCTGGGCCGATCTGTCCACCGGCACGAGCGAGTTCAAATCGTCGGTGCGGCGGATCAAGCCCGGCTCGAAAGTGTTCGTGGCCTATGCCGACCGTTCGCTCGGCGAGGACGTGCGCGATCTCGGTCTCGTGCATGCCGCCTGCATCGCGATGATCGAGCGCTCGGCGCTCGTGACCACGGCCTTCACCGTGCTTGGCAAGCAGGTGTTGCAGGTGAAACCGGAATACCGCGACTCCGTCGACACCGAAGACGGGACGCCGCCCTCGATCGCCCAGCTTCTGGTCGCCGCCGATCGTCCGCTGCCGACCATGCCGGCCTTCTGGCGGAACTGGCCAGAGCGCTTCGACTATCTCTACATCCTCTTCACCGAGGATGACGCGCCCAATCCCGACCCGAGGCGGCTTGCACTGATCGCCGACGGCGACCGCTTCCAGCTCTACCGGATCATCAAGCCGGGCGAAGGCGGAACGTCCGGGCGTTCGCTGGAGCGCGGAGAAATCGTGCTGCCGCCGCGCGGCACCGGTGGTCAGGCGCAACGCTAGCCGTTACGGTCATC
>CAZSAW010000008.1:0-21028 GCA_964604745.1 uncultured Hyphomicrobiales bacterium
TTTCGACCACCCAGATCTACACCCACGTGCTGGAAGAGCGTCTGAAGAGCCTGGTGCGCGACCTGCATCCGCTCGCCGATGGCGATGGCGGCGGGGACAGGGCCTTGCCTTGACTTGAACGGCGCGCCAAGTCCAGTTTCGCCGGCCACAGGAACGTGGTCCTGACCTTCCGCCCGGATAACCCTTGCTGATGCGCAGCTATCTCGATTTTGAAAAGCCGGTGGCCGAACTCGAGGCCAAAGTCGACGAACTGCGCGCCATCGCCGCAAGCGGCGAGGATGTCCAGGTCGGCGAGGAGATCGAGCGGCTCGAAGCCAAGGCGAAGGACACGCTGGCGGAACTCTATGCCACGATGACGCCGTGGCAGAAGACGCAAGTCGCGCGTCATCCGCAGCGCCCGCATTGTCTCGATTTCATCGCAGGCCTCATCACCGATTTCGTGCCGCTGGCCGGCGATCGCAAATTCGCCGATGACGATGCCATCGTCGGTGGCTTCGGCCGCGTCCGCGGCGAAATCATATGCGGCATCGGCCAATAGAAAGGATCGACGACCGAAGCGCGCCTGAAGCACAATTTCGGCATGGCGCGGCCAGAAGGCTATCGCAAGGCGGTGCGGTTGATGGAAATGGCCGACCGTTTCGATGTGCCCGTGCTTGCGCTCATCGATACCGCCGGCGCCTATCCCGGCATCGATGCCGAGGAGCGCGGCCAGGCCGAAGCCATCGCGCGTTCGACCGAAGCCTGTCTCAATCTCGGCGTGCCCAATGTTGCAGTCGTTCTCGGCGAAGGCGGCTCCGGCGGCGCCATCGCCATCGCCACGGCCAATCGCGTGCTGATGCTCGAACACGCGATCTACAGCGTGATCTCGCCGGAAGGCGCGGCCTCGATCCTTTGGCACGACTCGACCAAGGCGCAGGAAGCCGCGACCAACATGAAGATCACGGCGCAGGATCTCGTCACCTTCGGCATCATCGACGAGATCGTGCCCGAGCCGGCAGGCGGCGCACATCGCGATCCGGCCGCCGCCATCGCCGCGACCGGAGATGCCATCGCCAAGGCATTCTCGGGTCTGGGCGGCCTCAGCCGCGACGCCGTGCGCAACGGCCGGCGCGAAAAATTCCTCGCCATCGGTCGCAGCCTCGCCGTCTGATCGGCGGTAATCTGGTGCGGGCCGGCCGGACGCCGCTGTGGGCGACTTGCCAAGAGCCTTAATGCGGCCTCGTTATTTTGTTCAATTTAAAGGCGATTTTACCGTTCCTTCATCCGCCGCGTGGTCAACAGGGGTCCGGCGGGGTCGCGTCCAGTTGTTGCAACACGGTGGGCTTTAGGGATAACCATCGCTCAATGACGGCTCGGGGACTGCCCAAAACGGGGACCAAAGCATTGACGCGCCGCGCCGATTCAGCCCGCAGGCTGATGGCGTCGGCTGCTCTCTTGGGCACGCTCATCCTCGGTGGCTGTAACACCGACGGCACTTTCCCCTTCTCTTCCAAAGCCAACGCGCCGCTCTCGCCGGCGATGGTTGCCGAGATCGAAAAGAAGAACATGGCGACGGAGTCGCCGATCCTCGTGCGCCTGTTCAAGGAAGAAGCCGAGCTCGAAGTCTGGAAGCAGGACCGCACCGGCCGCTTCGAACTGCTCAAGACCTATCCGATCTGCCGCTGGTCCGGCGAACTCGGCCCCAAGATCAAGGAAGGCGACCGCCAGGCGCCGGAAGGCTTCTATTCGATCACGCCGGCGCAGATGAATCCAAAGTCGCAATATTATCTGTCGTTCAATCTCGGCTATCCGAACGCCTATGACCAGGCATGGGGCCGCACCGGCTCGCAGCTGATGGTGCACGGCGACTGCTCCTCGCGCGGCTGCTACGCGATGACGGACGAGCAGATTTCCGAAATTTTCGCGCTCGGCCGCGAATCCTTCTTCGGCGGACAGAAGGCCTTCCAGGTGCAGGCCTATCCGTTCCGCATGACGCCGGCCAACATGGCCAAGCATCGCAACAACCCGAACATGGCGTTCTGGAAGATGCTCAAGCGCGGCAGCGATCATTTTGAGGTGACCCATCTCGAGCCGAAGGTCGATGTTTGCGAGAAGCGCTATGTGTTCGATGCCGAGTCGCCGCCCAACGCGTCGCGCCCGCTCAGCTTCAGCCCGGCCGGCAAATGCCCGGCCTATGTCGTGCCGCAGGAAGTCGCCGATGCCGTCAACGACAAGCAGCGCCAGGACGAATTGCAGACCGCGCAGCTGATCGCGCGCGGCACGCCGACCGCGCCGGTCAAGACATATGCCGACGGCGGCATGAATCCCGTCTTCCAGGCGGCGCTCGACCGGCAGGCCGGGCGCGATTCCACCGGCCGCGTCGCGCTCACGACGCCGATCAAGACCGACCTCGGCACTATCCCGACCTCGGTCAATCCGCCGCGCGTCGCCGAACCCGATACCGGGCCGGCGACGGTCGCTAGCACGCAGCCTGTCGAGCCGAAACCGGAACCCAAGGTTACCGCGAGCGCGCAGAAGCCGACGATGACGCAGCGTCTCGGCAGCCTCTTCCGGTCGTCCGAGCCCGCGCCGAAAATTGCGGCGGAAGAGCCGGGCGAACCGGCCAAGACGGCCAAGCCGAGCCTCGTGAAGCGGATGTTCGGCGCGAAGAGCGAAACGCCGAACGAAAAGGCTGCGCAGAAGCCTGCCTTGCGCGGCACCGAGACTGCACTGACGGATGAAGGGCCCAAGGCGAAGACGGCACCGTGGCCTCAGGCGACGCCGAACGGCGCCATTCGTCCGCAGGCGCCGCGGCAGGTGGCCGAGGACACCCAGCACAAGCCGGGCGCAATCGCGCCGGCCCAGGCTTCCACCCAAAGCAGCAACGGCAGCGTGCTCGCCGGCTCTCAGCCGATCATGCCGACGTCGAACTTCGACAGCCGCTGGAGCGCGTTCCGCTGACGCGCGGCGGGATCAATCAAACAATCGGATTTTCCGCCGGGCATCGTCCCGGCGTTTTCATGTGAGGTCTGAGACGCCCGCGCGTCACGATCCCTTCACGCGCACCTTGGTCGCGATCGGGCCGGTGTCGCCGACGTCTTCCACATAGGTCACGGGCTGCCCGCGCTTCAGGCGATCGAAATCGCCGTTCAGCATGCTGTTGCGGTGGAAGTAAAGGTTACCGCCTTCCTTGGTAAGCAGAAATCCGAAATCATCCTGCGGATTGATCTCGGCGACCTGCCCGAGAAATTCCTGGGCCGCTTCATGCCGCTCCGGCGCGGTGCGGTCGTTGAGCTGTTCCTTGTATTCGGCAAGCTGCCGCTCGGCGATACGGAATGCTTCGTTGATGGCGTTGCGGATATCCGGCCGCTGGAATTTGCGCTGCAGCCGGTCGGGCTCGTGCGCAACAACAATGTCCTTGCGCCCGGGCAAGCTCAGCTCGATGCGAACGACCGGCGGAATGCTGTGATTGACGTTGTCGGCGCGCTGATCGATGCGCACCCGGCACGCCGTCAGCCGGTCATAGATACCTTCCAGGCGGGAAACGTGGTCGCGGACATGGTCCTCGACCGCTTCGGAACCATCGCAATTGTGAAAGGAGATACTGAGCGGAATTTGCATGACACCATCGCAGCGCTGCGGTGAAAGGATGTCAACGCGAATTTCGCCGCAGGGTTTCCCGGCGGTATTGCCGATTCCGCGCGCACCGATCAGCCCGGCAAGGCGACGACGTCGCTTATCCGCAGGTTGATGATCGCGTTACCACCGACGCGGAAGGTCAGCCGTACTTGCCGTGGCAGTGCTTGTACTTCTTGCCGGAGCCGCAGGGACAAAGCTCGTTGCGTCCGACTTTGCCCCAGCTTGTCGGATCGTTCGGCTTGCGCTCCGCCGCAGCGACCGCCGCCCCGCCGGTGATTCCGGCGCGCGCGAGCGTTTCGCCGCCAGCCGTTGCCAGCGCCATCTCGTCCTCGCCGGTCGACGGATTGACGTGGTGCGCTTCCATGTAAGGAAGCTGCGAGGCTTCCTGTTCCTGCGGCTGGGCCACGATCTCAACGCGCATCAATTGCGCGGTGACGCCCTCGCGCAGCCCGTCGATCATCGTCTCGAACAGCGTGAAGGCTTCGGACTTGTATTCGTTGAGCGGATCGCGCTGCGCATAGCCGCGCCAGCCGATCACCTGGCGCAGATGTTCGAGCATGACGAGATGCTCGCGCCACAGGTGGTCGAGCGTCTGCAGCAAGATCGACTTCTCGACATAGCGCATGACGTCGGGGCCCCATTGGGCGACCTTCGCGGCCATGTATTCGTCGGCCTTGCGCTCGATGCGCGCGAGCAATTCCTCGTCGGCGATGCCTTCTTCCTTCGCCCATTCCTCGACGGGCAGGTCGAGATTGAGCACGCGCTTGATCTCTTCCTTCAGCCCGGCGACGTCCCATTGCTCCGGATAGGCGTTTTCGGGAACGTGCTTGGCGACGAGGCTGTCGACCACCGCCGCGCGCATGTCGCTGACGGTTTCGGCCACAGTCTCGTCGCGCATCAATTCGACGCGCTGCTCGAAAATGACCTTGCGCTGGTCATTCATCACGTTGTCGAATTTCAGGATGTTCTTGCGGATGTCGAAGTTGCGCGCCTCGACCTTCTGCTGCGCCTTTTCCAGCGCCTTGTTGATCCAGGGATGAACGATCGCCTCGCCTTCCTTCAGGCCGAGGCGTTGCAGCATCGTATCGAGCTTGTCAGAGCCGAAGATGCGCATCAGATCGTCTTCGAGCGACAGGAAGAATTTCGAGCGGCCAGGGTCGCCCTGGCGGCCTGAACGGCCGCGCAGCTGATTGTCGATGCGCCGGCTTTCGTGACGCTCGGTGCCGAGCACGAAAAGACCGCCGGCTGCGAGTGCCTTTTCCTTCAGCCGCGCCACCTGCGAGCG
This sequence comes from uncultured Hyphomicrobiales bacterium, assembly GCA_964604745.1. Classification (GTDB taxonomy): domain Bacteria; phylum Pseudomonadota; class Alphaproteobacteria; order Rhizobiales; family Xanthobacteraceae; genus Pseudorhodoplanes. The sequence goes on from CAZSAW010000008.1 coordinate 4,904, forward strand.
GATATCGGCGATACGCTTGTCGCGCTCCGCGCCTTCGACGCCCTGCAATTCATGGCGGATGCGCATATCGGCGTTGCCGCCGAGCTGGATGTCGGTGCCGCGGCCGGCCATGTTGGTCGCGATCGTGATCGCGCCGGGCACGCCCGCCTGGCTGACGATATAGGCTTCCTGCTCGTGATAGCGCGCGTTGAGAATGGCGAAGACCTTCGCCTTCGAGGCGCCCTCGTCACCGGAATAGAGCGAAGCAAAGGCGTTGGGATCGGAGAAGTCGTGCTGCTCCCAGCCCTCCTTGCGCAGCATCTCGGCGAGCAATTCGGATTTCTCGATCGAGGTCGTGCCCACGAGTACCGGCTGGCCCTTGGTCTTGCACTCCTGGATGAGCTGGATGATTGACTGATACTTCTCCGTCGCCGTGCGATAGACCTCGTCGTCCTGATCGTCGCGGATCAGCGGCATGTTGGTCGGCACTTCGAGCACTTCGAGGCCGTAGATATCGAGGAACTCGTCGGCTTCCGTGAGCGCCGTGCCGGTCATGCCGGCGAGCTTCTCGTACATGCGGAAGTAATTCTGGAAAGTGATCGAGGCGAGCGTCTGGTTCTCCGGCTGGATCGGCTGATGCTCTTTCGCCTCGAGCGCCTGATGCAGCCCCTCCGAATAGCGGCGGCCCGGCATCATGCGGCCGGTGAATTCGTCGATGATGACGACCTCGCCGTTGCGCACGATGTAGTCCTTGTCGCGCTGGAACAGCTTGTGCGCACGCAAGGCCTGATTGACGTGATGCACGATCGAGACATTCTCGACGTCGTAGAGCGATTCCGATTTGAGCTGGCCCGCGTCGCGCAGCCATTGCTCCATCCGGCTCATGCCCTGCTCGCTGAGATTGACGGTGCGCTGCTTCTCGTCGACCTCGTAATCGGCCTTTTCCAGCTTCGGAATGAAGGTATCGATGATGTTGTAGAACTCGGAACGGTCGTCGAGCGGACCGGAAATGATGAGCGGCGTGCGCGCCTCGTCGATCAGGATGGAGTCCACTTCGTCGACGATGGCGTAGATGTGCCCGCGCTGGACCATGTCCTCCAGCCGGTACTTCATGTTGTCGCGCAGATAGTCGAAGCCGAGCTCGTTGTTGGTGCCGTAGGTGATGTCGCAGTCGTAGGCTTTCTTGCGCTGCTCGTCGTCGAGCCCGTGCACGATGACGCCAGTGGTAAGGCCCAGAAAGGAATAGATCTGACCCATCCACTCGGCGTCGCGCCGGGCGAGGTAATCGTTGACGGTGACGACATGCACGCCGCGTCCGGCCAGCGCATTGAGATAGACGGGAAGCGTCGCGACCAGCGTCTTGCCTTCGCCGGTCTTCATCTCGGAAATCTTGCCTTCGTGCAAGATCATCCCGCCGATCAGCTGCACGTCGAAGTGACGTTGGCCGAGGGTGCGCTTGGCCGCCTCGCGCACGGTGGCGAAAGCCGGGACGAGAATGTCGTCGAGCGACTTGCCGTCCTCGATCTCTTTCTTGAAGACGTCGGTGCGCGCGCGCAGTTCGGCGTCGGAAAGCGCGGCGAGTTCAGGCTCAAGCGCATTGATGGCATCGACGCGGGGGCGGTAGCCGCGGATCCGGCGCTCGTTGGCGGAGCCGAACAGCTTTTTCGCGACTGCGCCGATCATGCGCGATCCCTCTTGATTCCGGTGGCGATGGTCGTGGTGTGGAGCACCAGAGGAAGACCCGTAAAGCCAAAAGCACGGCCCGGTCCGGGCTTCGCGACGATCACAATGAATGCGTCGTGGCAGAGATAGGAGGGGGTCAATCCCTTGTCAATTGAAGCCTAATTCGAGCTTTTTGTCGCCGCATTGCTGGGATTGGTTCACGCGCTCGTTAGCGCGCTCCAGGCCGTGCGGCCATTGCCAAGCCCTACCGATTGCGCGACAAGACGCCGCCCGCGCGGACCGCCCCGCGGGCCGCCCCCATACAGGAAAAGAGCGCTATGACCGCCCTCGCCCGCCTCGCCGTTCTCGCCGCCTTCCTTGCGCTTGTCGCGCCTGCCTTTGCCGAGGACGACCCGGTCGTCGCCAAGGTGAATGGCGCCGAAATCCGCCAGAGCGACCTCACTGCCGCCGAGGAGGACCTCGGGCAGAACGCCGCCCAGATTCCCCCGGACGCCAAGCGTGAATATCTGACGACCTATGTCGCCGACATGATGCTCGTCGCCAAGGCGGCCGAAGACAAGAAAGTCGGCGACTCGGCGGACTTCAAGCGCAGGCTCGCGCTGGCGCGCACCAAGCTGCTGATGGAATCGTTCCTGCAGTCGGAGGCGAAGGCGGCGGCGACCGACGAGGCGCTGCACAAGGTTTACGACGAGGCGATCAAGCAGGTCGCAAAGCAGGAGGAAGTGAGCGCGCGCCACATCCTGGTCGAGACCGAGGACGAGGCGAAGCAGATCGCGGCCGATCTCAAAAAGGGCGGCGACTTCGCCGCCATCGCCAAGGAAAAGTCGAAGGACCCGGGCTCGAAGGAGAACGGCGGCGATCTCGGCTTCTTCACCAAGGACCAGATGGTGCCGGAATTCGCCGAAGCAGCCTATAAGCTCGAAAAGGGCCAGATCTCCGATCCGGTGAAGACGCAGTTCGGCTGGCACATCATTCGCGTCGACGACAAGCGCACCAAGCCCGCGCCGACCTTCGAGCAGGTGAAGGATCAGGTCGAGACATTCGTCGTGCGCAAGGCCCAGGCCGAGATGATCAACAAGCTGCGCACCGAAGCGAAGATCGAGCGCTTCGACAAGGACGGCAAGCTGATCGAACCGAAGCCCGCCGAGCAGAAGAAGTAATCGTTCCCGATCGCTCGCGTTCGGACTGCAATGGCCGGGCTTGTCCCGGCCATTGGCATCTTTATTGTGCGCAACGCTGCGTTTTCCGCCGAAAGAATTTGCGAATGTCCACCACCGTCTCTCCACTCGCGCCCAAGAGCTACCCGGATGTGCCGGCCATCGACGGCGTGCGCCTCGCGACCGCTGCCGCCGGCATCAAATATGCCGGCCGTACCGATGTGCTGCTCGCCGTGTTCGATCCAGGCACCACGGTCGCCGGCGTGTTCACGCGCTCCAAATGTCCCTCGGCGCCGGTGGAATGGTGCCGCGCACGCCTGAAGGGCGGCAACGCGCGCGCGCTCGTCGTCAATTCCGGCAATGCCAATGCCTTCACCGGCAAGAACGGACGTGCGGCGACGCGGTTGACCGCGGAGATTGCGCGCAAGGCGCTCGGCTGCCGCGACACTGAAATCTTTCTGGCCTCGACCGGCGTGATCGGCGAGCCGCTCGATGCGCGCAAGTTCGACGGCGTGATGAACGCGCTCGTCGCCGATGCGAAGGCCGGACGTTTTCTCGACGCCGCCAAAGCGATCATGACGACGGATACCTTTCCGAAAGTCTCGACCGCGCAGACAAGCCTCGGCAAAAGCAAGGTCACCATCGCCGGCGTCGCCAAGGGCGCGGGCATGATCGCGCCCGACATGGCGACGATGCTGTCTTTTGTCTTCACCGATGCGCCGATCGCCGCGCCTGTGCTGCAGAAACTTTTGAAGGACGCGGTCGCCGACACGTTCAATGCCGTCACCATCGACGGCGACACCTCGACCTCCGACACGCTTCTCATGTTCGCGACCGGCGCGGCACAGAAGCGCGGTGCTCCGCGCATCACCAAGACAGGCGATGCGCGGCTGAAGGGCTTTCGCAAGGCGCTCGACATGGTGCTCGCCGATCTCGCCGAGCAGGTCGCGCGCGACGGCGAAGGCGCGCGCAAGCTCGTCGAGGTCAAGGTGGAAGGCGCGGTGTCGAAAGCCTCGGCACGCCGCATTGCGATGTCGATCGCCAATTCGCCGCTGGTGAAAACCGCGATCGCGGGCGAGGACGCCAATTGGGGCCGCGTCGTCATGGCTGTCGGCAAGGCCGGAGAGCCCGCCAATCGCGACAAGCTCTCGATCTGGTTCGGCGGCATCCGCGTGGCGCACAAGGGCGAGCGCGATCCGTCCTATGACGAGGCGAAAGTCTCGGCGGCGATGAAAGACCCCAAGATCGAGATCAAGGTCGGTCTCGGTCTGGGCAAGGGCCGCGACCGGGTTCTCACCTGCGACCTCACCAAGGAATACGTCGCCATCAACGGTGACTACCGTTCTTAAACGCTTTGTTAAGCGCGAATGTTCAAACGGCCTTAACGCTGGAAACGCCACTATCGGGCAGCGACCGTGAGCGGAAAACTTGTCCTTGTTGCCGCATGCGCGCTGATCGATGCCGACGGGCGCGTGCTGCTTGCACAACGTCCTCCCGGCAAGGCGATGGCGGGTCTGTGGGAGTTTCCCGGCGGCAAGATCGAAGACGGCGAGCGGCCCGAGGACACGCTCATCCGGGAACTGGCGGAGGAATTGGGAATCACGGTGAAGGAGGCCTGTCTTGCGCCGCTCACTTTCGCAAGCCACGGCTATCCGGACTTTCATCTGCTGATGCCACTCTATGTGTGCCGGCGATGGGAAGGACAGGTCACGGCGCGGGTGCATACCGCACTCGTCTGGGTCAGGCCGAACAAGCTTCGCGACTACCCGATGCCGCCGGCCGACGAGCCACTGATTTCGCACCTTCTGACGCTGTTGTGAGACAGACAGGGACCGACATGAATACGATCCGCCGCTGCAACGCCGCTTCGCTTCAACGCTTCCTCGCCGACGAGCGGGGCGCGACCGCCATCGAATATGCGATGATCGCTGGCGGCATCGCCGTTGCCGTCGCTGCGACGGTCATGGCGCTCGGCACCTCCGTCAACGCGATGTTCGAATCGGTGAAGTCGGCCTGGCCGACCTGATCGGCCGCGTTTTTCAGCGCCCCGTCTTCTCTCCCGCGGGAATTTCCGGCGTGCGCAACGCGTCGGCAAGCCGCGTCCGCGCCGAACCGGGCTTGAGCGGCTGCTGTTGGCTTGCATGCGGCGCCCAGCCCGACAGCCAGACGATTTCGAAGGTCGCGCGTACGCGCCCATCCGCGTCTGTGAAACGCTCCGCATAGATTTCACCGAGCCGGCGCAACGTTGCACGCTTGAGCGGCGCGCGGCGCCGCTCGACCAGCGCATTGGTCGCGCCCATGCGGCGCAGATCGCGCATCAATTCGAACACCGATCCGTAACGCACGACGAGGCGGTCGGCATCGGTGACCGGCAAGGCGAGCCCCGCACGCTGGAGAAGCGCGCCGAGATCGCGCAGATCGGCAAAGGGCGCGACGCGCGGTGACACGCCGCCCTCGGTTTCCGTTTCCGCTGCGGCGAAAGCCTCACGCAATTCTCTCAGCGTCTCGCCGCCGAGAAGCGCGGCGAGAAACAGTCCATCCGGTTTGAGCGCGCGGCGGATTTGAATAAGTGTGCCAGGCAAATCGTTCACGAAATGCAAGTTAAGCGCCGAAACGGCGAGATCGAGCGCGCCGTCGGCAAAGGGCAAGGCTTCCTCGTCGGCGGCGACACGCGCGAACGCTCCGCTGGCGCGATTCGCGAGCGGGCCGAGCGCGATGACGTGCTGAGCCAGGTTACGTTGCGAGAGCGCCCGCGCGAGTGCGGCATCGGCCGTGCCGAGATCGGCGGCCACCTCGAAACGGCGCAGCACAACCGACAGCCGCTCGATCAGATCGTCGACCACGCGATCGAGCAGAAACGTCTCGGGCCGCTGCGCCAGCGCGCGGCGCTGGCGCGTGCTCACAAGCCGGCGATCAAAGACGAGCGGAGCGTTCGGCATTCGGCATCAGTCCTTCCGTGTGCAGCGGTGACAGGCACATTGGCGGGCGCTACCTTAATGCCGTGACGCAGGATGTGACAGCCGAGGCGAAGCCGCCTTCGCCGCTGCAGCGGATCGCCGCCAACTGGCGCGCGCCGTTTCGCCTTGCGCTCGATCTGGCCCTGCCCCCGCTCTGCCCCGCCTGCCGTGCCCCGGTCGGATCGTCGTCCGGTCTGTGCGCGTCCTGCTGGGCCAAGCTCTCGCCGATCGAGCGGCCATTCTGCGAACGGCTCGGCATTCCCTTCGTCTACGATCCCGGCCCGGGCCTCCTGTCGATGCAGGCGATCGCCGACCCGCCCTCCTATCAGCGCGCGCGGGCGGCCGTTCGCTACGACGACGTCGCCCGCGCCTTGGTGCAGGCCTACAAATACGGCGACCGGCTCGATCTCGCGCCGACGCTCGCGCGCTGGATGGCCCGTGCCGGCGCCGAGCTGCTGAGCGATGCCGATGTCATCGTCCCGGTGCCGCTGCATTGGCGTCGGCTGTGGGCGCGCCGCTTCAATCAATCCGCTCTGCTCGCCAAGCTGATCGGCGGCGCCACCGCCGTTCCGGTAGATTATGACACCCTCAAACGCATCAAGCCGACGCTGCAGCAGGTCGGCCTGTCGAAACCGGAACGCGCCGCCAATGTGCAGGGCGCGTTCCGTGTCGCCGCCGAGCATAAGGCGGCGATTTCTGGCCGCCGCGCGCTCCTGATCGACGACGTCCTGACCTCCGGCGCCACGCTCGATGCCTGCGCCCGCGCCCTGTTGCGGGCCGGCGCACGCGACGTCGATGTCCTCGTGTTTGCGCGGGTTGTGGACGTGGCGCGGCCAACCATATAGTCAGTCTGACAAAAGACTGACGTATCAATGATCGAAATTTACACGACTCCGTACTGCCCCTATTGCCACGCGGCGAAGGAACTCCTGGACAGCAAAGGCGTCCGTTACAAGGAGATCGACGTGAGCGGGAATCGCGAGTTGCGAAGCGAGATGGCGACGCGGGCCCACGGGCGCCGGACCGTCCCGCAGATTTTCGTCGGCGAAACGCATGTCGGCGGCTGCGACGACCTCTTCGCGCTCGACGAAGCCGGCAAGCTTGATCCGCTCCTGGCCGCCGTCTGCGAGCCCCAGCAATGACCGACTCGCCCGCGAATGTCCGCTGCGGACTGATCCAGATGCGCTCGGGCCGCATCCCGGCGGCCAATCTCGATGCCGCGGTAAAGATGATCGGCGAAGCCCGCGCAAATGGCGCGCAATACGTGCTGACGCCGGAAATGACGAATATCATGGAGCTGTCGCGCGACGCGCTGTTCTCCAAAATCGCGACGGAAGACAACGACATCTTCATCGCCGCGTTCCAGGATCTCGCGCGCAAGCTCTCGCTCCACATCCATATCGGCTCGCTCGCGATCAAGGTATCGCACGACAAGGCGGCGAACCGCTCGATCCTGATCGACCCGAAAGGCGACGTGATCGCTCGCTACGACAAGATCCACATGTTCGACGTCGATCTCGCCGACGGCGAGAGCTATCGCGAGTCGCGCAATTACCGTCCGGGTGAATTGGCGGTGCTGAGCGACCTGCCCTGGGGCCGGCTCGGTTTGTCGATCTGCTACGATCTGCGCTTTCCCGCGCTCTATCGCGCGCTTGCCGAGGCCGGCGCGACCATGCTGGCGATTCCGTCGGCCTTCACCCGCCAGACCGGCGAAGCGCATTGGCATGTGCTGATGCGCGCCCGCGCCATCGAGAACGGTTGCTTTGTCATTGCCGCGGCGCAGGGCGGCATGCACGAGAACGGCCGTGAAACCTTCGGCCATTCGCTCGTGGTCGACCCGTGGGGCCGCATCGTCGCGGAGGGCGGCAACGAGCCTGGCGTGATCATGGCCGATATCGATCTGTCGCAGGTCGCAACCGCCCGCGCGCGCATTCCCTCGCTGCAGCACGGCCGGCGCTTCGAGATCGTCGAGCCGATGGCGGAGCCGACGCATCTGCACGTGGTCAAGGGCGCCTCATGATCCGTTACGCGCTCGTTTGCGATCGCAAGCACGACTTCGAAATCTGGTTCGCCAATTCCGCCGACTACGACAAGCAGAAGAAGCGCGGACTGGTGACATGTCCTGCGTGCGGCTCATCGAAGGTGGACAAGGCGATCATGGCGCCGGCCGTGCGCACGAGGCGCAAGCGCAAGAGCGCGGACACGCCGATGGTGGCGAACGAACCGGCCCTCCCCGCGGCACCGGAGCCGGCGGCCCCCGTCGCCATGATGTCGCCGCAGGAGCAGGAATTCCGGCAGAAGCTGAAGGAATTGCGCGAGCACCTCGTAAAGAATGCCGATAACGTCGGCAAGCAGTTTCCCGAAGTCGCGCGCAAGATGCATTACGGCGAGGTCGAGCATCGCTCGATCTATGGCGAAGCCTCGGCCGAGGAGGCAGAGGAATTGCACGAGGAAGGAATCGAATTCCATCCCCTGCCGATCCTGCCCGACGAGAAGAACTAGATCAGCCTGCAGACGCTGGGCCTGCTAGTGCGCCCAGATCAGAAGCACCACGCCGGCAACGACAAGCACGATGCCGAGCAGTTCGCGCCGTGAGGTCGGCTGCTTGAAGACGATGTGCGAGATGAACTGTGCGAACAGCACCTCGACAAGCGCGAGCGTGCGCACGCTCGCGGCCGTGGCGATGGCAAAGGCGAGAAACCAGAATTGTGACGCTGCCGCCCCCATGAAGCCCGCGAACATCGAGGGGCGCCAGGCGGCGAGAATGTCGCGCATCACCTTCGGCTCGCGGATGAGCAGATAGGCCGTGAGTAACGCCGTCTGCATCACGAGGCCAACCGCCAGCGTAAACGTCGCGGTCATCACGAAGTTGGGCAGATTGAGACTGAGGATCGCACCGCGATAGCCGACCGCGGAAAGCGCGAACATCGACGCGGCGCCCAGGCCCAACACCGTCGAGCGCATGCTGCCATTCGCCGCGCCGCCGGGTTTCAGCGAGATGATGATGACGCCGGCCGTGGCGATGACGATCGCCGCCATCATGCCGGGGGTGAGACGGTCGCCGAGGAAGATCAGCCCGAACAAGGCGACCTGCACCGGTTCGGTCTTGATATAGGCGATGGTGACGACGAAGGAGCGTTCGCCCATTGCGGCAAGCATCAATCCGGTTGCAAGAATCTGGGAAAGCGTGCCGAGCACGATCCATGGCCAGAAAATTGCCGGCGGCACCGGAAGCGGCGTTCCGGAGATGAGCGCCACCCCAGCCAGGAAGATCAGCGCGAAGGGAAAGCCGAAGAGAAAACGCACGTGCGTCGCCCCGACGGTGCCGAGCGTCGCGGTCAGTTCGCGCTGCATCGCGTTGCGCGCGGTTTGCCCCGCGGCGGCGATGATCGTGAACACCGCCCAGAGCCAGCCTGTATCCTGCATCGGTCCACCCGCCATGGCCGGGTTCGTCCCGGCCATCCAGCCTTAGCGCGCGAGGGTTAGAAGACGCCGATGCCCGGCACAAGGCCGGGCATGACATAGTGGGGATGCATGGCGCACTAGCCGCCGCGCGCCGCCACCATCATGTAATTGACGTCCATGTCGTCGGCGAGCCGCCAGGCATCGGCGAGCACGTTATAGATGACGCCGCTCTCGTCGATGACGCGCAGGTCCGCCTGCTCCATCGCCTCCTGCAATTCCGCCGGCGTGACGAACTTGTCCCAGGAATGCGTGCCGCGCGGAATCCAGCGCAGCACATATTCCGCCCCGACGATCGCGAGCGCAAAACTCTTGAGCGTGCGATTGAGCGTCGCCGCGATCATCAGGCCACCCGGCTTCACCATCTCGGCGCAGCGCCGCACGAACAGCGGCACGTCGGTGACATGTTCGACCACCTCCATTGCCAGCACCACGTCGAAGCGCTCACCGGCATCGGCCAGTGCCTCGGCAGTCGTCGCGCGATAGTCGATCGCAAGCCCGCCCGTCTGCGCATGCCGGCGCGCCGCCTCGATATTGGCCTCGGCCGGATCGGCGCCGACGACGGACGCGCCGAGACGGGCGAGCGGCTCGGACAGGATGCCCGCCCCGCAACCGATATCGAGGATACGCAGCCCGCTCAGACAGGCCGTGCGTTTCGGGTCGCGCCCGAATTGCCGCACGAGTTGATCGCGGATGAAGGCAAGCCGCACCGGATTGAACTTGTGCAGCATCGCCATGGGCCCTTTCGGGTCCCACCATTGCGCAGCGGTGCGGGCGAATTGCTCGACTTCGCCCGGATCGACCGTGGAGCTTCGTGAATCGCTCAAATCCAGTACTCCGGGTTGCAGGCCCGCGACGGCACCGTTATGAATGCGCCGCCTGTTGACAGTACATCACAATATCGACTGTCAACGATGTCCAATCCAGGGTTTTACCGCTCCGCATGTCGCGTCTCGTGATGAAATTCGGCGGAACGTCGGTCGCCGATATCGACCGCATTCGCAATGTCGCGCGCCACGTCAAGCGCGAGGTCGATGCTGGCCACGAGGTCGCCGTCGTCGTCTCCGCCATGGCCGGACAGACGAACCAGCTTGTCGCCTGGTGCCGCGAAGCGTCGCCCATGCACGATGCGCGCGAATACGACGCGGTCGTCGCGTCCGGCGAACAGGTAACTGCCGGACTTCTTGCCATCGTGCTGCAGGGCATGGGTGTGGTTGCACGCTCGTGGCAGGGCTGGCAATTGCCGATCCTGACCTCGAACGCGCACGGCGCCGCCCGCATCGAGGACGTCAACGGCAAGGAATTGGTCAAGCGCTTCAAGGAGCGCAAGGAAGTCGCCGTCATCGCCGGCTTCCAGGGCATTCACAAGGAAACCGGCCGCGTCACCACGCTCGGGCGCGGCGGCTCGGATACGTCGGCCGTCGCGGTCGCCGCCGCGATCCGTGCCGACCGCTGCGACATCTACACTGACGTCGACGGCGTCTACACCACCGACCCGCGCGTCGTGCCGAAGGCAAAGCGGCTCGAGAAGGTCGCATTCGAGGAAATGCTCGAACTCGCCTCGCTCGGCGCCAAGGTGCTGCAGGTGCGCTCGGTCGAGCTTGGCATGGTGCACAAGGTGCGCATCTTCGTGCGCTCGAGCTTCGACCGTCCCGAGGACATCGATCCCCTTTCCAATCATCCGCCCGGAACCCTCATCTGCGACGAGGAGGACATCGTGGAACAGCAAGTCGTCACAGGCATCGCCTTTTCCAAGGACGAGGCGCAGATTTCCATCCGCCGCGTGCAGGACAAGCCGGGCATCGCCGCGGCGATCTTCGGCCCGCTCGCGGCCGCGAGCATCAACGTCGACAAGATCGTGCAGAACGTCTCCGCCGACGGCGCGACCACCGATCTCACCTTCACCGTGCCGGCCGCGGACTATCAGCGTTCGATGGACGTGATCGGCAAGGCGAAGGCGGACATCGGCTACGAGAAGGTCGATGGTGCGACCGACGTGGCCAAGGTCTCGGTGATCGGCATCGGCATGCGCAGCCATGCCGGCGTCGCGGCGCAGGCGTTCCAGGCACTCGCCTCGCGCAACATCAACATCCGCGCGATCACCACCTCCGAGATCAAGTTCTCCGTGCTGATCGACGCGGCCTATACCGAGCTGGCGGTGCGCACGCTGCATTCGCTCTACGGGCTCGATAAGTGAGCGCGACGGTCCTCTCCTATTCGCAGCGCTTCGAGGACCTCTATCTCGCTTCCTGTTTTCCCGGCCGCGCCAGCGGTTTCTATATCGATATCGGCGCCGGCCATCCGGTCTACGACAACGTCACTTTCCTGTTCTATCTGCGCGGCTGGAGCGGCATCACCGTCGAGCCCAATCCGCGGCTGGCGCGCCTGAGCCGCGCGATCCGCAGGCGGGACAAAGGTTTCGAGCAGGTCGTCGGTGCCGCGGAGGGTGAAGCGGCATTTCATCTCGTCGACGATTATCACGGGCTCTCGACCACCATCGGCGCCCACGCGCAATCGGCACAGACCGAGTTCGGCAAGGCATCGCAAACGCTCCGCGTGCCGATGACGACGCTCACCGCGCTGTGCAAGGCGCAGGCGGTGACACAGGTCGATATCCTGAAGATCGACGTCGAGGGCGCCGAGGGCGATGTGATCGCCGGCGCAGACTGGATGACCTTCCGCCCCAAGGTGGTGATCGCCGAAGCGCTCGCACCCTACAGCCTCGCGCCGGCCTGGGACGTATGGGAGCCGACGCTCGCGAAGCACGGCTACCGCTATATCCGCTTCGACAGCCTCAACCGCTATTACGTCGCGGAAGAAGAACGTGACATCGCGCAACACCTGCGCGACGCGCCAGACGATTTTCCGCACGCCATCCGCTTTCGCGATTTCAAGCCTGCGCTTGAGGACGGGACCCATCCCGATCATCGGCTCGCCGTGCTGCTGCGACAGGACGACATGGCCGACCTGCCGCTGGTTGCCGGAGACATCCTGTTCGAGCGCCTCACCTCCGGCCTGTCGGCCGAAGAGCTGGCTGCGCCGGCCGACGGCACCAGCGCCGCCGCGCTCGCGCGCCGTGTGTTCGGCGACGACACCCCCATTCTGCAGCCGGCAGGCGCCGGCACGTTGCGCGATCTCTATGTGCGGCTCATCGACAGCGATCCATTCCGCACCGCACTCGGGCGAATTTCCGCGAGCAGTGCCTGGTAAGGCGCTGCCGCGCGCGCATCGTCGAGCGCCGGCCCCCCGCCGGCTTCCGGCAGGGCAATTCCGCGACCACCGTTTCCGGGCTCCGGCGCAGCGATTATATCCGCCGGCGGATGCCATCCGCTGCGATGCCTGAACCCGGCAGGGAACGGCTTGGCCGCGGGCGGATGGGGCTTTGGCTTGCCGTTTGCTTCGCCTATTCGCTATAGCCGTTGAGAGGCCCTGAGGATTTTTACAATGCGTGGTGCGCTTGGCGGTCCGCGCGTGCTGTTGCGCCGGCTGCGCGAAGTCATGGCGGAGCCGGTCAGCGCGCAGGAACGCCTCGACAAGATTGTCGTGCTGATTGCCGCCAACATGGTGGCGGAGGTGTGCTCCGTCTACGTGTTGCGCGTCGACGGCACGCTTGAGCTTTATGCCACCGAAGGCCTCAAGCGCGAAGCCGTGCACTTGACCGTCATGGGCTCGGACGAAGGCCTCGTCGGCCTCGTCGCGCGCGAAGCCAATCCGGTGAACCTGTCGGAAGCGCACGAGCATCCGGCCTACTCCTACCGCCCTGAAACCGGCGAAGAGATCTACCACTCGTTCCTCGGCGTGCCGATCCTGCGCGGCGGCAACACGCTCGGCGTGCTGGTCGTGCAGAACCGCGCGCAGCGCACCTATTCCGAAGAGGAAGTCGAGGCGCTGCAGACCACCGCCATGGTGCTCGCGGAAATGATCGCCTCGGGCGAATTGTCGGCGCTGGCGAAGCCTGGCGCCGAACCCGCCGTACATCCGCAATTGCACGTGACCGGTTCCGCGTTGTCGGAGGGCATCGCGCTCGGCCATGTCGTGCTGCATGAGCCGCGCGTCGTTATCACGAATTTCATCGCCGACAACGTGCCGAAGGAATTGCAGCGGCTGGACGATGCCATCGCCGCGCTGCGGGAAGACGTCGATGTGATGCTCGAGCGGGGGGAAATCTCCGAAGGTGGCGAGCATCGCGAGGTTCTCGAAGCCTATCGCATGTTCGCGCATGACCGCGGCTGGCTCGACCGCATGCGCGAGGCGGTGGCGACCGGTCTCACGGCCGAAGCCGGCGTCGAACGCGTTCAGTCCGACATGCGCGCACGCATGCTGCGCGCTTCGGACCCTTATCTGCGCGACCGCCTGCACGATCTCGACGATCTCGCCAACCGGCTGATGCGCCAGCTCATGGGTCTCGATCACGCTCCGCGCAAGGACCAGCTTCCGGAAAACGCCATCGTTGTCGCGCGCTCGATGGGCCCGGCCGCCCTGCTCGACTACGACCGCAAGCGCTTGCGCGGGCTCGTGCTGGAAGAAGGCGGCACGACCTCGCATGTCGCCATCGTCGCGCGCGCGCTCGGCATCGCCGCCGTCGGCCAGATCGAGAATGTCGCGAGCCTGGTCGAGCCCGGCGACGCCATGATCGTCGATGGCGTCACCGGCGACGTCTATCTCCGGCCGCCGGCCGACATCCAGAACGCCTATGGCGAACGGGTGCGGCTGCGCGCGCGCCGGCAGGCGCAATATCAGGCGCTGCGCGACAAGCCCTGCGTGACCAAAGACGGCGCGGAAATGTCGCTTCTCATCAATGCCGGCCTGCTGGTCGACCTGCCGCATATCCAGGAGACAGGCGCGGACGGCATCGGGCTTTTCCGCACCGAGCTGCAATTCATGGTGGCGACCGCCTTCCCGCGCATTAGCGAACAGCTTTCGCTCTATCGCTCCGTCCTCGACACGGCGGGCGACAAGCCGGTGACGTTCCGAACGCTCGATATCGGCGGCGACAAGATCCTTCCCTACATGCGCGCCTTCGAGGAGGAAAATCCGGCGCTCGGCTGGCGCGCGATCCGGCTCGGCCTCGACCGGCCGGGACTGATGCGAAGCCAGATCCGCGCCCTGCTCAAGGCCGCCTGCGGCCGCGTGCTGCGGCTGATGTTCCCGATGGTCGCATCGGTGAGCGAGTTCGATCGCGCCAAGGCGCTGGTCGAGCAGGAGCTGACGCATCTGCGCCGACACGGCCACGATCTGCCCGAGCAGGTCGAGATCGGCACCATGGTCGAGGTGCCCTCGCTCCTGTTCCAGCTCGACGAGCTTTTCCCGCGCGTGGATTTCCTCTCGGTCGGCTCGAACGATCTCGTGCAATTCCTGTTCGCCGTCGACCGCGGCAACAATCGCGTGTCGGGCCGCTTCGATCCGATCTCCGCGCCGGTCCTGCGTGCGCTGCGGCTGATCGCGCGCAAGTCGCGCGAGCACAACAAGCCGATCACCCTGTGCGGCGAGCTTGCCTCCAAGCCCATCGGCGCGCTGGCGCTGGCTGCAATCGGCTATCGTTCCCTGTCATTGACGCCGTCGGCAGTCGGCCCGGTCAAGGCGATGCTGCTCGATCTCGACGCCGCCAAGGCCGCGGCGACGATCGGCCCGCTGCTCGACCATCCAGCCGAACACGTCTCGATGCGCCAGCGCATCGAGGCCTTCGCCGCCGAAGAAGGACTGACGCTGTAAATGCTGCCGCAGGCGAAGCTCGATACCGTGCTCGCGCGCCACGCCGAGCTTGAGGCGCAATTGTCCCGGCAATTGCCTCCCGAGACGTTCGTGAAGCTGTCGCGCGAATTTTCCGATCTCGGACCCATGGTCGAGGCGGTGAAGAATTACCGCGCCGTCGTGGCCGAACTCGCCGATGTCGAGGCGCTCCTTGCCGACGGATCGACCGATGCCGAGATGCGCGACATCGCCTCGGCAGAAAAGCGCTCGCTCGAGGAGCGGCGCGCGGCACTGGAGCAGGACATCCGCCTGCACCTTCTGCCCAAGGACGCGATGGACGAGCGTAACGTCATTCTGGAAATCCGCGCCGGCACCGGCGGTGACGAGGCCTCGCTCTTTGCCGGCGACCTCTTCCGCATGTACGAGCGCTATGCCGCCCGGCACGGCTGGAAGACCGAAGTGATTTCCGCGAGCGAGGGCACGGTCGGCGGGTTCAAGGAAATCATCGCCGAAATCCGTGGCCGCGGCGCCTTTGCGAAGCTGAAATATGAATCCGGCGTGCACCGGGTGCAGCGCGTGCCCGATACCGAGACCTCCGGCCGCATTCATACATCGGCCGCGACTGTCGCGGTTTTGCCCGAGGTCGAGGACGTCGATGTTGCGATCAACGATTCCGATCTGAAGATCGACACCATGCGCGCGAGCGGTGCCGGCGGACAGCACGTCAACAAGACCGAATCGGCGATCCGCATCACCCACATTCCGAGCGGCATCGTCGTCGCCGTGCAGGAGGATCGCTCGCAGCACAAGAACAAGGCGCGCGCGCTGGCGCTGCTGCGCGCCAAGCTCTACGACGCCGAGCGCGGCAGGCGCGACGCCGAGCGCGCGGCGGAACGGCGCGGCCAGATCGGCTCCGGCGACCGGTCCGAGCGCATCCGCACCTACAATTTTCCGCAAGGCCGCGTGACCGATCACCGAATTAATCTCACGCTCTACAAGCTGCCGCAGGTGATCGAGGGCGAGGCACTCGACGAGATCATCGATGCGCTGATCACCGAAAACCAGGCGGCGCTGCTTGCCGCCGAGGCGAGCGCATGAACGCGCTGATGCGCCCTGCTCTGCCCGGTCTTGCCGCAGGTGTGCGCGTCGATGCGGCACGGCGCGCAGTATCGCGCGCCTTTGCCGCCGCAAGCCTC
>CAZSAW010000009.1:0-17627 GCA_964604745.1 uncultured Hyphomicrobiales bacterium
CCGCGCCCTCGGCGTAGAGCACGGCGAGATTGTGCATGGCCCGCGCGTTACCCTTCTCGGCGGCGGCGTTGTAAAGCGATTGGGCGGTGGCGAGGTCCTTTTTGACCCCTTGGCCCTTCTCGTAAAGGCTGCCCAGCCGGACTTGGGCGGGGGCAATGCCGGATTTGGCCGCACGTTGCAGCCAGCGTGCCGCCTCGTCCATTGAGACCGGAACGCCGCGCCCCTCGATATGCCGCACGGCGATCTCGTAAGCGGCCGCAGGGTCGCCGTTAGCCGCGGCCTTGCGCAGCATTTCCGGCAGCTTGTTTGAGGGTGCGGCTGCCTCGGGCAAAGCCGGGAGGACCAACGTCCCGGCCGAAGGTGGCGGCACCGCGCCTGTGATCTCTGGCTCCGCCGCGGGGGCCGCGGCGATGGCATTGGGTGCGGCTACATCGCTCCGCGGGTTTGGCGTTGCTTCGGTCGTCGCAGGTGCCGTCGGTTCTTCGATTGCGGAGGGAGCCGGCGCCGCGATCCGCATTGCACTATCCGCGGCGACGTTGATGACGTCGCTAAACCGTGTCGCGAGCCGGTATCCGCCAACCAGGATGAGGATCACGCCCGCGCCGACGAAAAGCTTCTTCATCCGCTGCCCAAGCCCGCCACCCTTCTCGGAGCGCGGGGTTTCGGCAATTTTGTTCGCGCTAGCCGCAGGCGCCGCCGCCTGGGCGGCGCGGCGCGCAGCGGCAATGAAGTTCGTCGTGGTGCTGCCCGAGGTGACGATCTTGGCGCCAGCAAGCGCCGCTTCGGAAGCAGCGATGCGCTCGGCGGCCGATGCGCTCGGACGCATCGATGGAGTCCCGACACCGGGCTCGAGCGGAAAGTCGGGCGGAAGATTGGGATCGATCGGCGCTCGCTCGCGCGGTGTGACATGAACCGGCTCGGGCTCATGTGAGCTCTGCGGCTCCATCTCCACAATGGCGGGCGCGGGCTCCGGCTCAGGTGCGGGCTCGATCGCGAGCGGCCGAACGGGAACGGGAGTCGCCGGCCGCGCCGCGCGCATCTCGCTTTCGATCGCGGCTAGGCGATCGACGACATGGTCGACCGTGCCGTGCATCTCTTCGATCGAATCCTGCGTACGCGTTAGGTCGCGCTTCAGCGCGTCCACGGCGAGCGCAGGCGCCGCGGGTGGGGTCGCCTTCGTTTCGCGGAGATCGTCGAGATGCGCCATCAGCTCGCGCAGCGAGTCCTCGAGCTTGTCGAGATGACCCAGCCGCGCATCGGATGCATCCAGCTTCGCCGAGAGATCGGCGATCTGGTGCTGCAATACGCCAAAAGCTTCCGGATCGCCTTGCCGCTGCAATTGCTCCGTGAAGGAGCGTAATTGCATTTCCAGCTGGGGATTGAGTGCCGCGTTCTGCGCCGACTGGGCAATGTACTCGACGCGCTCCGAGAGCGCATGCACTTGGTCGGCAAGTGCCGCCAGCGCCTCGTTTGAGGCGACGTGCGCCACGATACCACGCAGCGCATCGACCGCGGATTCAAGCTGGTGCAGCGTGCCGTCGTCGCGATTGCCCGAGCCAAGGCTGTCGATCTTGTGCGTGAGCCCTCGGATCGCGTCCTCGAATCCGACGAGGCCTTCGGCGGGCGTCAGTCCGTGCAGCGCGTCGCGAACTTCGAGCAGGCCCCGTGCCATTTCGCTGATGGTCGACATATCGACCCCGGCCTGACGACTCTGGTCGATCCGCTCGGCGAGACGGCGCATCTCGTTTTCGAGAGCTTCGACCTCGCGGCGTGGCATCGCTTCCGTCAGGGAGCGGCCGATCTCGGCGAGATCGCTGCGCAGCTCTTTTACGGCGTCGTCGACGCCAGCTGAATCGTGCAGGCTTTGAATTTGCTCGGTGATGTTGCGGAGCTGTTGCTCGAGTCCGGAAAGATCCTGAGTCGGCCAGGGTGCCATCGGCTGAGGCGCCGGCGGTTGCGGCTGGGGTGCTGCGAACGCGCGCGGAGCGGCCGGAGGCGGCGCTGCATAAGCGGGTGGCTCTGTGCGCGCGCCCGTCGGGTCGGCATCGAGCATGCGCTGACGGGCCGCAATTTCGGCCACCGCGCGTTCGACCGTCGCCGACGGATCGCCAGGAGGGGCAGGTGGAGGCGTCCATTGGACCGGCGGCGCGCCCCAACCCAACGGCGGAGGAGGCGGGGTCCAGGCGGGAGGCGGTGGCGGGGGGGTCCAAGTCCATCCCGATGTAGAAGGGGGCGCATAATTTTCGGGACTGGAAGGGGGCTGGGCATTGCGGTCGCCAAGGCTGTCGAGACGGCGATCGATGCGTTCGATCGATTGGGCGAGCCGCCCCATCACCGCATTCAGTTCACCGTCATTTTCGCGGCGAGGCGGCAGCGTCTCTTCCGAAGCCTGCTCAATGACGGTCTCAAGCCAGTCGCCAACGGACATGCCGGATCGGCGCGCGGCGTCGCGAACTGTGTCGCGGAGTTCTGGCCGCATCCCTCGCACCTTCCACGGAACGCCAGATTTCATTGCCCACCACATGCGCCGAGACGAGCGCCGCGGGGATCGGCGGCCGCTCTCGGTGGAACCTGCGGGTCGAGCCCGGCTGGAAAACGCAGTCCCCCTGTCCTGGGGACCGACTTTTTCGCGTTACGGTAAATAAGCAGTTAAACTTGAGGAATTCGTTCGATAATTCAGCGGGGGACGATCGCTTTGCTTCGTTTCTGCGCAGCGGCGGCCTGATTCAACTTCCGGCTGATATCCTGAAGGCGGCGTTCGCACTTTCCCTGCCCGCGTCACAGCCTCGCCGTTACGCCGACGTAAAGACCTGTGGAGGATGATTCGGACACCGGCGGAGGGCCGGCCGGCCGAACCATTTTGCTCGGCCATGCATTATGCAAGTCGGGGATCTCACACGCTCATGCCGACCTATCGCGCGCCGGTCGACGACGTTCTCTTTCTGCTGAACGACGTCTTTCGCATCGATCGCTACAACAATCTGCCGGGCTTTGCCGATGCGTCGGCGGATGTGGTGGAGGCGATCCTCAACGAAGCGGGCAAATTCTGCGCGGACGTGCTCACCCCGCTCAATCGCACCGGCGACATTGAGGGTTGCACGCGGCACGCCGACGGCAGCGTGACGACGCCCAAAGGATTCAAGAGCGCGTACGAACAGATGACCACCGGCGGCTGGGTCGGTCTCTCGGCGCCGGAAGAATTCGGCGGCCAGGGACTGCCCGAAACGCTGACCGTCGCCATCAACGAATTTCTCGCGTCTGCCAATATGGCATTCGCCATGTATCCGGGGCTGACGCAGGGTGCGATTTCGGCGCTGCTGATGCACGGGACGCCCGAGCAGAAGAAAACGTACATGCCGCATCTGGTGTCGGGCAAATGGACCGGCACGATGAATCTCACCGAGCCGCATTGCGGCACCGATCTCGGCCTGTTGCGCACCAAGGCCGTCAAGCAGACGGACGGCACCTACACGCTCACCGGCACGAAGATCTTCATCTCTGCCGGCGAGCATGATCTGTCGGAGAACATCATCCATCTTGTGCTTGCGCGCAGCGACGGCGCGCCCGCCGGCATCAAGGGCACGAGCCTGTTCATTGTGCCGAAGATTCTGCTGAATGCCGATGGTTCGCTTGGTGCACGCAATGCCGTTACCTGCGGTTCGATCGAGCACAAGATGGGTATTCATGGAAACGCAACCTGCGTGCTCAACTATGACGGCGCCACCGGCTTTCTCATCGGCGAGGAAAATCGCGGCATCAACGCGATGTTCACGATGATGAATGAGGCGCGGCTCGGTGTCGGCGTGCAGGGCCTGGCGTTGTCCGAGGTCGCCTACCAGAACGCCGTCACATATGCCAGGGAGCGCCTGCAGGGGCGCGCGCTCACCGGCGCGAAATTTCCCGACAAGCCGGCCGACCCGATCATCGTACATCCGGACATGCGCCGTACCCTCATGTCCATCAAGGCCTTCAACGAGGCGGCGCGCGCGCTTGTGATGTGGACGGCGCTCTCTGGCGATGTCGCGCATCGCTCCGGCGACGACAAGGAACGCAAGAACGCCGACGAGCACATGAGTCTTCTGACGCCGGTGGTCAAGGGCGTGCTCACCGATCAGGGCTTTGCCAACACGGTCATGGCGCAGCAGGTCTTCGGCGGCCACGGCTACATCGCCGAGCACGGCATGGAGCAATTCGTGCGCGACGCGCGCATTGCCATGATTTACGAAGGCGCGAACGGCATTCAGGCACTCGACCTTGTCGGCCGCAAGTTGCCGAAGGATGGCGGCAAGGCCGTGATGGCTTTCTTCGGCGAGGTGCAGGCTTTCATCAAGGAGAACAGCGTCGACGAGCAGATGAAGCCGTTCATCGAACCGCTCGGCAGGGCGCTGGCCGATCTGCAGGCCGCGACGATGTGGTTCGTCCAGAACGCAATGGCAAAACCCGACAACGCCGGCGCCGGTGCGACCGATTACATGCATCTCTTCGGTCTGGTCGCGCTCGGCTATATGTGGTGTCGCATGGTGAAGGCCGCCGGCGAAAAGCTCAAAGCCGGCGCCAACGGCGCGACGGAGCGCATGAATGCCAAGCTCGTCACCGCACGCTTCTTCATGGAGCGGATGTTGCCGGAAACGTCGATGCGTCTGACGCGCATCAAGGCCGGCGCCGACAGCATGATGGCGCTGCCGGCGGATGATTTCTGAGCGGCAGAGACTTAGCCGCCGCTATAGCCGCCGATGATCGGCAGAATCTCGCCGGTGATATAGCTCGAGCAACTCGGCGCGGCGAGGAAGACGAAAGCCGGGGCGATTTCTTCCGGCTGCGCCGGCCGTTTCATCGGCGTATCGCTTCCGAAGTCCACCACTTTCTTTGCCGGCCGATCCGCGGGATTGAGCGGCGTCCAGACCGGACCCGGCGCGACTGCGTTCACGCGGATGCCACGGTCGATCAGATGCGTGGCGAGCGAGCGCACGAAGGCGTGGATGCCGCCCTTGGTCATCGAATAGTCGAGCAATTGCTTATTGCCGAGCAGTCCGGTCACCGAACCGGTCATGACAATGGCGCTGCCTTCCTTCATGTGGGGGACGGCAGCCTTTGCCATGTGGAAATAGCCGTACAGATTCGTCTTCAGCGTGCGGTCGAAATGCTCCTCGGTGAGCATTTCGAAGTCGGCGACGTGCTCCTGAAAAGCCGCGTTGTTGACGAGGATGTCGATTTTGCCGAGCTCGCGGACGGTCGCCGCCACGGCCTCCTCGCAGAATTTCGGATCGCT
Source organism: uncultured Hyphomicrobiales bacterium (assembly GCA_964604745.1). Classification (GTDB taxonomy): domain Bacteria; phylum Pseudomonadota; class Alphaproteobacteria; order Rhizobiales; family Xanthobacteraceae; genus Pseudorhodoplanes. Next base: position 5,270 of record CAZSAW010000009.1, read on the forward strand.
CACATCGCCCGACAGGAGAATGCAGCGGCGGCCTTCGGTCTCGACCGCGCGCTTCGTGCCAAGGGCGTCCTCGTGCTCGCTCAGATAAGCAACGGCAACGTCGGCGCCCTCGCGCGCAAAGAGAACGGACACGGCGCGCCCAATTCCGGAATCGGCGCCCGTTACCAGCGCCACTTTGTTTTTGAGCTTGTCCGACCCTTTGTAATGAGGCGCATCATACATCGGTTCGAGCTTCAGGTCGGCTTCGGCGCCGGGCTTCTTCAGATGCTGCTCGGGGAAGGGAGGGACGGGATATTCGCGCGCCCCCGTCTGGGGCGGCTTTTTCGACTTGCCCTTGCCGTTTGCCTTTTTCTCGGCTTCGTCGATCTTGCGTTGAATGGCGCGTTCTTGTTCGGCGATCTTCTCGGCGGCGCGAGCGAATGTCTCGGATGTCGACAATTTGAGAGCGGCGCTTGACGGGCTCATGCTCGGACTCGTGTCAGGATTGTGTGGGGCCATGCGCATGCAAACCATTTGCGCTTCGAATAGGTTCCAGACGCTAAGAGGAACCGTTGTGATTTCCCGATGACCGAGGTCTGCGTAATTGGCGCCGGGCCCGCCGGCTTGATGGCAGCCGAAACGGCAGCCAGGGGCGGTGCCCGTGTTGTGGTTTATGACCGCATGGCGGCCGTCGGGCGCAAGTTTCTGCTGGCTGGCAGAGGCGGGCTCAATCTCACCCACAGCGAGAATCTTGCGGCATTCCTGTCCCGCTACCATCCGCCGGACGAGAAGCTGCGTCGCGCGATCGAAGCATTTTCGCCCGTCGACCTGCGAGCGTGGTGCGAGGAGCTTGGCCAACCGACATTCGTCGGAACGAGCGGCCGTGTGTTTCCCAAGGCGATGAAGGCGTCGCCCCTGCTACGCGCCTGGTTGCGCCGGCTTGACGCGCTCGGCGTGCGTCTCGTGCTGCGCCATCGCTGGCGTGGCTGGAATGATGAAGGACATTTGATCTTCGAAGCGAACGATGGCACGGAAGCGACGGCTTCTGCCGACGCAACAGTGCTGGCTCTTGGTGGTGCAAGCTGGCCGCGACTTGGGTCCGACGGAGGCTGGAGTGACATCCTGCGTGATACCGGGGTCGGCCTGACGCCGCTAAGGCCGGCGAATTGCGGCTTCCTGGTGTCGTGGTCGACGGTCTTTCGCGACCGTTTCGCCGGTACCCCTTTAAAGCGGATCGGGCTCTCGTTCGAAGGTGATGCTGTGCGGGGCGAAGCGATGGTGACGCGCGAAGGCCTCGAGGGCGGCGCGATCTACGCGCTGTCGCGGGTCTTGCGTGAGGTCATGCAGAAGACAGGCGAAGCGGTTCTGACAATCGATCTGCGGCCTGATGTGGAACAGGATACTTTGCGTGCGCGTCTCGCTGCGCCGCGCGGGAAACAATCGCTCAGCAATTTCCTGCGCAAGGCGGCCGGACTGTTGCCGGTGGCAATCGGATTGCTCCACGAAACGGGCAAGGGCGTTGTGGCCACAATGGATGCGTCAGAACTGAGCGCGCTGATCAAGGCTCTCCCCCTTCGCTTGGCCGGCACAGGTGCGATCGGGCAGGCAATTTCAACCGCCGGCGGCGTGGCCTTTGATGAGATCGACGAACGCTTCATGCTTCGGCGCAAACCGGGCGTGTTCGTCGCCGGCGAGATGCTCGACTGGGAGGCACCGACCGGGGGCTATCTGCTGCAAGGGTGCTTCGCGACGGGCCTTGCTGCAGGCAAGGGCGCGCTCGCTTATGCGCTGCAAGCGAAACGCTAGGCTCGTTCAATTTCCTCGCGCAGCATTTCCAGCGCCAGCCACTTTTCTTCCGCCGCCGTCAGCTCGGACTGTGCCGCAGTCATTTGTGACGTCGTCTCGTCAAAATGTTTGCGGTCACGTGCAAAAAGCTCCGGATCGTCGAGGCGCTGCTGCAGCGTCTGGATTGTGCGTTCCAGTTCGGCGATCCGTCGCGGCAGCGTCTCCAGCGCATGTTTTTCGTGAAAGCTGAGCTTTCGCTTAGCCGCCTGAGGGCGGTCAGCTAGGCGGCTCTCGATCGGCTTCGGCGCTGTCTTCGGTACGCTCGGCTTCAGGGCGATCGGAGCGCCCCGCTGCGTGATCATGTCGGAATAGCCACCCGCGTAGTCCACCCAGCGGCCATTGCCTTCCGGTGCAATGACGGCATTCACCGCGCGATCGAGAAAGTCGCGATCATGGCTGATGAGGATAACGGTGCCGGCATAGTCGCCGAGCGTCTCCTCGAGAACGTCCAGCGTCTCGAGGTCGAGATCGTTGGTCGGCTCGTCGAGTACCAGAAGATTGGATGGCTTCGCCAGGGCCCGCGCCAGCATCAGGCGGGCCCGTTCACCGCCCGATAGGGCGTGCAGGGGGGTCCTGATCTGCTCCGGCGAAAAGAGAAAGTCTTTCAGGTAGCCGACGACATGCCGTGGTTTGCCGGCAACGGAAACGGTGTCGCCGTCGCCGCCGGTGAGCGCTTCGCGCAAGGTCCAGTCCGGATTGAGACTTTCGCGGCTTTGATCGAGCGTCGCGATGTCGAGATTGGTACCAAGCCGCACAGTGCCGGTATCGGGAGGCAAGGCGCCCGTCAGCATGTTGACGAGCGTCGTCTTGCCGCTGCCGTTCGGCCCGACGATGCCGATCCGGTCGCCGCGATGGATACGAATGGAAAAGTTCGTCACGATCGGCCGTCCGCCGAACGACTTGCCGATGCCCTTGGCTTCGATCACGAGCGTTCCGGATTTTTCCGCTTGCGCCGCTTCGATCGTTGCCTTGCCTGCGACGCCCCGATAGTCGCGCCGTTGCCTGCGCAATGTCTGCAAATTTTCCAGCCGCCGCACGTTGCGTTTGCGCCTTGCGGTGACGCCGAAACGCAGCCAATCCTCCTCCGCAGCAATCTTGCGGTCGAGCTTGTGCTGTTCGAGCTCTTCTTCGGCGAGGATTTCGTCACGCTTGCTCTCGAATTGACCGAAGCCGAACTCGAAACAGCGGGTGCGGCCGCGGTCGAGCCAAACCGTCGCCCGCGACAGCGTTTCCAGGAAGCGCCGGTCGTGACTTATCAGCACGAGCGCACAGCGGCGGCCGGCGAGATCCTGTTCGAGCCATTCGATCGTGGTCAGATCGAGATGGTTGGTCGGCTCGTCGAGCAGCAGAATGTCCGGATCGGGCGCGAGCATGCGCGCGAGCGCCGCACGGCGCGCTTCGCCGCCTGACAGGCGTTTCGGATCCTCGTCGCCGGAAAGACCCAGATGCTCCAGAAAATATCGCGCGGCGTGGGCGTGATCGCCGGGGGCGAGACCCGCTTCAGCATAGGCGAGCGTCGTGGCAAAGCCCGTCATGTCGGGCTCCTGCGGCAGATAGCGGATCGTCGCGTCCGGCTGGATGAATCGCGCCCCGCCGTCCGGTTCGATCAGCCCGGCGGCGATCTTGAGCAATGTCGATTTGCCCGAGCCGTTGCGGCCAACGAGGCAGACATGCTCGCCGGCAGATACAGACAAGTCCGCCCCCTGCAGCAGCGGGGTGCCGCCGAAGGTGAGGGCGATGTCGCGAAGCTGCAGGAGCGGTGGTGCCATGGAACGGGACGTCGGAATGCGCCAGAGCGCTATATAGCGCGGCGCGGCTGTCCGGCCAGCGAAAGGTGTCGCGTGCACTCGCTCCGGCTGCCGGCAACGGCTATTGTGCAGCTTGAGGATTCGGCATGGACGCACTCAACCTTCCTCGCCCGTCGTGGATGACCGAGGATCTCGTGCTGCTCGAGGAGCAGGCGCGCCGATTCCTTGCCGGCGAACTCGCGCCGGACATCGATCGCTGGACGGAAGCCGGCATCATGGACCGCTCGGTGTGGAACAAGCTCGGTGAATCGGGCTTTCTCTGCGCTGGCATTCCCGAAGAGTATGGCGGGGCGGGCGGGAGCTTCGCGCATGAAGCCGTAATCAACCGCGAATTTGCGCTGGCCGGTCTCGATTCCATCGGCGCGCCGCTGCATTCCGGCATCGTCGCCCCTTACATCTTGAAATACGGCACAGAGGAGCAGAAGCGCCGCTGGCTGCCGAAACTCGCGACCGGCGAACTGGTCGGGGCCATCGCCATGACGGAGCCGGGTACGGGGTCCGATCTGCAGGGCGTGAAGACCACGGCGAAGAAATCGGGCAACGGCTATGTGCTGAACGGGTCAAAGACGTTCATCACCAACGGCCAGCACGCGAATCTCGTCGTCGTCGTTGCGAAGACCGATCCGGCCGCGGGCGCGAAGGGCACGTCGCTCATGGTCGTCGAGACCGACGATGCGCAGGGATTCCGCCGCGGCCGCAAGTTGAAGAAGCTCGGCATGGAATGGGCGGATACGTCCGAACTTTTCTTTGAAGACGTGAAGCTGCCGGCAGAAGGACTGCTCGGGACGCAAGAAGGCCAGGGTTTCATCCAGCTCATGACCGAACTGCCGCAGGAACGCCTGATCGTCGCGACCGCCGCCATTGGCATGATCGAGCGCGCGCTCGCGCTTACGATTGCCTACGTCAAGGAACGCAAAGCCTTCGGCAAGGCCATCGTTGAGTTCCAGAACACGCAGTTCGAACTTGCGGAGTGCAAGACCGAGGCAACAATCGCCAAGGTGTTCCACGATTATTGCGTCGAGCGTCACCTCAAAGGGGAACTCGACACCACGACCGCGTCGATGGCGAAATATCGCCTCACTGACCTGCAGAATTCGATTGTCGATCGCTGCCTACAATTGTTCGGCGGCTATGGCTATATGGACGAATATCCGATCTCGCGCATGTATCGCGACGCGCGCGTTCAGCGCATCTATGCCGGCACGAACGAGATCATGAAAGTGTTGATTGCGCGCAGTCTGTAGCGCGCAGGCAGCGGCTGTCATGGCGTGAGGCCTCTGGCCGGCATGGCAGACCAGAAACCGGAGCCGCGGAATGACTGACGCCTTTATCTACGACCACGTTCGAACGCCGCGCGGTCGCGGCAAGCCCGACGGCGCGCTGCACGAAGTAACCACGCTCAATCTCGCGACGCAGGTGCTCGCCAGCGTCAAGGAGCGTAATCGCCTCGACACCACGATGGTCGACGACGTGGTCATGGGCATCGTCGATCCGGTCGGTGAGGCGGGCAGTGTCATCCCTCGGATGGCCGCGATCACTGCCGGCTACGGCGAGGGTGTGCCCGGCGTGCAGATCAGCCGCTTCTGTGCATCGGGTCTCGATGCGGTGAATTTCGCCGCCGCCGAAATCATGTCGGGTCAGCATGACATGACCGTCGGAGGCGGCGTCGAATCGATGAGTCGCGTCGGCATCGGCGCCTCCGGCGGCGCGTGGCCGGTCGATCCGATGATCGCATTGCCGGCCTATTTCATGCCGCAGGGCGTGTCCGCCGATCTGATCGCGACAAAATACGGTTTCTCGCGCGACGACGTCGACGCTTATGCGGTCGAGAGCCAGAAACGCGCGGCCAAGGCCTGGGACGAGGGCCGCTTCAAGAACTCGGTCCTGCCGGTCAAGGATGTGAATGGCATAACGCTTTTGGCCAAGGACGAGCACATGCGCCCGTCCACGACCATGCAGACGCTCGCGGCGCTGCAACCCTCCTTCGTGCAGATGGGCGAGATGGGCGGCTTCGATGCCGTCGCCATCCAGAAACATCCGGAAGTGGAGGTGGTGAACCACGTCCACCATGCCGGCAATTCGTCGGGCATCGTCGATGGCGCGGCAGCCGTACTGATCGGTAATGAGGCAGCAGGCAAGCGCGCGAACCTGAAGCCGCGCGCCAGAATTCGCGCCTTCGCCAATGTCGGCTCGGAACCAGCGATGATGCTGACCGGCCCGATCGAGGTGACGCGCAAGGTGCTCAAGCGCGCGGGCATGTCGCTGAAGGACATCGATCTGATCGAGGTGAACGAAGCGTTCGCCGCGGTGGTGCTGCGGTTCATGCAGGCCATGGACATCGACAATTCCAACGTGAACGTGAATGGTGGCGCGATCGCGCTCGGGCATCCGCTCGGAGCGACCGGGGCGATGCTGCTCGGGACCGCGCTCGATGAACTAGAGCGGCGCAATCTCAATACCGCGCTCATCACGCTGTGCATCGGCGCCGGCATGGGCACGGCGACGATCATTGAGCGGGTGTAGCCGGTGCCGAAGATCGACGTTGCCGCAATCGCCGTCGATGCATCGACCGGCTATCCGGAGCCGTATCGCAACGCAGTCGCTGGCCGATCGCGCAAGCGGCTTGCGCGTGCCGCCGGTCTCACGCAATTCGGCATCAATATCTGCACGCTCAAGCCTGGGGCACAGTCTTCGATCCGGCACTGGCACAAGAACGAGGACGAACTCGTCTATGTCCTGTCCGGTGAGGTGATCTTGCACGAAAACGACGGCGAAACGGTGCTGAAGGCTGGCGACGCTGCAGCCTGGAAAGCCGGCGTGCCGAACGGGCATTGTCTTATCAATCGGTCGAGCGGCGACGCAGTTTTTGTCGAAATCGGGACACGCGCTTCGGCCGACGAAGCGGACTATCCCGACATCGACATGAAGGTGGTGCGTGATCAAAAGGGCGCGCGCTACACCAGGAAAAACGGCGACCCGTTCTGATGGAAACCCAGATGGCCAACTTCAAGTTCGAAACCGACGCCGATGGTATTGCGCTCGTCACCTGGGACATGCCCGGGCGGACCATGAACCTCATCAATCTGACGACGATCGAGGAATTGGCGGCCATTCTCGACAAGGTCGTCGCCGACGCGTCGATCAAGGGCGTCGTGGTCGCGTCCGGTAAGGACACGTTCTGTGCCGGAGCCGATCTCACACTGATCGAATCCCTGACGCGTGCATTTGCGCAGGCGCAAAAGAATGAAAGCGAGGAAGCGGCCTCGCTCGTTCTCTTCAATGAAAGTCGCAAGCTGTCGCAGCTCTATCGGCGTATCGAGACATGCGGCAAGCCGTGGGTCGCGGCGATCAACGGAACCGATCTTGGCGGTGGTTTCGAGCTGGCACTTGCCTGCCATCATCGCATCGCGGCCGACAACGAGAATACGCGGGTGGGGCTGCCGGAAATCAAGATCGGCCTCTTTCCCGGTGCGGGCGGCACGACGCGGGTGGCGCGGCTGTTGCCGCCGGGCGATGCCCTGCAAATGCTGCTCAAGGGAGAGCAACTGCGTCTCTCCCGCGCCAAGGCGCTGAAGCTCATTGATAACGTCGTCCCGGCGGCTGATCTGATCAAAGCTGCGAAGGACTGGATCAAGTCAGGCGGGAAGCCGGTCGCGCCATGGGACGTGCAGGGGTTCAAGCTGCCGGGCGGGCCTGTCTTTTCCAAGGCCGGCATGATGGTGTTTCCCGCCGCCAATGCGATCTATCGGCGGGAAACCTACGACAATTATCCGGCGGCGCGCGCACTGCTGCAGACTGTTTTCGAGGGGTTGCAGCTTTCTTTTGACGGCGCGTTGACCGTTGAATCGCGTTACTTCGCCCACGTGCTGCGCTCGCCCGAAGCCGCGGCGATGATTCGCAGCCTGTTCGTCTCGATGCAGGAATTGAACAAGGGCGCCCGGCGTCCGGCGGATATTCCGCCGGTCAAGCTGAAGAAGGTCGGCATTCTCGGCGCGGGCTTCATGGGTGCAAGCATCGCCTACGTGACGGCGCAAGCCGGCATTGACGTCGTGCTGATCGATCGCGATCAGGAATCGGCCGACAAGGGCAAAGCACATTCGCAGAAGCTGATCACGGATCAAGTCAACAAGGGACGCGCAAAGGCCGCCGACCGCGACGCGTTGCTGGCGCGCATTAACGCCACCGCCGATTACGGCCAACTCGCCGGCTGTGACCTTATCGTCGAAGCGGTGTTCGAGGATCGCAAGGTGAAGGCCGAGGCAACGGCAAAAGCGCAGGCCGTGCTTCCAGGCGCGATCTTCGGCTCGAACACTTCGACCTTGCCGATCACCTCGCTCGCCGAGCAGGCAAAGGATCCTTCACGGTTCATCGGCATTCATTTCTTCTCGCCAGTCGAAAAGATGCTACTGGTCGAGATCATCCTCGGCAAAAAGACGGGCGACGAAGCCCTGGCCACAGCTCTCGATTTTGTGCGCGCGATCCGCAAGACGCCAATCGTGGTCAATGACTCGCGCGGTTTCTATACCTCGCGGGTGGTGGGCACCTATCTGCGCGAGGGCCATCTGATGCTGACCGAGGGCATTCCGGCGGCGATGATCGAGAATGTCGCCCGCATGGCGGGAATGCCGGTGGGCCCGCTTTCGCTGACCGACGAGGTTGCCGTCGATCTCGCCTGGAAAATTCTCAAGGCGACGGAAAACGATCTGGGGTCCGGCGCCGTTGACCCCAAGCAGAAGGCGCTTCTCTCGGAAATGGTGGAGAAACGCGGGCGTTTGGGCCGCAAGAATGGCAAGGGCTTCTACGATTACCCGGAAAAAGGACCGAAGCAGCTGTGGCCGGAGCTTGCCGCCTTGCAGCCGGCCGGGCGCGATCCTGACAGCGTCGACATCCAGGAATTGAAGGATCGGCTCCTTGGCATTCAGGCGCTGGAAACGGCTCGCTGTTTCGAGGAAGGCGTGCTCACCGATGTGCGTGAGGCCGACGTCGGCTCGATCCTCGGTTTCGGCTTCGCACCGTTCAGCGGCGGCACGCTGTCATACATCGACATGATGGGCACAAAGCGCTTCGTCGCTTTGTGCGAGCGGCTGGAGCAGAAATACGGTGATCGCTTCAAGCCGTCGAAGCTGCTGCTGGAGCTTGCGGCAAAAGGCGAAACCTTCTACGGCCGTTTTGCTCCGAAAGGCCGGCGCGCCGCAGCCTAGCGTCGGTCAACGCCCCTCGCTGAGGACGATCCGGACGAGATCGGCCGCATTCCTCGCGCCGAGCTTGTTCATGATGCGAGCGCGGTGCACCTCCACGGTGCGGGGGCTGATGCCGAGCGTGCGGCCGGCTTCCTTGTTCGACGCGCCACCTGCCACCTGCGCCAGAACCTCGCGCTCGCGTGCCGTGAGCAGATGTTGACCGGGGAATCGGTACGAGAGCAAGCGCGAGTCCTCGGTCTTGCTGCGAACCCAGTTCGCCAGAGCCCGGCGCACGCGCGAAGCGACAATGCCGGGATTGATCGGCTTTTCGATCAACTCGCAGGCGCCGATCTTGATGGCATCGACCACTGAGGCAATATCGCTCTGCCCCGAAATGATGAAGATTGGTGCCGGATAGGTGCGCGCATCGATGGCGGTCAGCAATTCCACGCCCGATCTTTCGCGCATGTTAACGTCGAGAAGGATGAACGCCGGGATACGTTCGCGCGTGGCGGCGAGAAAACTGTCTGCTCTTGCGAAGCTGGTGACTTGATACCCTTCGAGCGCGAAAATCGAGGACAGTTCCTCGCAGATCGTTGGTTCGTCGTCGACGATGAAGACTTCTCCGCTCAACGAAACGTGGTGTTGTGGGATCATTGAGATTCATCCACTGGCGCGATTCGCGTGCGGATAAATACTCAAGGCCAGTTGCGCCTGAGGCAAACGCGTACATGCAGGTATTTGCAGGATAAAATTGAGTATTCAGCGCGCGAGCGCAGCGAGGAGCCGTTCAGCGGCGATTTTGATTTGCTCCGGGCTGCGCGCAAAGCACAGCCGCACAAATCCATCGCCCCCGGGACCGAAGGCAGTGCCGGGCGCGAGACCGATCTTCGCCTCGTCGATCAGCCGGAAGACGAGATGGCGGCTGTCGGTTTCGCCTTCAACGGCGAAGAACAGATAGAAAGAACCGCTCGGCGTCGCAAAGCGGCATTTCCCCGTAGCCCGAAGGGCATCGCAAATGATGTCCCGGCTTTGCCGCGCGCGAGCGATCTGGTGTTCAACGAAACTCTCGCCTCGCTCGAGCGCGCCGACGCCCGCGCGCTGCATGAATTGTGCGACGCCAGATGTCGAGTATTGCACGAGATTTTCGATGACCTGGCCCAGGCTCGGATGTGTCGCAAGCCAGCCCATGCGCCAGCCCGTCATCGCCCAATTCTTGGAGAACGTATTGACGAAAAGGACGCGGTCCTCGGGGTCCATCACGTCATAGAAGGACGGCGCCCGGGCGCCTTCGCCATACCAGAAGCGTGCGTAGGTCTCGTCGGCGATGATCCATAGGCCGTGCTTTCGCGCGAACGCGAGAAGCGTCGTGAGATCCTCGCGCGTCGCCGTCCAGCCGGTTGGATTCGACGGCGAGACGATCACGAGCGCGCGCGTCGTGGTGTTGATCGAGTCAGCAATGCGATCGAGGTCGAGGGTCCAGCCGCGATTGCCGAAGGTCATCGGCACCGCGACCGTACGCGCGCCGATCACGCCTGTTGCGGCCGCGGCGTTTGGCCAGGCCGGCGTGGGAATGACGACCTCGTGACCCGCGCCAGCTGTCATGGCGAGCGCGATCTGGATTGCCTGCATGCCGGAGCCGGTGACGTAGAATTCGTCCGGCGAGAACATCCGCCCGTAGAGTCGCGCGTGGTAGCGTGCGAGCGCTTCACGCAATTCCGGAATGCCGCGTTGCCAGGTGTAGAAGGTCTCGCCAGCCGCAAGCGCACGCGTCGCTGCTTCGATGATGAAAGGCGGTGTCGGTAGATCGCTCTCGCCGGCCCAAAGCGGCATGACGCCGCCTTTCTTGCGGCCATAGTTCATCGCTTCGACGATGCCGCTTTCCGGCGCATCGCGCGCTTCGCTTCGCAGATGCTGAAGGAATGGCTCGATCGGCAATTCGGTCATCAACGATTGCGCAGCCATTATTTCTTGGCCAGCAGGTCGCGAATTTCCTGCAACAGAACGACGTCAGCCGAAGGCTTGGGCGCAGGCTTTTCAGCCTCCCGCTGTTTCAGGCGATTGATGCCTTTCACGGCAAAGAACAGCGCCCAGGCAACAATGAGAAAGTTCAGCACGACGGTCAGGAAATTGCCCCAAGCGAATACCGCGCCCTGCTTGCGTGCTTCCGCTAGCGTGTCGGCCGTCACGGCCGAGGACAGGGGCAGAAAATAATTGGAAAAATCGAGCCCGCCGGTGGCCGCACCGATGAGGGGCATGATCAAGTCGCCGACGAGCGATTCCACGATTCTGCCGAAGGCGGCGCCAATAATCACGCCGATGGCGAGGTCGACGACATTTCCCTTAACGGCAAATTCCCGGAATTCCTTGAACATCATTCGCTCCAAAGCTGACAGGCTTGGGGTTCGGCAGTCCACGAGCCCGATGGCGGTGCTCGGGTGCCGCAGCCATGGCAGAGGCCTCCCCTACGCCTTATGATGAGGGCGGCGTCCGGCCGCAAGATGGCTGGTGCCTTTTTGGTGCAGGAGTCCCCATGCTGCAAGGCTGGGTCGTCATTGCCATTGCGCTCGGCTATATCGGCTTGCTTTTCGTCGTGGCGAGCTATGGCGACCGCGTGCGCCAGCTCGGGCGGGACGGGCGCTCGCGCCTTCTCATCTATCCGCTGTGCCTTGCGATCTATTGCACCTCGTGGACCTTCTTCGGATCGGTCGGACTTGCCTCGCGCTCGGGCTTTGACTTCCTGACGATCTATGTCGGTCCGGTCCTGATGATCGGTCTGTTTTCGCCGCTGATCGTTCGTCTCGTCCGCCTTGCCAAGACACAGAACATCACTTCGATTGCCGATTTCATCGCCGCGCGTTACGGCAAGAGCCAGGTCGTGGCGGCGACGGTTGCGCTGATCGCGATCGTCGGGATGGTTCCCTACATCGCCCTGCAGCTGAAGGCGGTGTCTGCCTCGGTCGGCACTATTCTCACGCATATCAGCGCGCAGGTCAGCGCGACACCGCCAGTGATCGGCGACATCGCTCTTTTCGTCGCCATGCTGATGGCGACGTTCGGCGTCCTATTCGGCACGCGTCATATCGACGCCACGGAGCATCAGGACGGCCTGATGCTCGCCATCGCGACTGAATCGCTGGTCAAGCTCGCGGCCTTTCTCGCCGTCGGTTTCTACGTGACCTACTGGATGTTCGATGGCCCGGGCGATCTTTTCTCCCGCGCGATGCAACGGTCCGATACGGCGTCCGTGCTCACGAACGCGCCCGGCTTTGGCACGATCGCCGCGATGACGCTTCTGTCCTTTTTTGCGATCGTACTGTTGCCACGACAATTTCATGTCACCGTCGTCGAAAATCACAGCGAGCAGGAAATCAAACGCGCCGCCTGGGTGTTTCCCGTCTATCTGGTGCTCATCAATCTGTTTGTGGTGCCGATCGCGATCGCCGGCCTGCTTGCCTTTCCCTCAGGCAACATCGACAGCGACATGTTCGTGCTGGCCCTGCCGTTGTCGGCGGGTTCCGAACTGCTGACGGTCGCGGCATTCGT
>CAZSAW010000010.1:0-3297 GCA_964604745.1 uncultured Hyphomicrobiales bacterium
GGTGAAGATCGACGGATCGGGATGGTCGAACAGGATCGCGCCAACCGGCGAGAAATGCCGCAGGTCGTATTTGTACGGCGCGTAATTGCCATGCCAGGCGACGACGTCGAGCGGCGAATGCGGCATGACGGTGCGGTGCAGTTCGCCGCCCCATTTCACGTAGAGGCTGCACGGCGCCTCGACGTCCTCGTACCAGGCCTGCGGCGTCTGAAAGTCGCGCGGATTGGCGAGGCAATTGGCGCCGATCGGCCCGCGATCGGGCAGCGTGAAGGCGCCGCCGTAATTCTCGCACACATAGGCGCGCGCGGGTCCGCCGATCAGCTCGACGCGGAAGATGACGCCGCGCGGAATGACGCAGATCTCGCCCGGCTCGATCTCGATGATGCCGAACTCGGTGCGGAAGCGCAGCTTGTTCTCCTGCGCGACAATGAGCAATTCGCCGTCGGCGTTGAAGAAATGCTCGCGCTCCATCGACTGTGTGATGAGGAGAACATGCGCGGCCATGCCGGACATGCTTTCCGCGTCGCCCGCCGTCGTCACCGTGTGCAGGCCGGCGACGAAGGTGAGCTTCTCCACCGGAACGGGCGTCGGTCCCCAGCGCAATTGCCCGAGCGGCAATTCGCCGTCCTCGCGTTCGGGCGCGGTGCGGATGAATTTGCGGTCGACCTTCTCGAAGCGCCCGGTATGGCGCACGCCCGGCCGGATGCGATAGAGCCAGGATCGCTGGTTTGACGCTTGCGGCGCGGTGAAGGGCGAGCCGGACAATTGCTCGGCATAGAGGCCGTAATTGACCTTCTGCGGCGAGTTGCGCCCGATCGGCAGCGCGCCAGGCAGACACTCCGTCTCGAAGCTGTTGCCGAAGCCCGACATGTATTCCGCAGGCTTCTGCGCGCTGCGGCCCGAAATGCGAAGCGCCCCGCCCGCGCCGCTCTCGCCTTTCGCCTGCAGGATCGGTCCATTCATGCTTGCCATGGCGTTCCTCCTCTGCCGCAACCGGCTGCCTTTTATGCTTTGTTAAGAAATTAGTTGCGCGCGCAACCAACGTCAATCCGCTTACCATGCGCGCGATTTGCCTTGAAACCAACACACGACCCGGCCATATAGCTGCGATCGGAGTCGGCTTTTATTGCCGCCCGCGGGCCGCGTGAACGAAACCTGCCATCAGGCTTTCGGCCCGCTTCTTCCCCGATCCACCCAATCGGCAGCCCAGACCACGCGGGGTGTCTTGTTGAACCCGCGTGATACGTGCGCGCCCTTGCGCGGCACGTCTCATTGCATATGGAAAGAACAACCTTTGACGACTTTTGAAAATCTCGGCCTTGCTGCGCCGATTACGCGCGCGCTTGCCGAAGAGCGCTACACCCAGCCGACCCCCATCCAGGCCCAAACCATCCCTCACGTTCTCGCCGGCCGCGACGTCGTCGGCATCGCCCAGACCGGCACCGGCAAGACGGCGGCCTTCGCCCTCCCGATCCTCAATCATCTCGCGGCCAATCGCGTTCGTCCCGACAAGAAATGCTGCCGCGTCCTCGTGCTCAGCCCGACGCGCGAGCTCTCCGGCCAGATCGTCGACAGCTTCCGCACCTATGGCCGCCACCTGCACATGAGCATCGCGCTCGCCATCGGCGGCGTGTCGATGCGCCCGCAGGTGCAGAAACTGCTCCATGGCGTCGACATCCTCGTGGCAACGCCCGGCCGTCTCGCCGATCTCGTGCAAAGCAATGCGCTGCGGCTCAATCAGGTCGAGATTTTCGTGCTCGACGAGGCCGACCGCATGCTCGACATGGGCTTCATCCATGAGATCCGCCGCATCGTCGCCAAACTCCCGGCGCAGCGGCAGAGCCTGTTCTTCTCGGCCACCATGCCGTCCGATATCGCCGATCTCGCCAAGCACATGCTGCGCGATCCGGCGCATGTCGCAGTCAAGCCCGCGGCGACCACCGCCGAGCGCATCGATCAGCGCGTGATCCATGTCGATCGCGCCGGGAAATCCTCGCTCCTCGCCGACCTGTTGCGCGCCGAACCGATCGATCGCGCGCTCATCTTCACCCGCACCAAGCATGGCGCCGACAAGGTTGTCCGCAACCTGGCCAAGGCCGGCCTGTCCGCCCATGCGATCCACGGCAACAAATCGCAGAACCAGCGCGAGCGCGTTCTGGCCGACTTCCGCCAGGGCCGCGTGCGCATGCTTGTCGCGACTGACATCGCCGCCCGTGGCATCGACGTCGACGGCATCTCGCACGTCGTCAATTACGACCTGCCGAACGTGCCGGAGAGCTATGTGCACCGTATCGGCCGCACCGCGCGCGCCGGAGCCGAAGGCATCGCCATCTCGTTCTGCGATCACGAGGAGCGCGCCTATCTGCGCGATATCGAGAAGCTGATCCGCATGACGATCCCGTCCACGACGCGCGGCGGGCAGCAGCGGGTGCAGCATGAACCGGCGCACCCTGCGGCGCGACCGGCGCGGAACGATCGCCATCGCGGACGCGGGCGTGCGCGCCCGTCCAAGACAGGCGGCAACAGGCAGCAGCGGACCCCGTATACGGGCGACATCGCTTCTGTTTCATTTCTCAACAACGGTCCAAAGCGCTAATATCGCTCCAAGCGAAGCAGCACGAGACAGGCGGGGCGGCGGCGCCGCTCGAAAGGAACGAGATGGCAAAAGAAGAGCTTCTTGAATTCGACGGCGTCGTCACGGAAGTGCTCCCTGACGGCAACTTTCGCGTCAAGCTCGACACCGATCACGAAAGTCTGGCCTACACCGCCGGCAAGATGCGCAAGTTTCGCATCCGCACCGGCGTCGGCGATCGCGTCATCGTCGAAATGTCACCCTACGACCTGAGCCGCGGGCGTATCAGCTTTCGTCACAAGGGCGTGCAGCTCGGCGCGCCGCCGACCCGCCGCCAGACCTTCGTGCGGCGGCGCTGATCTGGTCCTGCAGCCTTCGATTCGATTTTCCTGTTCGGCTCACGACCCGGTCGTGAGCCGAATTGCATAGGACGGGTCGCGTCGTTCAGCCGCGATTTCAGCGGAACACCGTGACCACCGTCTCGATCGGAAGAAACAGTATCTGGCTGTCTTCCGGATATTCGATGAACTCGGCACACGCCATGTAGAAGCGCTTCGCCGCATCGCCCTTGGCGTGGACGAGCACGGCGCCGATACCAATGTTTTGCGAAGCAACCGCGATACGGCGCAGGGCATCAGCCAATATGTCAGCGCCAAGCCCTTGGCTTGCGTGACTTTTGCTGACCGCGAGCCGGCCAATCACTGACACCGGAATCGTATCCGGTG
>CAZSAW010000011.1:0-2231 GCA_964604745.1 uncultured Hyphomicrobiales bacterium
GCTGCCGAGCTGATCGGCGAGGAACATGCCCTTGTAGATCACCGTGCGGCATGACAGCGACACAGGATAATAGCCGGAAATGCGCCGCTCGCGCCGCTGATAGATCACGTTCGAGATCGCCTTGCGCATGATGTAGAGGCGACGCTCGAATTCGTCCTCGCTGCCGAACGGGGTCTGCGGGACGACGAAGACCTGCATGTGCACGGGCTCGGTCGGCTTGACCGATTCACCGAGCGAGGAATTGTCGGTCGGCACACTGCGCCAGCCGATGACCTTCAGGCCTTCCTGCAGCGCGACTTCTTCATAGGCCTTGCGGATGGTCTCGCGCCATTCGGCATCGCGCGGCAGAAAAAGAACACCGACTGCGTATTGCCCCGGCTCCGGGAGGGTGAAGCCGTTTTCCTTCGCCTTCCTGGTGAAGAAAGCGTGCGGGATTTGCACGAGGATGCCCGCGCCGTCGCCCATGCGCGGATCGGCGCCGACCGCGCCGCGATGTTCGAGATTGCACAGGATCTGCAGCGCGTCTTCGACGATCTGATGCGACTTGCGGCCCTTGATGTCGGCGATGAAGCCGACGCCGCAGGAATCCTTGTCGCGCGAGGGATCATAAAGACCCTGCGCGGCGGGAACGCCGGGGTCGGCGGAATCGGCGAAGTCTGCTGCGCTGAGCGGCAGCCGGCCTTCGCGTTCGTGCTCGAACCCATCCTTGCCCATTGTCGTCCTCAATCGCGCCGGGTCGGTCCTTTCGGCTGTCGGCGTGCCTTCCGCGTCCGCCGCGCCCGAAACGCTGCGTCCGCAGGTGATCCTTCGCTCGGAACGGGCAGCATCGCGCGGCGCGTTCCGCGCCTTACGGGGCTGCTTTGAGGGGGCAGTTACGATGCCGAGCCGCACCGTTCGCGCCCCTGGGCCGCGGATTGGCTCGCGCTCCGCAGCTCCAAAAAGTGGGACAGCAATGCTGTCCTAACTCAAATTGCCAAATTTTACCGTTCCACACAAGGGCGGAAACGGCGCCTTCGGCACTTTTCTTTCCTGTTATTTCTCGCTCGCGGGCCAAAGCGAAACAAGAGGCTCGTTCATGCCGCCGGCGCGCAACGTCATTGCGGAAATGAGGCTTCTGCGCTTCGATTGCCAGAGGCGCGCCATCTGATTTTGCGCCAGCGGCAACCGGACTTTGAGGATGGCATGACCGACACAATCGAGGGGCCGGTGCGGCGCCCGCATTCCGCGCTCACCGTCGCCATCGACAGCATCATCCGTCTCGTTGGCGTCGTCCCCTACATGATCGTTGCTCTTGTGCTGCGCCTCGTGGTCGCGCGGCCGTTCTTTCTCTCTGGGCAGAGCCGGATCGACGGACCGCAATGGCTCATCCCGAATCTCGATATCCCGGTCACGCTTCCGGCGCATCTGCGGCCGGAGACCTTCAGCACCTTCGAGACGGCTCTCGCCGTTACCGGCTTCTCGGCGAAGACAATGGCTTATGTCGTCACCTATGCCGAGTTCGCGCTGCCGATCCTGCTCGTTCTCGGCCTTGCCACGCGCTTCACGGCGCTTGCGCTGATCGCGCTGATGATCTTTATCGACCGCTACCTGGCGCCCGACGCCTTCTGGTCGCTGCATATCTATTGGTACGCGATCCTTCTGGTGCTGATGTCCTGCGGCGCAGGCACGTTGTCGGTCGATCGCATCATCCGCTATTTTTACGACCGCTGATCGCGCGACGGTCCCGCCTTCGACGCGACACTCGTCCCCCACGGAGCTTCCATGTATTTTGCAAGCGACAATGCCTCGGGCGTCGCGCCGGAGATTCTGCAGGCGCTGGCGCAGGCGAACGAAGGCTTCGCCCTCGGCTACGGCAACGACGACTGGACGCGGCGTCTCGAGCGCCAATTCGCCGAATTGTTTCAGCACGAGGTCGCAGTCTTTCTCGTGCCGACCGGAACGGCGGCGAACGCGATCGCGCTCGCCCATATCACGCCGCCATGGGGCGCGGTGCTCTGCCACCGCAACGCGCACATCATGACGGATGAGGCCGGTGCGCCGGAGTTTTTCGGCGGCGGCACCAAGCTTGTCGGATTGCCGGGCGATAATGGCACGCTCGCGCCCGATACCCTGCGCACCGCGCTCACGCGCTACAGCGGCCACCGTCCGCATCAGGTCAATGCGGCCGCGCTGTCGCTGACGCAGGCGACCGAGGCCGGCACGATCTATCGTCCGGCGGAGATCGCGGCGCT
>CAZSAW010000012.1:0-2180 GCA_964604745.1 uncultured Hyphomicrobiales bacterium
TGGCGGAGCTTGGCAGCAATCTTCGCCGCGGCGTGCCGATCGCGACGCCGGTCTTCGATGGCGCGAAGGAAGCCGATATCGAGCACATGCTCGATCTCGCCGGCCTCGACCATTCGGGACAGGTGACGGTGTATGACGGCCGCACGGGCGACGAATTCGATCGCAAGGTGACGGTCGGCTACATCTACATGCTCAAGCTGCATCACCTTGTTGACGACAAGATCCACGCTCGCTCGATCGGCCCCTACTCGCTCGTCACCCAGCAGCCGCTGGGCGGCAAGGCGCAGTTCGGCGGCCAGCGTTTCGGCGAAATGGAGGTGTGGGCGCTCGAAGCTTATGGCGCCGCCTACACGCTGCAGGAGATGTTGACGGTGAAATCCGACGACGTCGCCGGCCGTACCAAGGTCTACGAAGCGATCGTGCGCGGCGACGACACGTTCGAAGCCGGCATTCCGGAATCGTTCAACGTGCTGGTCAAGGAAATGCGTTCGCTCGGCCTCAACGTCGATCTGCACAATTCCAAGCAGCAGCGCGGCGACGGCATGGCCGAGGCGGCCGAGTGATCTTGATGCGGGGCAGGACGCCTGCCCCGCAATCGGCGTCATGGCCGGGCCTGTCCCGGCCATCCCGATCGGGTGGACGCGGTTCCTCCTGAGCGGGATCGCCGGGACAAGCCCGGCGATGACAACGGAGAAGATTGGGAATTTAGCGGCCGACCTTGTCGGCAAGCGGAGACGACGAATGAACCAAGAAATTATGAATCTGTTCAGCCCGCAGGTGCCGGCTCAGGTCTTCGACCAGATCCGGATCGCGATCGCGAGCCCGGAAAAGATTCTGTCCTGGTCGTACGGCGAGATCAAAAAGCCGGAGACGATCAACTATCGTACGTTCAAGCCGGAACGCGACGGTCTTTTCTGCGCGCGCATCTTCGGCCCGATCAAGGACTACGAGTGCTTGTGCGGCAAGTACAAGCGCATGAAGTACAAGGGCATCATCTGCGAGAAGTGCTCGGTCGAGGTCACGCTCAGCCGCGTGCGGCGCGAGCGCATGGGGCATATCGAGCTCGCGGCGCCCGTGGCGCACATCTGGTTCCTGAAGTCGCTGCCGAGCCGCATTGGTCTGCTGCTCGACATGACGTTGAAGGATCTCGAGCGGATTCTTTACTTCGAATATTACGTCGTGCTGGAGCCGGGCCTGACCCCGCTGCAGGACCGTCAGCTCCTGTCCGAGGACGAGTATCTGAAGGCGCAGGAAGAATACGGCGCCGACAGTTTCACCGCCTCGATCGGCGCGGAAGCGATCCGCGAAATGCTCAAGGGCATGGATCTGGAGAAGATCGCGGCCGATCTGCGTCAGGAAATCGCGGAAGCGACGACCGAACTGAAGCCGAAGAAGCTCGCCAAGCGGCTGAAGCTGATCGAGGCGTTCGTCCAGTCCGGTAACAAGCCGGAATGGATGATTCTCACCCAGGTTCCGGTCATTCCGCCAGATCTGCGTCCGCTCGTTCCGCTGGATGGCGGCCGCTTCGCCACGTCGGACCTGAACGATCTCTATCGCCGCGTTATCAACCGCAACAATCGCCTGAAGCGGCTGATCGAGCTGCGCGCCCCGGACATCATCATCCGCAACGAGAAGCGCATGCTTCAGGAAGCGGTCGATGCGCTGTTCGACAACGGCCGTCGCGGCCGCGTCATCACGGGCGCCAACAAGCGCCCGCTGAAGTCGCTCGCCGACATGCTCAAGGGCAAGCAGGGCCGGTTCCGCCAGAACCTGCTCGGCAAGCGCGTCGACTATTCGGGCCGCTCGGTGATCGTGGTCGGTCCCGAACTGAAGCTGCATCAATGCGGCCTGCCGAAGAAGATGGCGCTCGAATTGTTCAAGCCGTTCATCTATTCGCGGCTCGATGCGAAGGGTCTGTCCACCACGGTGAAGCAGGCGAAGAAGCTCGTCGAAAAGGAGAAGCCCGAAGTCTGGGATATTCTCGATGAGGTCATTCGCGAGCATCCCGTGCTGCTCAACCGTGCGCCGACGCTCCATCGCCTCGGCATCCAGGCGTTCGAGCCGGTGCTGATCGAGGGCAAGGCGATCCAGCTGCATCCGCTGGTCTGCGCGGCCTTCAACGCCGATTTCGACGGCGACCAGATGGCCGTGCACGTGCCGCTGTCGCTCGAGGCTCAGCT
>CAZSAW010000013.1:0-12416 GCA_964604745.1 uncultured Hyphomicrobiales bacterium
CGCGCCGCACGTCGTAGATATAGGCGCGGACGCGGTCGCCATTGCGAAAGACTTCGCGCGGCAGCATCTCGTCCCGCCGCACGATCGCCTCGCCACGGCCGAGATCGACAATAACATTGCCGTATTCCACGCGCTTGACGATTCCGTTGACGATGTCGCCGATGCGATCCTTGTATTCGAGATACTGCCGGTCACGTTCGGCTTCGCGCACTTTCTGCACGATCACCTGTTTCGCCGACTGTGCAGCGATACGGCCATATTCGAGCGGCGGCAGCGGGTCGGCGATGGTATCGCCGACCTGTGCGGCCGGGTTGTGACGGCGCGCATCCTCGATGCCGATCTGGGTCGAAGGATTTTCGACCGTCTCGACGACAAGCATGTGGCGTGACAGCCGCAATTCGCCGTTCTTGGCATTGATCTCGGCGTGCACGTCGGTCTCCGCGCCATAGCGCGAGCGCGCCGCCTTGGCGATCGCGTCTTCCATCGCGGTGATGACAATACCGCGGTCGATCGATTTCTCACGCGCGACGGCGTCCGCGATCTGCAGCAGTTCGAGCCGGTTGGCGCTGACGGCCATCGGTCAGTCTCCTTGGTTATCGTGTTCTTCGCGTTGGCGCCCTTTGCGCCGTTGATCCTTGCGAGCTTCGCGCATCTGCGCTTTGCCGCGCTTCAGTGACTGGGCAATGAGTTCGTCGGTGAGGACGAGTTTCACCTCATCCATCTCCTCGACCGGCAACAGAACTTCGGCGGCTTCGCCTTCCGCCGCATCGTCGCGACGCAGCCGCGCCGCATTGCCTTCGATCCCGAGCAAAATGCCGCGAAAGCGGCGGCGGCCCCCGATCGGCACCGTCATTTCGATTTTCGCCAATTGTCCGGCATATCGTTCGAAGTCCGAACGGCGAACCAGCGGCCGATCGAGACCGGGCGAGGACACCTCGAGCCTATATGCGCGCTCAATCAGATCGGCTACATCCAGTACGGGCGACAGCGCGCGAGAAATCGCCTCGCAATCCTCGACATCCAACGAACCGTCGCTGCGCTCGGCCATAATTTGCACGGTGCAACCTTCGGCACCGGAGATACGCACGCGCACGAGCCGATAGCCCAGACTTTCGATCACCGGCTCGGCGACCGCGGCAACGCGCGCCGCCAGCCCCGGCTCTACGACGAGGCGCGGTTCGGCACGCGCGTGGACGTCAAAGCTCACATTCATCATCTAGATTTCGGTGCCGCCGGACGGATTCGCGTCCGGAACGGCCAGTTTCGCCCGGCCATTTCAGGTAACAAAAAAGAGCGGGTCCCGGGCGGGGCCCACTCTCAAAAACCGATCGGATCATCCGACCGTTATGAGATGTCCATAGCGGACAGACGAAATATAGCGACTTGCCCCGATTTCGCAAGCCGCCAAGAAAACCTGCGGCTAACCCTTCTTTCAGAATCGGGCTTTAGATTCCGCCAATTATCCGCATTTTTTGCGCTTCGGAGCCGGATGGCCAGCGTTACTTCCCTTATCCCCGAGCTTGAAAACGTGGTGCAGAGCGGGTCGCCCGAGCGGCGGGCCGAGATGCTCAAGCGCATGACGAGCCTTTTTCTCGAAGGCGCACCGCGCTTCAAAGAGGACCATGTCCGCGTTTTTGATGACGTCTTTGGGCATCTGATCGAAGAGATCGAATTGCGCGCGCGGGCCGAGCTGTCGCGCCGGCTTGCCCCCATCACGAATGCGCCGCCCGGGCTTTTACGCACGCTTGCTCATGACGACGACATCGCGGTGGCGGGCCCAGTGCTTGCGGAATCGCCCAGGCTTGCCGGCGAGGATCTTCTGGATGTCGCGCGTTCCAAAGGACAGTCGCATCTTTTTGCGATTTCCAGCCGCCATTCTCTCAACGAGCCGTTGACCGACGTCCTTGTCGAGCGAGGCAATTCCGAAGTCGTGCGCAAGGTCGCTTCGAATCCCGGGGCCAGTCTTTCCGACAGTGGCTACTCGAACCTCGTCAGGCGCGCGGAGAAGGATGGCGTCCTCGCCGAGACGGTCGCTCAGCGACCTGACATTCCCGACCATTTGTTTCGAGAATTGCTGACGCGCGCGACCGAGATCGTGCAGCGGCGCCTCCTTGCGGTGGCGCGGCCGGAAACGCAGGCGGAAATCCGCCGGGTGCTCGCCAAGGTGTCCGGCGAGGTCAGTGCGCGAACCGCGCCGGCGCGAGACTACGGCGAAGCGCTCGACAAGGTTCGGTCCCTGCGCGAAGCCGGGGAATTGGGCGAGGCCGAGCTCTGCAAATTTGCTTCGGGCAATGAATACGAGGAAACGGTTGCGGCAATGGCCGAGCTGTCGGGTGTATCGGTCGACGTGGTCGATCGCCTCATGGCGAGCGAACGACCGGACCCGATCCTGATTCTGTGCAAGGCGACGGGCTTTTCCTGGTCGACCGCGCGGGCAGCCATTCTTGCGCGCTTCGGCAATCGCGCGAAATCGGCTCCCTCGCTCGAACTGGCCTATTCCAATTTCGACAAGCTTTCGGCCTCGACGGCGCAGCGGGTTGTGCGTTTCTGGCAGGCGACGCCCGCGCCCGCTCGCAAGGCCAGCTGATTCTTCAGCTTCGCTGAAAACGCAGATAGCAAGGCGCACGTCCTTCCCGCTTCGCCTTGGCTTCGTACCGCGTGCCGGGAAAATGCGGCCACGGCTCGCGCCAGTCTGCGGCGCGCTCAGCCATCCAAATGAGGTCGTGCGACTGCAGAACGCGGCGGAGAGTCCAGCCCGCATAATCAGCCCAATCCGTCGCGAAGCGAAATTCACCATCCTGCCGGAGAATGCGTGCAATCGCGGCGATGGTCCGCTCCTGGATGAATCGGCGCTTCCAGTGCCGCCGCTTCGGCCAGGGATCTGGATAAAGAAGGTCGACACGGGACAGGGCCGCATCCGGCAGCCACGCGATAAGCTCGACGACGTCGCCGTGGTGCAGGCGGATGTTCTGAAGATTGCGCGCCTCGATCGCGGCTAGCCCCTTGGCCATGCCATTGACGAAAGCCTCGACGCCGATGAAGCCGATCCCCGGCTGGCGCTCGGCCTCGGCGATCAGATGTTCACCGCCGCCAAAACCGATCTCGAGATGAACAGCATCGACCGGACAGGGAAAGAGCGTCCGCAAATCAGCGGGAGGCGAGCTGGCGAGATCAATGGCCAGATGCGGCAGCAACGAGCGAAAAAGATCGCTTTGATGCGCCCGTAATGCTTTGCCTTTGCGGCGGCCGAAAAAGCCGCGCGCAATATCCTCGTTGCCATCTCCCGGGCGTCGCGTTGCGGCGAGGCCGGGTGATCCCGATTCACGTGTCACGGGGCCGAGCATCTCTTATGCAATCGCCGGGACCGGCCCGGCGATGACAATGTAGGAGTTACCTGTGAGGAAGGAAACGCGCTTCAGCTCACCGCGCTCTTGATGCTCTTGGCGAGATCGGTCTTCTCCCACGAGAAGCCGCCATCCTTCTCAGGCGCGCGGCCGAAGTGCCCGTAGGCGGAGGTGCGCCGGTAGATCGGGCGGTTGAGCTTGAGCGTGCGGCGGATGTTCGTCGGCGTGAGGCGGAACATCTCGGGCAGGATCTTCTCGAGCTTGCGCTCGTCGACCTTGCCGGTGCCGTGGGTGTCGACCAGGAGCGACATCGGGTCGGCGACGCCGATCGCGTAGGCGACTTGGATGGTGCAGCGATCGGCAAGACCGGCGGCAACCACGTTCTTGGCGAGGTAGCGCGCCGCGTAGGCCGCCGAGCGGTCGACTTTGGTCGGGTCCTTGCCCGAGAAGGCGCCGCCGCCGTGAGGCGCGTAGCCGCCATAGGTGTCGACGATGATCTTGCGGCCAGTGAGGCCGCAGTCGCCATCAGGACCGCCGACGACGAAGTTGCCGGTCGGGTTAACGAGGAAGTCGGACGCCTTTTCGGGCATCCAGCCCTTCGGCAGCGACGATTCGACCGCGTTCTCGATCAGGTCGCGCACCATGCCGGGCGTATACTTCTTGCCGTTGCGATTTTGCGCGTTGTGCTGCGTGGAGACGACGACCTTGGTGCAGCCCACTGCCTTGCCGTCGACGTAGCGGACGGTGACCTGGCTTTTGGCATCGGGCTGCAGGTCGAACAGCTTGCCGGAGCGGCGCTGTTCGGAGAGCGTGCGCAGGATCTTGTGCGCAAAGAAGATCGGGGCCGGCATGAAGGAGCCCTTCTCGTAGACCTCGCTCTCGGTACAGGCGTAACCGAACATCATGCCCTGGTCGCCCGCGCCTTCCTCCTCACCAGATTTCTTCTTCTTGGCGTCGACGCCCATGGCGATGTCAGGGGATTGGCCGTGCAGCAGCACTTCGACGTCGGCACCGTAATAGGAGAAGCCGTCCTGGTCGTAGCCGATGTCCTTCACCACGCCGCGTGCGATCTCTGTGATCATCTCGCGGTTCACCACCGCCTTGTCGCCATGCTTGTGGAAAAGGGGCGACTGCCCCCGGCCTTCGCCGGCAATTACGATCTTGTTGGTCGTGCAAAGGGTCTCGCAGCCGAGGCGGGTATTCACCAGGCTGTCATCGGCAATGCCGAGCTTGACATCGTTCTCGATGAACGCGTCCAGGATGGCATCGGAAATTTGATCGCAGACCTTGTCCGGATGGCCCTCCGAGACCGATTCGCTGGTGAACAGATAGTTCTTGCGCGTCACTGTCGAACACTCCTCGAAAGACGCGGCGAAGACCTGCGTCGGCTGGATGGGGGAGTGTTTTTTGCAGCGTCCCGCAGCGGGGTCAAGACGTGGGCAGAGGCTGCGGCTGGTCGTTGGGCCGCTGCCTTAATGCTCCGTCCGGCCGGAAATCTGCTCGACCAGATCGACGATGCGCCGCCGCAGCTTGGGATCATCGATGCGCATGAATGCCTTGGTGAGCGCAAGACCGTCCGAGGTCGCGAGAAAATCGGCGACATAGGCCGGCGAGGGCGCTTCTTCCAATTGTCCCTGCTCGGGAAGCTGGGGCGCCCCTTCGAAGAAGAACGAAACCGGGACCTGGAGAATCTGGGAAATCTGCTGCAAACGGCTGGCGCCGATACGGTTTGTTCCCTTCTCGTACTTCTGCACCTGCTGGAAGGTCAGCCCGAGCGCGTCGCCAAGTTTCTCCTGACTCATGCTGAGCATCATCCGTCTCATCCGCACGCGGCTTCCCACGTGCTTGTCGATCGGATTGGGGGCCTTCTTCACCATTATTCCACTACTCCTCGTCGGCTTCCATGCGCTGCGAAACCGTGCGGCGCATGTCCATGATGTGCCCCCATCAGCGCGCCGCGTCAAAACTTAATGGCGCGAACCGAGCATCAAAAAATCATACAAGACCGAAGCGCCGCTGCCGGGCCAGGCGACACCGCTTCATCGCCCACGTCTTGTATCGACATTTGGAAAACGAATTCAACCGCCGAAACGTTTGCGCAACACTATCAGCGTTGCCGCCCCAAGTAACAGCGCAAGGAGACCATCACCTATGCGCGCAATGAATGGTGAGGCAATCGGTCGCGGGAGCGGCGCATCGAGTACGCCTTCGACGCCGAGCGGCAATGATTTCACCACGCGCCCGACAGGATCGACGACCGCGGAGATTCCGGTATTGGCGGCGCGAACAAGGGGCAGGCCCTCTTCGATTGCACGGACACGCGCCTGCTGGAAATGTTGATAGGGACCTGTACTCGTGCCGAACCAGCCGTCGTTCGTAAGATTGACCAGCCAGCCCGGGCGGTCACCCGACACGACGGCCTCGCCGGGGAAGATGATCTCGTAACAGATCAGCGGCAGAAAGCGCGGCGCACGCGGCACGGAATACGTTCGGTGCCGATCGCCGGCAAGAAATCCGCCTGGCAATTTGGTCAATTGTAACAGGCCGATTTTTTCGAGAAGTGCCTGAAAGGGAAGATACTCTCCGAACGGTACGAGGTGCACCTTGTCATAGGCGGACAAAATCGAGCCGTCGTGATCGATTACGTATACAGAATTATAGGCACCTTGATGTCCGCCGATGTTCGTTCGTTCGGCGGGCCGAACGGCTCCAGTGATGAGCACGGCACTCGGCGGCAGCAGATCTGCGATCTGCGCCATCGCATCCGGCGCACGCGTGAGGAAAAACGGGAAGGCTGATTCTGGCCATACCAGATGCGTGACGTCGCGCATTCCCGACGTGTTCGGCCCGGTCGCACGATCGGACAATGCCAGATAGCGGCTCATCACCTCCGCCTTGGCGGAAGGATTGAATTTCTGATCCTGCTGCAGATTGGGCTGCATGATGCGCAGGTGAACGCCATCGACGTACGCCGTCGGCGTTCCGTTCAGCCGCATAAGGCCAAAACCCGCCATCATCACCAGCAGCACGACGCTGAGCGTGAGCGGCAGCCATGGACGCTTGGTTTCCGCGGTGTCGTCGGCGAGCGTGGCCGGACTTGCAAACATCGCAACGGCGAAAAACGTCAGGCCCCAGACACCGACAAGCGCGGCGCTCTGTGCGAGGACGAGGGGCCCCGTCAGGGCGTAACCGTAAAGATTCCACGGAAACCCAGTGAGCAGGTGACCGCGCAGCCACTCCGCGGCCGTCAACGCCACCGCCAGCGCGAGAATCCGCAACGGACCACGTGTCCATATCAGGCGCGCGAGTGCAAATCCGAAAGCGGTAAAGAATGCAAGTCCCGCCGGCAATCCGGCGACGGCAAACGGCAGGAGCCAGCCGAAGATTTTTGCGTCAACGAGGAAAGCGTTCCCGATCCAGTAGAGACCGGCGAGAAAATAGCCGAAGCCGAAGAACCAACCGGTCAGCGCCGCTGCCGGTACGCCGCCCAAGTGTCCGGCCCCGGCGCCATCGACGAGCCAGACCACGATCGGAAAAGTCAGAAAGGCGACAGGCCAGAGATCGAAAGGGGCGAGCGCGAGGACGGAGATTGCGCCGCAGACAAAGGCAATCGCAGCACGTGGCCATCCCCAGGCCAGAACGACGAAATGCGAAAACCGCTTGAGCAGCACGGTCAGCGCGCCGTGCCGGGAGTGCCATTCCGCCGCTCACCGGCTGAATCCGGCTCGGCGGAGGGAGGCGCAAGCGTTGGAGCGGCGGGAAGACTTTTCGGTTCGCGGCTGCGTTCGGCGCGGCGATCGCGCCCTTTGCGAATGCGCACGCGCTTGACGCGGCGAGGGTCGGCGTCGAGCACCTCGATTTCGAACGGCGCTGGTCCAGGCACGAGCTCTCCGCGCAGCGGCACGCGCCCGATCTGGGTCACGAGATAACCGCCGAGCGTGTCCACCTCGTTCGCCACGTCACCGACGTCGAATCCCTGACCGATGACGGCCGTCACTTCTTCAAGGCTCGCGCGCGCATCGGCAACGAACGTGCCGTCCGGCTGCCGCACCACGGTCGGTGCCTCGTCTTCGTCGTGCTCGTCCTCGATCTCGCCCACGATCTGTTCGACGATATCCTCGATGGAGACGATACCGTCGGTACCGCCATATTCGTCGACGACAAGCGCGAGATGGATACGCGTCGCCTGCATCTTGGCGAGGAGATCGATCGCAGGCATCGACGGCGGCACGAAGAGGATGGGACGTATGATCCTGGTCGTGACAAGCGGCATTGCCAGATCGATCGCCTTGAAATCGAGCCCAGCCGGCAGCGGCTTCTTGCGTTTGGCGTTGGTTGCCGGGCTAACCGCCGCCCGGGCCGTCATGAAGCTCAGCAGGTCACGGATATGGACCATGCCAACCGGATCATCGAGGGTGTCATTGTAGGCGACAAGCCGCGAGTGCCCGGCCTTCTCGAAAACCTTCACCAACTCACCAAGCTGGATGTCCTGCTGCACGGCGATGATGTCGGCGCGGGGCACCATGACGTCGGCGATGCGGCGTTCGCGCAAGCCCAGGATGTTCCTGAGCATGCGGCTCTCTTCCGGCGAAAATCCCGTCTCCGTCGCGGAGCCCGCTTCAAGGACATCCTTCAAATTCGCGCGGATGGTGGAGGGCTTCCAACCGAAAATGGCGCGCATCCAGCGTCCAAACACGCCCTCACCATTGCCGGCATGCGTCGCACTCGGTTGTGACACGACCACGGGCAGGTTGCGGTTCTCATTGACGGAGATCGCCGGGTCGCTGCGGGATGACGGGTCAGAATCGGGCATGGCTAATGCGGCACAGAATTGCTGTAGGGGTCCGGCATGTCGAGCCGGGCGAGAATGGTTCGCTCCATCGCTTCCATGACGTCGGCCTCACGGTCGCTTTCGTGATCATAACCGAGCAAGTGAAGATAACCGTGCACAGCCAGATGCGTCAGGTGGTTGGCGAAGGGCTTTTCTTCCGCAAGCGCCTCGCGCGCCGTGGTCTCAAATGCAATCACGATGTCGCCCAAATGCGCCGCGGGCGCAGCGGCCGGCGTAGCTGGAAACGACAGAACATTGGTCGGCTCGTCGCGTTGCCGCCATGTCCGATTGAGTTCGCGAATTGTCGAATCGTCTGTCAGCACGATAGCAAGCTCGACGGCCGCCTGCGCCGGCTGGACAACGTTGTGCGCAGCACGGAGCGCACGCGTGATCGTTGTCTGTGCGCCCGGCTCGGCGTCCCATTGGTCGGATTCGACGACGAAGTCGATGCGCGGATCCGCATTTGCGACAGCAGCCTCGGTCATCCCTTGCTCTCGCTCTTGCGTGGGGTCTGCCGGTCATAGGCAGCGACGATACGCGCGACCAGCTCGTGACGGATGACATCCTCCGGCTTGAACGCTACATGCGCGATGCCCTCGACACCTGACAGAATTTGCAGCGCCTGCGACAGCCCCGAAATCTGCCCCGGCGGGAGGTCGACCTGACTTGGATCGCCCGTCACGATCATGCGGCTATTCTCACCGAGGCGAGTGAGAAACATCTTCATCTGCATCGCGGTGGTGTTCTGCGCCTCGTCGAGAATGACGGCGGCGTTGTGCAGCGTGCGGCCGCGCATGAAGGCAAGGGGCGCGATTTCGATTTCTCCCGCCTGCAACGCGCGTTCGACGATGCGCAGGTCCATAAGATCGAAAAGTGCGTCGTAGATCGGCCGCAGATAGGGATCGACCTTCTCGCGCATGTCGCCGGGCAGGAAGCCGAGCCGCTCGCCGGCTTCGACTGCCGGTCGAGACAGGATGATGCGATCGACTTCGCGCCGTTCAAAAAGGGAAATCGCGTGCGCCACGGCAAGCCACGTCTTGCCTGTTCCGGCCGGTCCAGTGCCGAACACGAGTGCATTGCGCTTGAGGGCGCGAATATAGGCGTCCTGCGCTGCGGTGCGCGCGCGCACGGGACGCTTGCGCAGATGAATATCCTCGAAGCCCGGTCGTGCGGCCGCCGGATCCGGCTCGAACAGCGAGCCTTGCGCGATGGCCTGACGAATTGCGCCTTCGACGTCGCCCACCACCACGTCGCGTCCCTGTTTCAATTGATCGTAGAGCGACTCAAGCACGCGGCGCGCCTGATCGCAGGCATCGCGCGAGCCTTCGATCGTGACGTGGTTGCCGCGTGAATCGGCAACCACACCGAGCTTGCGCTCAAGCAATGCGAGGTTTTGCCCGTATTGGCCGAACAGGGTGGAAGCGAGCCGATTGTCATCGAAGGCGAGCACGGTCTGGGTCGCAGCGCCGCCACTCGCCGGTGCAGGCAGCGCCGAACCATTGTCGGGTTTGAAATTGCGCAATGCGTCAGGCTCCTGCCGTGACCATGTCTGCGGCGATGCCGCGCGCCTCGCCGGCAAAACGCACGAGATCGCCGTAAAGGCTGTTGCTGCCCGTCGCGGTGATCATGACCTCGGCGAGATCGCCGATCAGCGCAGCGGGCGCGAGAACCTGAACCGGCTGCAGATAAGGCGAACGGCCGACGATCTGCCCTTCCTTTCGCCCCGGTTTTTCGAACAGAATCTCGAAGCGCCGTCCGATGCAGGATTCCTGGAATGCATCCTGCTGGCGATCGACCAGCTGCTGCAGCCGCGCGAGACGTTCCGATTTCACGTCTTCGGAAATCTGCGCTGCCATGTCGGCGGCAGGCGTTCCTGGTCGCGGGGAGTATTTGAACGAATAGGCGCTGACATAGCCTACCTCATGAATGAGGCTTATCGTTTCTTCGAACTCGGCATCGCTCTCGGCCGGAAAGCCGACGATGAAATCGGACGTGAACGCCAGCTTCGGCTGCGCCATACGCAGGCGCTCGATGGCGCGGAGATAATCCGCGCGGCTATGCCCGCGATTCATGGCGCCAAGGATGCGATCGGAGCCTGATTGCACGGGCAGATGCAGATGCGGCATGAGACCTGGCAGATCGCGATGCGCGGCGATCAGGCTGTCGTCAACGTCGCGCGGATGGCTCGTCGTGTAACGCAGCCGCGCGATGCCGGGAATGGCGGCGAGCCGCTCCAGCAGACGCCCCAGCGTCCATGATCGCCCATCGGGACCATCGCCGTGGAATGCATTGACGTTCTGCCCAATCAGGGTGATTTCGCGCACGCCGAATTCGGCAAGGCGTTCGACCTCTGCGACGATCTTCGCCACCGGCCGTGACACTTCGGCCCCACGCGTGTACGGCACAACGCAGAAAGTGCAGAATTTGTCGCAACCTTCCTGCACCGTGACGAAGGCCGTAAGGCCACGCGCTAGGGTCGCCGCGCGCGTCGGCGCGGCAAGAATGTCGAATTTGTCCTCAACCGGAAATTCCGTGTCGATGGCTCGGCCGTCGCGCCGCGCTCGCTCGAGCAGTTCGGGTAGGCGATGATAACTCTGCGGGCCGACCACGATGTCGACGACGGGCGTACGGCGGAGGACTTCCGCGCCCTCGGCCTGCGCGACACATCCGGCAACCGCGACGGTTACCGCGCGCCCATTGAGCGCGGCGGCTTCTTTCATTAAACGCAGCCGGCCGAGCTCCGAGTAAACCTTCTCGGCAGCTTTCTCGCGAATGTGACAGGTGTTGAGGATGACGAGGTCGGCGTTCTCGGCCTTGTCCGTTTGGACGTAGCCCTCCGGTGCCAATGTGTCCGCCATACGATGCGAGTCGTAGACGTTCATCTGGCAGCCGTAGGATTTGACGTAAAGCTTTCGGGGTCCGTTCATGCCGATCGGTCGGGCTACGCGGGCAGCCGACGCCGCAAATGTAAAGTTGCTTCGGTCAAAGGGTCGCAGACATCCCTGGTTCCACGGGCGGATCGAGCACGCAGATGACCCCTCTTAACGGCTTTTGCCGGAAAAAGGAATGCCCGCGGGGCAGGTCGCTTAAATCTCTGGGCGATGTATGCGCGGCCGGTCTGGATTCAAGAAAAAGCCCATTCTGCGCCGCCTGTGTGACGAATCAGCGAGGCTTTTCGTCCTTGAGCGGTATCGCATAGAGCTCCAGTCTGTGGTCCACGAGCTGGTAGCCGAGCCGGCGCGCCACTTCTCTCTGCAGGCGCTCGATTTCCTCCGACTGGAATTCGATCACCTCGCCGTTGCGCAGGTTGATGAGGTGATCGTGATGCGTCTCGGAAATCTGCTCGAAGCGCGCCCGGCCTTCGCGGAAATCGTGCCGCTCGATGATTCCGGCGTCCTCGAATAACTTCATCGTGCGGTAGACCGTCGAAATCGAGATCCGGTTGTCGATTGCCGCGCAACGCCGATAAAGCTCCTCGACATCCGGATGGTCGGCCGAATTCTCGAGCACGCGCGCGATCGTGCGCCGCTGCTCGGTCATGCGCATGCCTTTTTGCTGGCAGCGCGCCTCGATGGTCAGGGGCGTGGTCTTGGCCGTCACATCGTCTCTCCG
Source organism: uncultured Hyphomicrobiales bacterium (assembly GCA_964604745.1). GTDB lineage: Bacteria > Pseudomonadota > Alphaproteobacteria > Rhizobiales > Xanthobacteraceae > Pseudorhodoplanes. The sequence goes on from CAZSAW010000013.1 coordinate 11,788, forward strand.
CCGGCTCTCGTATCATATCTGAGCCGCCAAGGGACCCGTCTACGCCCCGCCATCAGCACAGGTCCCGGCGCAAGACGATGGCAGGCGAGGTCATCGCCCCTTTTGCATAGTAATTGGGGCGTTGAGCCACTTCCTGAAAGCCTGCGCGACGATAGAGCCGGATTGCCGGCTGATTGTCGGGGTCGACCTCGAGAAAGACGACGCGCATGCCCAGTCCCGCGAGCCGGCCGAGATGCAATCGCAGCAATCGGCCGGCGAGCCCGCGCGAACGCCGCGCCGGCAAGATCGCGATCGATAAAATCTCGGCTTCGTCGGCGGCCATGCGTGACATGACAAATCCGACGAGGTGCCGCCCGATCGTTGTCCGCTGCGTCAGCACATTGCGCTCGATCAGGAGTTGCTCGACCTCGTGCTCACTCCACCCGCGACGGAAACCCGACGTATGCAGATGCGCGATGCCAGCCGCGTCGCGTACGGTGGCGACGTCGAACGCTGGTTCGCGCGTGAACCATCGTTGAAGGTAGCTGATCATCGGCGCGGCACGAGCCCTGCGACCTGGGGGAGGGCGTCGGGCGGGCGCAGATAAAGCGGCTTGGCCGGAGCATCGTTGGTTGGCACAGCGCCAAGCC
>CAZSAW010000014.1:0-14100 GCA_964604745.1 uncultured Hyphomicrobiales bacterium
GGACTATTACGAGACGTTCCGGCCGAAGCTCGACAATCCCAACCAGCCGACGGTGCCGGGAAGCGAGAAAGACACGTTCGTTCCCAACGAAAAATACAAGGACCTGCCGGGCACCATGTTCCGGCTCGGCAATCTGACCAAACTGCGCGACACCAGCGTGCATTCCGGTGAGGACGTCATCCTCACCGCCGTCGGCCCCGGCAGCGACATGGTGCATGGCCAGATGGACAACACCGAGGTGTTCCGCATCATGGCCGAAGCGCTTGGTCTTGCTGCCGCACCTCAGCGCGCCGCGCGCTGACGCCAGTACTTGCGGGCGTAAAAAAGGGGCCGCAGATCTGCGGCCCCTTTCTGCTTTGCGCGTCGTGTCCGTTCAGTTCTGCTGCTGGCCTTCGAGCAGCGGCGTGATGCGCAGCACCGTCACGCGGCGGTTCTCGCGCGAAGGGCCCTGCACCGGCACTTTCGGGTTCTGTTCGCCATAGCCCTGCGTGGTCAGGTTTTCCGGCGGAACCTGGAATTGCTCGGTCAGCACCTGCGCCACAGCCTGCGCGCGGCGATCCGACAGCGACAGGTTGTCTTCTTCGGAGCCGACGGCGTCGGTATGGCCCTCGACCATGAAGACCTCGTTTGGGTTCTCGCCAACAGCACGAAGGATCGCTTCCGCAATCGGCGCGAGCCGTGCCGCCTGATCCGGGGTTACCTCCCACGATCCGGTGTCGAAGTTGATCGTGTCGATATCCACGCGCGGCATGCGCGCACGCACCGGTTCGCTGTAGCGGATTTCATCGAGCGTGTAGCGGCGCTCGAGCCGCTCCACCGGCGGCTCCATCAGCGCCTCGTAGATCATGACCGGCGTGGCGGCGACCGCCTCGACGATGTAGCGCTCGCGGGGGATGCGGATGACCGGCGGCGGCAATTGCACGAAATAGCCGCCGGCGGGACGCGGCCCGCGATAGGTGTTGTCGATGATGATGAACTCGCGGCCGCTCGGATCACGGCGGATGCGGCGGATGAGACGGCCGTCGGCATCGGTCACCGTGATGATGCGCACGCCGCCCGGCCGCTCCATGATGGCGAAGTTTTCATTGCCGCGCCGCTCGATGCGGAAATCGCGGTTCGGGCCACGGAAGCGGGCAAGCTCGTCGTGCCGGATGATGGCGCGGCCGTTCTCGCGGATGATGGTGCGGTCCGCTTCCTTGATGATGGTGCGGTTGCCTTCCTTGATTTCCTGACGCTCCTTGCGCAGGTCGTCAAAGCGTTTCGGCTGGCCGCCGAATTGCGGGCCGCCTTGCGGACGCCCCTGTTGTCCGGTCTGATTCTGCTGGCCCGTCTGGTTCTGGTTGCCGAATCCCTGTTGCGGTTTGCCCGGCTGTCCGCCGCCCTGCTGATTCTGCGTGCCGAATCCCTGAACGGGTTTCTGCGTCTGAACAGGCGTCGTGGTCTGCTGCGGTTTTCCTTGCCCGCCGCCGGTCTGATTCTGGTTGCCGAAGCCTTGACCGGGCTTCTGCGTTCCGACGGGCGCGGTCGTCGTCGCGGGCTTGCCCTGGCCGCCACCTGACTGATTGCCGAATCCCTGAACAGGCTTCTGCGTTTGAACGGGCGCGGTCGTCGTCGCAGGTTTGCCCTGACCGCCACCCGATTGATTGCCGAAACCCTGCACCGGCTTCTGTGTCTGCTGCGGTGTCGTCGTCGTCTGCGGTTTACCTTGCTGGCCGCCGCCGGTCTGACCGAAGCCTTGAGGCTTCTGCGTTTGCGTCGGCGTGGTCGTCGTCTGCGGCTTGCCTTGCGTGCCCTGATTGCCAAATCCCTGCGCGGGGCGGCCCGTCGGCTTTTGCTCGACCGGTTTCTTTTTCGGATCCTGAACCTGCTGTTGCTGCTGCGCCAGGATGATGCGCTCACCGCTTTGCGCAACGGCGGTCGTGCCCGCTTGCACCAACGCGCAAGCAGGAATGATCGTGCTGGCAAGCAGCAGCGTCTTGATCTTTGTCATGGATAGAGTCGCTCCCCAGGATCGGCAATTTGTGTGGAAGGTCGTGGCAATACGATCGAATCAACGGTGCCGCAGAATTGCCACAGCTTCTATCATCTTCCCCGGCCGTCGTGGCTAATCTGCGGCGCTACATGCGACCGGGTGGCTCATCCGGCGCCGGGGGAATGTAATCGGGCGCCGTACCCGGGCCGCGCAGATCGGGCGGCGCATTGACGGGATAGGGTGTGCGCGGACCCCTCCGCCCGGGAACCGGACGTTCGTCCGCTTTGTCCGGCGCGGAATCCGGCAACCCTCCCATCACATGACCACTTTGCGGTTTTCGCCGAGGTCGGGACGCGAGCCGATCGCGGCGGCGGCGGCCATTTTCACGTAGCTCACGACTGTGCCGGGACCGTCCCAGTATTCGGCGTCGCGCGGGCTGACCGTGAGCAGCCGGATATTCGGATCGTCGGGATCGTCCCAATAGGCCTTCGCCACCGGCGACCAGAGATCCTTGATCTTCGCGCGATCATTCGACACTTCGGCCTCGCCGCTGACCGACACGTATTTTTGTGCGTGCGTGTCGGCAAAGGCGAGGCAAACCTTGGGGAAGCGGCGGATCAGGTCGTCGATGTGATGCCGCGCGTCGGTGAGGAAGCAGACGGCGTCCTCCTTGCGCCGAAGATTGGCGCCCATGGGCCGCGCCCGCGTCTCCTGACCATCCCAAGTGGTGAGCATGCAGATGCCGATCTTCTCCATCAGCTCCCATACCCGCTCGCTGTCTTGCGCCATTGCCGGCCTCCTTCACGCGATCTGCCGTCAGGGCAAACGGCGGACGCCGCCGGATCGTTCCGCGTGCAATCAGCGAGGGATGTTACGAAGCCGTGCCGATCGGATCAGGCGGGGGAATGGCAGACGGCTTCGATATTGTGGCCGTCGGGATCGAGAACGAAGGCGCCGTAGTAATTCGGATGATAATGCGCGCGAATGCCCGGCGCGCCGTTGTCCTTGCCGCCCGCTGCCATCGCCGCCTTGTAGAATGCGTCGACGGTCGGCCGGTCCCTGGCGAGGATGGCGATGTGCACCGGCTTGTCGAGCCGGCCTTCACCGCCGATCCAGAAATCCGGCTTGCCGTTCGCGCCGAAGCCGGCGGCCTGATGACCGTTCTCCGTCTGGTCGACTTCCATGACGAGGCTGTAGCCAAGCGGCGCCAGCGCCTTTTCATAGAAGGCCTTGGCGCGCGCATAATCGGAAACCGGAAATCCGATGTGGTCGATCATGCATCATCCCTTCAGTCGGGCGATCAATCCGTGAATATCGCCGAGCACCCAGAGGTCGCGCACCTTGGCGCCGTCGAACGTGAAGATCGGCGTGCCGTACCACCAGACGTGACGGCCGGTCGGCGGGCAATCGAACAACGGGGCGCGATGATAGCCGTGAAAGCGAAGCTTGCCGCTGACGCGGTTGCCTTCCTCGACCATGACCAGAATGTCGGACGTGTATTGGCCGAGCGCACCGGTGACGAAATCGACATAGCCGGCGAATTGCGCATGCCCTTTCAATGTCGGCCCGAGCGAGCCGCGAAAGGTGAAATCAGGATGAAAAATTTCGGGAATGAGACTCTTGTCGGCGTGGTCCCACATCTCCTTGTAGAAGACGCGAACCATTTCCTTTTGGGGCGACAGCGTCACGCCCGTGAAATCGAGAGCCGGCTCGTCCATGTCCGCAGTCTTTCAGTGGCACAACAGGTGTTGGTTTGAACCTTTCGTACACAATCAATCTAAACTTACCTGAGACTGACGATATAAATGTCTTCAATGCAATCTTCAAAAAGCCAGAAGGAAAATATGTTGCAGGATTAAGCATGTATCCCGCCGATACGATTTAAGCACTTCGTTCTGAACAATCTTGCTATTCGCGCCGACGTGAAAGGCATCGAAGAGCATTGCGACGTTGACTTGCTTAAAGTCTCAAATAACTCTCAAGAGGAAAGATATTATCCGCAGTTTACCGACAGGCTGCGTCGCGAAGCGGAACACTTCGTGGACCAATAGCGCACTGCAAGGTCTTGGCAGAAGACGACGTAGTTCGTCTCGATCTTGGTTTTCGTGATTTATTTCGACAAATGGGTTCCTAGACCTGCCGCTCGACCATCATCTTCTTGATCTCGGCGATTTCCTTTGCCGGATTGAGTCCCTTGGGGCACGCCTTCGAGCAATTCAGGATGGTGTGGCAGCGATAGAGACGGAACGGGTCTTCGAGAAAATCGAGCCGGTCGCCCGTTGCCTCGTCGCGCGAATCCTTGATCCAGCGCGCGGCCTGCAGGAGCGCGGCCGGCCCGAGATAGCGGTCGCCGTTCCACCAATAGCTCGGACAGGATGTCGTGCAGCAGGCGCAGAGGATGCATTCGTAAAGCCCGTCGAGCTTGGTGCGATCGTCGTGGCTCTGCCGCCATTCCTTTTCCGGCGACGGCGTCTCGGTTTGCAGGTAGGGTTTGATCGAGGCGTATTGCGCGTAGAAATTCGTCAGGTCGGGGACGAGGTCCTTGACCACCGGCATGTGCGGCAGCGGATAGATGCGCACGGTCTCGTGCTTGATCTCGTCCATGGTGCGCGTGCATGCGTGCGTGTTGACGCCGTCGATATTCATCGAGCAGGAGCCGCACACGCCTTCGCGGCAGGACCGGCGGAAGGTAAGCGACGGGTCGATATTGGATTTGATCCAGATGAGTGCGTCGAGCACCATCGAGCCGCAATGATCGAGATCGACGTAGAAGGTGTCGATGCGCGGATTGTTTCCGTCCTCGGGATTCCAGCGATAGATTTTGAACTCGCGCTCGTGCTTGGCGCCGGCGACATGCGGCCAGGCCTTGCCCTCGGTGACCTTGGAATTTTTTGGCAGCGTGAATTCGACCATGATGCGTTTGCTTTCGATCAGTAGACGCGAGCCTTCGGCTCGACATAGGCGACGTCGTTCGTCATCGTGTAGGCGTGCACGGGGCGGGCATCGAGCGTGACATTCCCTTGCGCGTCGAGCCAGACGAGCGTGTGCTTCATCCAGTTCTTGTCGTCGCGCTCGGGGTAGTCCTCGCGCGCATGCGCGCCGCGGCTTTCCGTGCGGTTGCGCGCCGAATCCATCGTCACCACCGCCTGCGCCACGAGATTGTCGAGCTCGAGCGTCTCGACCAGATCGGAATTCCAGACGAGCGACCGGTCGGTGACGCTGATGTCGGTGAGGCCGCCATGCACCTCGTGGATCAGCTTGTGACCCTCTTCGAGAACGTCGCCGGTGCGGAACACGGCGCAATTCGTCTGCATCACCTTCTGCATCTTCAGGCGTAGTTGCGCGGTCGGCGTGCCGCCCGATGCGTTGCGGAAGCGGTCGAGCCGGTCGAGCGCGCGGTCGGAGGCTTCCTTCGGCAATTCAGGCTGCTTGTCGCCGGCTTCGAGCGTGTCGGCGCAGCGCAACGCGGCCGCGCGGCCGAACACGACAAGATCGATGAGTGAGTTCGAGCCGAGACGGTTGGCGCCATGCACCGAGACGCAGGCCGCTTCGCCGATCGCCATCAGGCCGGGCACGACGCCGTCGGGATTGCCATCCTTCTTCGTCAGCACCTCGCCGTGATGGTTCGTCGGGATGCCGCCCATGTTGTAATGCACGGTCGGCAGCACCGGGATCGGCTCGCGCGTGAGATCGACACCGGCGAAGATGCGTGCTGATTCTGAAATGCCGGGCAGGCGCTCGTGCAGCACCTTGGGATCGAGATGGTCGAGATGCAGGAAGATGTGATCCTTGTTGCGGCCGACGCCGCGGCCTTCGCGGATCTCGATCGTCATCGCGCGTGAGACGACGTCGCGCGAGGCGAGGTCCTTCGCCGATGGCGCATAACGCTCCATGAAGCGCTCGCCTTCGGAATTGACGAGGTAGCCGCCTTCGCCGCGCGCGCCTTCCGTGATGTGGCAGCCGGCGCCGTAAATGCCGGTCGGATGGAATTGCACGAATTCCATGTCCTGCAACGGCAGGCCGGCGCGCAGCACCATCGCATTGCCGTCGCCGGTGCAGGTATGCGCCGAAGTGCAGGAGAAATAGGCGCGGCCATAACCGCCGGTGGCGAGAATCGTGGTCGCGGCGCGGAAACGATGCACGGTGCCGTCATCGAGCTTGAGCGCGACGACGCCGCGGCAGCGGCCTTCGTCATCCATGATCAGATCGATGGCGAAATATTCGATGAAGAATTGCGCTGAATGCCGCAGCGCCTGGCTGTACATGGTGTGCAGCATGGCGTGACCGGTGCGATCGGCGGCGGCGCAGGTGCGCTGCGCGGTTCCTTTGCCGAAATGCGTGGTCATGCCGCCGAACGGGCGCTGGTAGATCTTGCCGTCGTCCTCGCGGCGCGAGAACGGCAGGCCCCAATGTTCGAGCTCGTACACCGCGTCGGGCGCGTTGCGCACCATGTATTCGATCGCGTCCTGATCGCCGAGCCAGTCCGAACCTTTCACGGTGTCGTACATGTGCCAGCGCCAGTCGTCCTCGCCCATGTTGCCGAGCGCGGCGGCGATGCCGCCTTGCGCGGCGACGGTGTGCGAGCGCGTGGGGAATACCTTGGTGATACAGCCGGTACGAAGGCCGGCTTCGCTGCAGCCTACCACCGCGCGCAGGCCCGCGCCGCCCGCGCCGACGACGATCACGTCGAATGAATGGTCCTCAACCGGGTAAGCGCGTGCCTTCGTTGCCGGAGCGCTGCCGTTTGTTTTTGCATCTTTGGCCATACTAGACACCGAAGGCGAGTTGGAAGATGGCGTAGGCCGAAGCGAAGCCGACGAGAATGCAGAAGAACGTGTTGGCGATCAGCAGCCCGATCTTCGTCAGTTCGTGATGCACGTAATCCTCGATGATGACCTGCATGCCAAGCCACATGTGATAGATGCTCGTGCCGATGAAGAGGAGCGCCGTGATTGCAACAATCGGTGAGCCGAGCACCTGTGCCGCGGTCGTCTGATTGCGGCCGAGCAGCGACGTCACGATGAAGATGCCGCCGAGCGTGAGCGGAATGAGCGCGACCGAGGTCAGCCGCTGGCGCCAGAAATGCGACGTGCCGGAATGCGCAGCGCCGTGATAGCGCACGCGTGAGAGCGGGGTGCGCATGCTCGTCATCGTGTACCTCCAAGCGCCATCAGGATGAACAGCCACATCACGATGGTCAGCCCGACCGAACCGAGCAGCGTCGCGAGCGTGAGCCATTCGCGATCCTGCGGGCCGAAGCCCCGCCCGGTATCCCAGATGAGATGGCGGACGCCACCCAGCATGTGATGCAGCAGCGCCCATGTGTAGCCGAACAGCACGAGCCGTCCGATGATGCTGTCGAGGAAGCCCTGCACCCAGGCGTAGGCGTTCGGTCCCATGGCGATGGCGATCAGCCACCACGCCATCAGAAGCGTGCCGACGTAGAGCGCAGCGCCGGTGATGCGATGGACGATGGACATCATCATCGTCAGCATCGGCCGATAGATCGTCAGATGCGGCGAGAGCGGGCGATTGGCCGCCCCTCCGGCTGGTGCCTGTGCCATTGGGAAAAAGCCTCCGGGACTCAAACGGGCGCAACGCCTGAAGCGCCGCCGCGCTTTCCGCGCGGATGACCCGCCAAAAGCGCACGTGCCGTACCCATCTGGCGCGACACTGGAATTGGTCTTACTTCGTATTTTGCGAAGCTAGTGCCGGGCAATCTCCCGGCCAATGCGTCTTTGACGTAGTCTGCCTTCGCCAAACGAGAAGGCTGGTATAATGTATTTCGACCTCCCGGACCTCGCGCTTTTCCGCCATGTCGTGGAGGCGGGCAGCATCACGCACGGCGCGGAACGGGCCAATCTCGCCCTTGCCGCCGCCTCGACCCGCATCCGCAAGATGGAGGATTCACTCGGGACGCCGCTCCTGATCCGCAGCCGCGGGGGCGTCGTGCCAACGCAGGCCGGCCGCACGATGTTGCAACACGCCCGCGCGATCCTGACCCAGGCCGAGCGGCTGCGCGAGGATCTCGGCCCCTATGGGCGCGGCCAGGCCGGGCAGGTGCGGGTCCTGTCCAACACCAACGCGCTGACCGAGTTCTTGCCCGAGGCGCTGACCTCCTTCCTTGCGCAATATCCGGACGTCAGCGTTGATCTCGAGGAGCGGCTGAGCGACGAAATCGTCGGCCTCGTCGCCGAAGGCGTGGCCGATATCGGCATCGTCGCCGGCACGGTGGACGCCGGCGGCCTGCATACCTACCCGTTCCGCAGCGACCGCTTTGTCGTCGTCGTCGCCAAGGATCATCCACTCGCTGCACGCGACGAAATCGCTTTCGCCGATGTGCTCGATTACGACATCGTCGGTCTCGACCGCGCCAGCGCGCTCCAGCGCTTTCTCGAAAGCAAGGCGACGCGCGTCGGCAAGCCGCTGCGGCTGCGCGTGCAACTGCGCTCGTTCGATGCGGTCTGCCGTCTCGTCGAGTGCAATGTCGGCATCGGCATCGTGCCGCGCACGACGGCGCGCCGCGTCGCGCGCGCGTCGGCGATCACGACCGTCGAACTGAGCGACCCCTGGGCCCTGCGCGATCTCACCATCTGCGTGCGCAATCGCGACGATCTTCCGCCCTATGTGCAGCAGCTCGTCGATCATCTGCGCGCGAGCGAAACGGTCGCTGCCGCATCCTGATGCGGAAACGTTTACGGCTTGCGCCAGCTCGACGGCCGCGGCATCGCCGAGGCTGCGATCAGGTCCGCGCTCGTCGTGACGCGCGCATATTCGCCGTCCATCACCGCAAGCGACAATTGGTGGACGTCCTCCGCGGGCCACATGCGGCCGGTGAGGTCGCGTACATCGACGGCCCAACAGGCATCGGCCGGGACGAAGACGCGATAGCCGAGATTGCCGGCGTGGCGAACCGTTGCCTCAAGCGAGTTATGCGTGAGCACGCCGCAGATCGCGAGCGTCGTCGCGCCGATGAGCGCAAGCCGCTCCTCCAGATCGGTGCCAATGAAGGCGGAATTTGCCGACTTGCCGATCAGCGTTTCGCCGGGCTGCGGCTGCGCTTGCGGTTTGAAATCGTTGCCCGGCTGTCCGGGACGATAGGGCGAATGGGGCTCGATCGAATCGTGGCGGACGTGAAAAACAGGCATCCGCGCGGCGCGCCAGGCAGCGAGGAGAGCGGCGATATTTTCTTCCGCGCCGGGATTGTTGCGGGGTCCCCATTTCGGGTCGTCGATGGCCTGTTGCACATCGACAATCATCAGCACGGCGTCGGAGGGAAGGCGCGGCATGGGCCAAGATTAGATGTTTGACGCCAGAGATTATAGGATCGTCCAATGTTTCGAAGAACGAGCAGTGTACCGGCATGAACAAGGTTGCGGCGCTTTATGCTTTGATGTCCGCCTTGCTTTTCGGCGTTTCGACGCCAGCGGCCAAGATTTTGGTCGGAAATGTCGATCCGATCATGCTTGCGGGCATTCTGTATTGTGGCGCCGGCGTTGGCGTGGCCGTCTTGCGTCGCGTCGGGATTGTGCGGCGAGGAAACACGTCGCCGACGTTGCGCCGCGCCGATCTGCCGTGGCTGGCGGGAGCAATCGCGGCGGGCGGAATCGCTGGGCCGATCTTGCTGATGGCTGGACTTGCCCGGACGGAAGCCTCGACGGCATCACTTCTCCTTGCCCTGGAAGGTGCCGCCACCGCGCTCCTTGCGTGGTTTGTTTTTCATGAAGGGTTTGACCGACGCATTGTATTCGGCATGCTCTGTCTGATCGCCGGCGCCGTGGTCCTCGCCTGGTCAGGCGTTCCGACGATACAAGGCATTGCTGGACCTCTGGCTATCATCGCTGCCAGCATCATGTGGGGATTAGACAACAACCTGACGCGCAAGGTGTCATTGTCTGATCCGTTGCAGATCGTCGAATTGAAAGGTCTCATAGCAGGGCCAACGAGCCTTGCGATTGCGTTGTGGACAGGCGCTTCGTTTCCGAGCTTGCGTAACGCGTTGGCCGGCGCAGGTGTTGGCTTTCTCGGCTATGGTGTCAGTCTCGCCTTGTTCGTTTTGGCACTCCGGCACCTCGGAGCGGCCCGAACCGGCGCTTATTTTTCGACTGCCCCATTTATCGGAGCCGCGACTGCGATCGCGATCCTGGGCGAGCCGATCACCATTCAGCTTTTCCTGGCCGGTCTTCTCATGGGCATCGGAGTGTGGCTCCATTTGACCGAAGAACACGATCACGAGCATGTGCATGAGCCGTTAGTCCATACCCACAGCCATGTGCATGACCGGCACCATCGGCACGCACACAAGCCTGGCGACCCACCGGGCGAACCACACACGCACGAACACGAGCACGGCTGGCTCAGGCACGCTCATCCCCATGCACCGGACATGCATCACAACCATCGCCACTGATGCGCGCATGCGGACAGCAATCCACCGATGACGGGCGCGGCCTTACCTCTCTCGCGCTCTTCCGGCGAAGAGGGGCCGGAGCTTCACTTTACCGCGTCGCGACGATCACGAGGGCGCTGATCCGGCCCTCGACAGGTCCGTTGCCGAACCGCTGTGCAAGCGCGTCGGCCGTGTGCGCCGTTGCACCGTCGAGACCATCGGGGTCGCGGGTCTCGATCTCGTTGCGCAACGGTGTTCCCTGGCAATAGGCGATGGCAGGTTCGCGCGGCGAATCCGCGTTGCTCCTGCGTTCGATGGTTTCGATGGAGATATCGCTGAATCCGGCGTCCGAAAGCTCGGCACGGATCTGCGCCATATCGTGGTAACCGTGCGGCGTGCGGGCCATGAAGCGCGGCGGATCGTGCGGAAAGCGTTCCGCCAGAGACTCCGTCACCACGTCGGCAAATTCGTTCTCCGAAATCTTGTCCCAGACATTGAAGAAAAAGCGTCCGCCCGGTTTGAGGACGCGGCGCGCCTCCCGGTAGCCCTGAACCTTGTCGGGAAAGAACATCGCGCCGAACTGGCAGGCGACGGCATCGAACGCGCCGTCATCGAACGGCAGCGCGAGCGCATCGGCCTGCTGCCACGCAATGCGGTGGTCGTCCGCCTGCCGCGAACGTGCGCGATCGAGCATCGGCGGGTTGAGATCGGTTGCGACAATGCGGACATCGGCGGCCAGCATTGGCGCCGCTGCACGCGTGAGCACGCCCGTTCCTGTCGCGGTCTCAAGCAGCGAACGCGGAGCAAGGGCTCCGAGCCGAGCGGCGAGATCGCGCGCGTAAGGCTCGAAGATCAAAGGAACCATAAGCTTGTCGTAAATTTCCGGTATCGAGCCGGCAAAGACCTTGTCGGTGTCCGCCATTGGATATTCGCCCTTGGCAATCCCCCGTACCGGAGAAGCCTATCACAAGTCAGGGCAGCTATCGCGGGAGCAGCACCCAGTAATCAAGATCGAGGATTACGGCCGGATCGTCGCCGTCGCCCGCCTTGAGCGGAAAATCCGCGCAGGGCTTGTCCTTGGTCGCAACGGTGCGCAGGCGCAAGGCGCCGACATCGCTGCGATCGGGCAATGGCGTTTTCGCTAGCACCTCGGACCAGGCGAACACCGTGTTGCCGGCAAAGAGTGGCGCGACATGCCGCCCGCCATTGATCCCGGCGACATGGAAGGCATTGCCGAAGCCGTTGAATGTGAGGGCGCGCGCCAGCGAGATGACGTGTCCGCCATAGATCAGCCGGCGGCCGAAGCGGCCCTTGCCCTCGATGAACTGGTTGAAATGGATGCGCGCGGTGTTCTGATAGAGACGTGTCGCGATCTGATGCTCCGCTTCTTCCACCGTCATGCCGTCGACGTGATCGATCTTCTCAGCGACGTCGTAGTCACTGAAGCGATACGGGCTGCCGGCGAGTGCGAAATCATAGCGGCCGACATCGATGGGCGGGCAGGCATCGCCGAGCACATTCGTCTCGAGCGCGGTGGGCAACCGCGGCACGCGGTCGCCGCCGGCGCGCGCCTTTTCGTCGCGCTTTCGCACCATCACCCAGCGCACATATTCGAGAACCCGCGTGCCGTCCTGATTGCAGCCCGTCGAGCGCACGAAGACGATGCCGGTCTTGCCGCTGGAATTTTCCTTCAGCCCGATCACTTCCGATACGGCACTGAGCGTGTCGCCCGGATAGACCGGCGCGAGGAAGCGACAATTGGCATAGCCGAGATTGGCCACCGCGTTGAGCGAGATGTCCGGCACCGTCTTGCCGAAGACGATATGAAAGACAAGCAAATCGTCAATCGGGCTTCTCGGATAGCCGATCGCCTTGGCGAAAACGTCCGACGATTGCACCGCAAAGCGCGCGCCAAACAGCCCGTTATAGAGCGCGACGTCGCCGAGCGTGACCGTGCGCGGCGTCGCGTGCACGATCGTCTGGCCGAGTGTGAAATCCTCGAAGAAATTGCCGGGGCTGGTCTTGGTCGTGCTCATCGGTGTCTTACGCGCGCTCCGGCGCTCCGCTTATACCTTTATCATGACATGGAATGTGGAAAGGCCGGCGCGGCAAAAATGGGCAGGCTGCGGTCAGCCCGATTGTTCCGGCGCCACGGGCTTGCCCCAGCGATCCATGTCGCAGCCGCATTTGGGACAGGTATAACCGCCCCAGATCGCCTGCCGGAACGAACGCGGCCGGCGCAATTGCGCCTGCGGTTCGCCGCAGCGCGGACAATTCACCGTCGCGAGGTTCACGCCGAAAGGGCTCTTTGCGGATGCGTAGGCAAGCAGCAAGGCGCCGCCGGCGATGAACCCGAACACATAAGACCAGGTGCCGCTTTGCGCGACGGCGCGTTCGGCGGCGAGCGCCGCGAGAACGAGATAGGCGATTATGAGCATCCCGCGCATGGTTGCTCCTCGCACGGGGTGCGCGTCTTGCCAAGCTGCGGCAGGCGTTTTAGCACTCCGCCCGACCTTTCCCAGTCATTGCCGGGACGAGCCTGGCAATCCGTCATTGCGACATGATGGGTGCGCTGGCCCGCGCGTGACTTCAGCCAGACGAGGCGTGCATGGCGACCTACAAGCTTCTCCTTCTTCCCGGCGACGGTATCGGCCCCGAAGTGATGGCCGAGGTCAAAAAACTCGTCGCCTGGATGAATGCGCACGGCATGGGCACGTTCGAGACCGAAGAGGATCTGGTCGGCGGCTCCTGCTACGACGCGCACAAGGTGGCGATCACCGATGCGACCATGGCGAAGGCGCAGGCCTCAGATGCCGTGCTGTTCGGCGCGGTCGGCGGTCCGAAATGGGATGGCGTCGGTTATGACGTGCGGCCCGAGGCCGGGCTGCTGCGTCTGCGCAAGGATCTCGCGCTCTATGCGAACCTGCGGCCGGCGGTGACCTATCCCGCGCTCGCCGACGCGTCTTCGCTCAAGCGCGAGCTGGTCGAGGGTCTCGACATCATGATCCTGCGCGAGCTGACCGGCGGCGTCTATTTCGGCGAGCCCAAGACCATCACCGATCTCGGCAATGGCCAGAAGCGCGCGGTCGATACGCAGGTCTACGACACGTACGAAATCGAACGCATCGCGCGCGTCGGCTTCGAGCTTGCGCGCAAGCGGCGCAACAAGGTCACGTCGATGGAGAAGCGCAACGTGATGAAGACCGGCGTTCTCTGGAACGAGGTCGTCACGCAAGTCCACAATCGTGAATTCAAGGACGTGCAGCTCGAACACATGCTGGCCGATGCCGGCGGCATGCAGCTCGTGCGCAACCCGAAGCAGTTCGACGTCATCGTCACCGACAATCTGTTCGGCGACATGCTGTCCGATGTCGCGGCCATGCTCACCGGCTCGCTCGGCATGCTGGCTTCCGCCTCGCTCGGCGAAGTCGATCCGAAGACGCGCAAGCGCAAGTCGCTCTACGAGCCGGTGCACGGTTCGGCGCCGGACATCGCCGGCAAGGCCCTCGCCAATCCGATCGCGATGATCGCGTCATTCGGCATGGCGCTGCGTTATTCCTTCGGTATGGGCAAGGAAGCCGATCTGATCGAAGCCTCGATCGCGGGCGCGCTCGACAAGGGTTTGCGCACCGCCGACATCGCGCCGAAAGGCTCGCAAAGCATCGGCACGGCGGCAATGGGAGACGCGATCATTGCCGAGATGGAAAAACGGGCGGCGTAATCGCCAGCTGTTCAAGTC
>CAZSAW010000015.1:0-31568 GCA_964604745.1 uncultured Hyphomicrobiales bacterium
GGTTGCCGATGCGAATGCCGGCATCGAAGCGTTCGGCGACGATATCGCGCAGGCGGTTCGACACCACGATCTCGATCGCGATGTCGGGATATTCAGCGAGGAATTCCGGCAGCAGCGGGCCGACCACCCAGGTGGCGACGATGCTAGGCATCGTAACGCGCAGATGGCCGGACGGGCTGTCGCGGAACGCGTTGATGGAATCGAGCGCCGCAGCGTAATCGTCGAGCACCGGACGCAGGCGCGCCAGCAGGCGCTCGCCGGCTTCGGTCGGGGCCACGCTGCGCGTCGTGCGATTGAGCAGGCGCACGCCGAGCCGTTCCTCCAGCGCGCGAATCGTCTCGCTCAGGGTCGCGCGCGACAGACCGAGATGCGTCGCGGCGCGGGTGAAGTTGCGGTGCTCGGCAACCGCCATGAAGGCGTTCAGTTCGTAGAAGTGCGCTTCGGCCATTGTTCGCCCCTGGCGACAAAGGTGTTCGGGTTTGCGGCAGTTATATTCGCTGCAGCGCAGCACATCTGTCCGGCAGCGCAGGGGGCTATGCGTCCTGCGCGGATCAAAAGGAGAGACACCATGAAGAAGATCCTCACAGCCGTGATCGCCGGATCGGCCATCCTTGGCTCCGCCGTCGTTGCAATGGCCGAGCCCGCCACTCCGGGCGATGACCTCTATAATTACGGCCCGGTCAACCAGTCCGGCTTCACCGGCACCATCCAGCGTGGCCGCAATGCCTATGGTTCTGCGGTGCAGCCCCAGACCTTCCAGCGTTTTGCTCCGGCCTTGCAGCAGCAGCCCAATGCCTGGGACAAGGCGCGCCAGGACGACGCTTCGGAAACCGGACACGGCTGATCGCCGGAAATGTGTGCCCAGCGGCCGGCCTTCGGGCCGGCCGCTTGCGCATTCACATTCTCGCGATCGGTGCACATTTGGGCGCGTCACAGATGTGCCGCTATCGACCCGCGCGCGATCGTTTTCAACTGTTCTTGATCGGCCGGGGCGACAGGCTTGGCAGCAATTTCGCCACCGTTCCTGCGCGCGAAGCTCCTGTGCAGGAAATCGATCAAGGCCTGAAGCGCCGCGGAATTCTGCCGGCGGCTTGGATAGTAGAGAAAAAATCCGTCGGCCGGCTCAGGCAGGAAATCGTCAAGCAGCGGCACCAACGATCCATCATCGAGCGACGGCTGGACACAATCGAGCGGCCCGTAAAAGATTCCGATACCCGCGAGCGCCGCGCAGACGGCCGAGTCGGGATCGTTGACGAGGAAAGAACCGCCGACGTCGACCGCAATCGTTTTGCCTTCGACGTTGAACGCCCAGGGCAGGAATGCGCCGCTGGTATAGCGGAAGCGGATGCAGTTGTGCTCCAGCAAGTCCGCCGGAACGTGCGGTCTTGCATGGGATTTGAGGTAGGCGGGCGTGGCGACGACCACATACCGGATATCGGGGCTGGCGCGCGCCGCGATCATGTCGCGTTCGAGCCTGCGGCCGATGCGAATACCGGCATCGAAGCGTTCGGCGACGATATCGATCAGACGTGTCGAGGCGACAAGCTCGATGTGAATTTCCGGATGCGCCGCCATGAACCGGGCGAGGATCGGCGACATGATCGCGCTCGCCATCGCTGACATCGTCAGGCGCAACTTGCCACCCGGACGATTGCGGAACGCATTGACGGAATCGATCGCGGCATCGAAGTCGCTCAGGACTGGCCGCAGGCGCACGAGCAGCCGCTCTCCCGCTTCGGTGAGCGCTACGCTGCGCGTCGTGCGGTTGAGAAGGCGCACGCCGAATTGATCTTCGAGCGCGCGAATCGTCTGGCTCAGCGTCGATGGGGAGATGCCGAGGCTGCTCGCGGCCTTGGTGAAGTTGCGATGTTCGGCAACGGCAATGAAAGCATTGAGATCGGCGAAGCTGTTTCTGCGCATTGTTCGGCGTCACCACAAGCGTCATTCGGTGCGCCCCCATTTATCAAAGGTAGCACACGCGCCATGTCCGGCATGTTGACGTGTTCGTGAGCCGCAAGGCGCGAACATTACGAAATTGTCAGAGTTCGGATGCGCTTCGGACTCCAGAACAAGAAGGAGCAAGTCATGTTGAGGATGACCAAGATCGCGCTCGCCACGGTATTTGTTGCCGGCTCGGCAACGGCGGCGCTGGCGCTGCCGGGGCCATACTATCCGGGCGATCACATGCTTGATTACGATCCCGTCAATCAAGCCTATGAATGGAATGTCAATCACGACTCGACGCCGGGCTCTGCGCTTGCAAGCGCTCGGTCCGGTTACGCCGCGGTTACGCGGGACGCTTATCGCGCGCATGCGCAAGCCGCGCCGCGCCGTGTGCGCCATCGTACCGTCGTGCAGCAGCCGGAGGAACCCGGCTACGCGATGCAGCCGGCCTACACGCCGTCGCCCTATAGCGGGCCGTATTACGGAACGCCGAATCCCTGGGACAAGGCGCGTCAGGATGATGCCTCCGAAGGCGGCAACGGCGGCTGACGCTTCCTGCCAAAGAGATCGACGACGGCCGGCCGCAAAGGTCGGCCGTTTTTTTATGTTCCGGTTACGCAAAAAAATTGCGCGCCGTTCGGGCGCGCAAAAGTTTTTGGAGGTTCAACTGCAGAAAGGGTAGCGCGTCAGCGAATGGTGCCGCCGCCACGCTCAGAGAAGGAAACCGGCTTGCCGGCCTTGATGACGGGGCCCGTGGCTTCCATGCGATTGGAAGGCGCGGTGCCGTCCTTGAAGTTCGGGCGGGCGGCAATCCCGACACCGACCAGCACGATGCCTGCGAGCAGCGACACTGCCACGATCTTCACGTGGGTCGCTCCGTTGGCGCTCATGAGAGAGGTGTTGTTCATAGCCCAGATCCTGAATTCCCCCGTTAGTCGGCCCCTGGTGGAAATTGGTTCAATTGTCCGCACGCCAACGTATCGGCGTGGGATTGGGTTCCAAGGTGGCTCACGAAGGTGTGAGGACGGGCCCTGGCTCAGGACCAATTCTGCCGTCTTTTCAAAGGCTTCAGATCGCGCCGACGGTTTTCAGCCGGGCCCGCGGGTGAATTTCGGCCTGCGACAGAATGGTCGTTTGCGCCCGGAAGCGCTCGACGATGCCGCGCACGAAGGGCCTGATCGCGGCTGAGGTCACAAGCACGGGATTCTCGCCGTCGCGCGCGGCTTCCTCGAACCGCTCGCGCACGATGCTGATGAATTCCGACAGCTTCGAGGGCTGCATGGCGAGATTGCGTTCCTCACCCTGGCCGACGATCGATTCCGCGAACGCCTGCTCCCATTTGGCGCTGAGCGCGATCAGCGGCAGATAGCCCGCGGATGTCGTGTATTGCGCGCAGATTTGCCGGGCGAGGCGCGCGCGCACATGCTCGGCGATCAAGGCGGGATTGCGCGTGAACGCCAGCGCATCGGCGATGCCTTCGAGAATCGTCGCGAGATCGCGGATCGAGACGCGTTCGGCGAGCAGCGTTTGCAGCACGCGCTGCACGCCCGACATGCTGATCTGCCCCGGCACAAGATCCTTGACGAGATCGGCCTGCTCCTTCGGCAATTCCTTGACGAGCTTCGCCACCTCTCCATAGGAGAGCAGTTCGGAGACATTCGCCTTGAGCAATTCGGTGAGATGCGTCGACAGCACGGTGGCGGAATCCACGACCGTGTAGCCCTTGAGCGAGGCCGTTTCCTTCTGCGAGACATCGACCCATGTCGCCGGCAGGCCGAATGTCGGCTCGGTGGTGTGCACGCCGGGCAGGTTCACCTGACCGCCTGCCGGATCCATGACCATGAACTGGCCGGGCCAGATCCTGCCGCTGCCGGCTTCCACCTCCTTCACCTTGATGACGTAGGTGTTCGCGTCGAGCTGCACATTGTCGAGGATGCGCACCGCCGGCATGACGAAGCCCATCTCGACCGCGAGCGCGCGCCGCAACGCCTTGATCTGCTCCGTGAGGCGATCGCCACCCTCGGGCGAGTTGACAAGCGGCAGCAGGGCATAGCCGAGCTCGATCTTCAGGTCGTCAATCTTGAGCGCGGCGGAGATCGGTTCTTCCGCAGGCGCGGCGGCGCTCGTTGTCTCTTCGCGTGCGGCGGCTGCGACTTCCTCTTTCTTGCGGCGATCCATCATGACGGCGAGCGCGCCGGCGCCGCCGGCAAGTGCAAGAAACGGTAGCATCGGAATGCCTGGCAGGAGCGCCATCACCGCCATGACCGCGCTCGACATGCCAAGCGCCTTTGGATAGCCGGACAATTGCTTGAGCAGCGCCTGATCGGCGGCGCCGGAGATGCCGGCCTTGGACACGAGCAGACCGGCTGCCGTCGACACGATCAGGGCAGGCACTTGGGTGACAAGACCGTCGCCCACCGTCAGCAGCGTGTAGGTGTGCACCGCCTCGGAGAACGACAAACCTTGCTGGGCGATGCCGATGATCATGCCGCCGAGCACGTTGATGAACACGACGAGAAGTCCCGCGACGGCATCGCCACGCACGAATTTCGACGCACCGTCCATCGCGCCGAAGAATCCGCTCTCGTCTTCCAGCGCCTTGCGCCGCTTGCGTGCCTCTTTTTCGTCGATCAGACCGGCCGAAAGGTCGGCGTCGATCGCCATCTGCTTGCCGGGCATGGCATCGAGGTGAAACCGCGCCGCGACCTCGGCGATGCGGCCCGAACCTTTGGTGATGACCACGAAATTCACGATGACGAGGATCGTGAACACGATGATGCCGATCACGAAATTGCCGCTCATGACGAAATTGCCGAAGGCCTCAATGACGTGGCCAGCGGCCGATGTCCCCTCGTGGCCGTGCGCGAGGATGAGGCGGGTCGAGGCGAGATTGAGCGCCAGCCGCAGCATCGTCGCGATCAGCAGCACCGTCGGAAAGACCGAGAATTCGAGCGGCGTCTGGATGAACAGCGCCGTCATCAGGATCAGCACCGACATGATGATCGAGATGGCGAGTGCGAGGTCGAGCAGGATAGGCGGCAGCGGCAGGATCAGGACGACGAGGATCGTCATGACGCCGATCGCGAGTGCGATGTCGCCCCGGCGCAGGACTGCGCCAATGTCGCTCAGTTTCGGCAGCCGATTCAGCGCGCCGCTCGAGCCCGCCGCGGTAACGTCGGTCATCTCAGCCTTAAATGCCTCACAACCCCCGGAGGCGCGGACGCGCGGAGCAACAGGTTCCTATGGTGAAAATGGCGGTCGGAACGCCGCCAGAGCGGAATCGGCTTTTGGCAAATTCTCCCCCGGCAAAATTTGCCCTGTTTGTGGTTAGCGAAGCGTTAACGCCGGTATCGGAGGAAGAAAATATTGTGGCTTTCCGGTTACGCCTGTGGCTCGCGCGGCGGCCGGACAATCGTTACGGAGCAGGACGCGCCGGCGGCGACCTTGGCCGAGACGCTGCCGAGGAGGCGGCGCAGCATCGAATCCTGCCGGGCGCCGATCAGGATATGGTCGATCCCGTTCGCTTCGGTGAATTCGAGGATGGCGTCGGCCGGGTCGACGGCCTCGATCACATGGACGGTGAGTCTGTTCTCGTTCAGCTTCAGGGGCTCGGCCCAGTGCCGCAGCTTGACCATGCGGTCGATGTGCTTGTTGCGCCCCTGGTCGTCGGTGGTGAAGTCGATCGTGACGCGCCCCTGTTTCAGGACATTGAGACAGGCGAGACGGGCGGAGGGCAGGGTGTCAAGGATGCGCGCCGCCGCGTGGCACAACGCGTTGTTGATGTCCTCGCATTGTTCGGAGAGATCGATCGCGACGGCGACGATCGGCGATGAGGTGAGCTGTGCGGCCAGCGGCACGCGCGGTTGCGACAGGTCCGTGTTGAATCGCCGCCGCAGCACCGTGGTCCACGGATCGCGCCGCATCCGCTCCGAGCGCGCCGTGAGTTTGACGTCGTCGGGATGCGAGAGATCGAATGCAAGCTGTGCGGCGGTGGGATAGCGCCACGACGGCTCGCTCTCCAGGCAGCGCAAAACGATTTCCTGGAGCCACGGCGGATAATCAGGACGCAATCGGCGCGGCGGCTGCGGATCACGCCACAGGCGACGCCGCATGGTGGACAGCCGCTCGCCTTCGCCAAACGGCCGTTCGCCGGTCGAGAAAAAATAGAGGAGGACACCGAGCGCGAACAGATCGCTGCGCGGATCGTTGCGAATACCGCGCAATTGTTCGGGCGACATGTATGGCGCGGTGCCATAGGGCACGCGGAATTCCTCCTGCATCAGATCGGGGAGGTGATCGTGATGCGAGAGGCCGTAATCGAGCAGCACCGCCTCGCCCGAGGGGCGCAGGATGATGTTGCTCGGCTTCACGTCGAGATGCACGACGTGTTGCCGGTGCAGGTCGTCGAGCGCAGTCGCGATCTTCACGCCGAGCTGGGCGACCTCGTCATAGGGCAGGGGCAGTTCGCGCAGGCGCGCGAGCAGCGTCTGACCCTGAATGTATTCCATGACGATGTAGGCGAGTTCGTTCGAGAAATCCGTCGCCGCGATGAATTTCGGCACATGGATTCCCGACAGGCGCGGCATGATCATCTGCTCCATCTCGAAGCTGACGATCGCCGCCGGATCCTCGCCTTCGATCAGGATCGGCACCTTCATCAAGAGCGGCATCGGGACATCGGCCGATGAGACGCGCCAGAGCGTCGCCATGCCGCCACTATGCACCTTCTCCTCGATGCGAAATCCGTCGACGACGAAACCGGGCTGAAGCTGCGAGGCGGTCATTCTCAACGGCCTTCGAACAGCCGCTCGGCGAGCCGAACCGGCAAACCCTTGCTGCGAATGCGGGCGGCGGCGGCCTCGACGTCATAGGGCACGCGACAAAATGTGATTTCGTTCTTCTGCGTTTCGAACAGCACATAGGCTGCCGCGGGATTGCCATCGCGCGGCTGACCGACCGCACCGAGAACCGCGAGCCAGCGCCGCCCGGGCAGTAACTGGATCGGAACACCGGAGGTCGGGATGAAGGAGGTCATTTTCGCCGTGGCCGAGCGGCTGTAGAGCGCCGGGCTATGGACGTGCCCGCAGAACGTGACATGCGCCGCCGTCGCCACGAGGCTGCGCGCCGCATCCTCGACTCCGAGGACATAAATCCATCTTGCCGGATCGCTTGCATCGGCGTGCACGTAGAGACGGTCATCGGCACTGACGGACAGCGGCAGGCCGGCGAGGAAATGGCGTGCCGGCTGCCCCAACTCTCCGCGCGTCCATTCGATCGCGACGGTCGCCTCGACATTCATCCGCTCGTGCGGATTGTTGATCGCGCTGTCATGATTGCCGAGAACGGCCAGCGCGCCTTGCTCCGTCAGCGCCATGACGGTCGCCATGGTCCATTCCGGATCGGCGCCGTAACCGACATAGTCTCCGAGCAGCACGATGCGTTCCGCGCCGCGCGCGCGCGCATCCGCCAGGCAGGCGGTGAATGCCTGCCGGTTGGCATGGATATCGGCGAAAAGGGCGATCAGCACAGACTGCGTCCATTTACGCGACAATGACCCGCCGGTGATGGCGCGCGTTTGATGTGTCTCAAGGCCTTCGCCCGTTTTGCTTCCACTTGCGCGGTTGCGGTAAGTCTACATGGCTGGCGGCAGCGAAGGCGAACGGCGCGGCGGGGAGACCATGAGCAAACCTGAATTTTCATTGGATGAGGCAAAGCGTCTTCTCGGCGACGTCTTCGCGCCCTGGGTGCAGGATTTGCGGCTCGCCGTGGAAGGGCTCGATCCCCACGGTGCAGAGCCGGGCGCCGCGCTGCGCATGCCGTTTTCGCAGCGGCTCTGCCGGGAAGGGGGTATCGTCTGCGGGCAGGCCCTGATGGCGCTTGCCGATACCGCCATGGTTTTTGCGATCGCCACCGCCTCCGGCTCCTACCGGCCAATGACGACCGTCGACCAGACCACGCATTTCATGCGGCCCGTCGCCAACGCCGATGTGATCGCCAATGCGCGGATTTTGCGCCTCGGCAAGACCATGGCATTCGGGCGCGTGATGTTGACGGGCGCGAGTGATCAGAAAGCCGTCGCCATGATCTCAAGCGCCTATGCGCTTCTCTGACGCGGCCGGATTCAGATCGGCGCGTGTCCGAACCTGAAATGAACGAGTCGATCGCGGTCGAATTCGTACTCGGCATAGTATTGCGGCATGTTCGCCGTCTTCAGAAGCGGCGACTGGAATGAACCCTTCTCGGCCTTTTCCTTGAGCTCGTAGCGTAACGTCTCCGCCCTGCCTTTGACCTCCGACTTGAAGCAGGGGCCGAGCTTGGCGACGAGCGCCTTGCGCCTCATGCCGAGCTTGACGCCATTGCCGGTGACGAACTCGTACATTTTCAGATTCTGCGGCCGATGCTCGTCGCGGCCGTATTTGACTTCCACTTCCATGTAGGAATCGGCGGACCCGCCAGCATGCTTGCGCAGCCGCAGGAGTTGCTTGTTGTCGCGCGACGCGAGGACCAGCCAGGGCTGGTCCGATTGCGGGTCGCTGAGCACGACGCGATAATCCTTGCCCAGCACGCGGCGCGTACTGTCGGCGTTGGCGAGGCGGATGCCGGCGACCTCGACATCGGCCTTGGCGAGATCGCAACCGGTCGTGGCGTCCTGCCCCCACGCCGCCGCCGAGGTTGCGAGCGTCACGATGCCGGTCGCAATGCCGATGGATCGTCGCATAAGATGCCGTCCTTGCGTGCCCTGTTGCGGGCGCACGTTAGCACAGGCTTCCGCGTTGGCGATGGGATCAGGCGCGCAAGGCGGTGTGGGCGCCGTGGCGATGTTGAGGGCTTGTGACATCGTCGAGCAAGATGCCGAACTTGTCGCGCAGCCCCCGCGTGCCGGTCACGGTGATGACGAGCGCGCGTCCGTCCCGGACGCGCTCGATCCAGCCGAGCGCAATCAGCCGCTCCGTAATCGCAGCCCCCAGGGCCCCGGCAAGGTGCGGCCGCCGTTCGCTCCAGTCGAGGCAGGGTCTGCAGAATGCGCGCCGTGACGAGAGCGAGCGCGCGTTGATGCCCAAGCTGAGGAGAAAAGCCTCGCCCGCGCGCGTGACCTCGCCGCCTTCGTCGGATAGCTCAATCGCGCCGTTCGCCTGCAGCGCGTCCGCAATGGCGACACCGAGCTGTCCTGCAACGTGGTCGTAACACATGCGCGCGCGACGCAGATTCTTCGCAATGTGGGACGGGCGCAGTCGCGGCGGCGCGAACGAAGCCACATTCATGATGGTTTCCAGCATGGCCGCGATATGCGGGCCGGCTAACCGGTAGTAGCGATGGCGGCCCTGCTGCGCCAAGGCGATCAGCTTTGCGGCCAGAAGCTTGTTCAGATGACCGCTCGTCGTGGGCGGCGAGACGCGCGCGGCGTAAGCGAGTTCGCCCGCCGTCAGCGCGCGGCCGTCGAGCAGCGCGCACAGGATGTTGGCGCGCGCCGGATCCCCGACCAACGCGGCAATCGTCGCCATGTCGATCACATCGCTCATGCGACGCTTATAGCGTACCAGGATTGTTCCTGACACCCGCCAACGCTTCGGCCACGGCCGAAACGATTGCCATCGACCCGCGACACGTTCGCCCGCATGGTCGCGGGCAATCCGAAGGAGACAAGCGATGCCGAACATGATGGAAGGCGCATTGGCACACCGGGCGATGAAGCGCGCCGCGCCGCTGGATCGACACGCCCGGGATCGGGACGTCCTGGCGAATATCGCGACACCGGGCCGTGTCGTTATCGCCTTGCTGCAGGCGCTCGACCAATGGAGCGAACGGTCGCG
Source organism: uncultured Hyphomicrobiales bacterium (assembly GCA_964604745.1). GTDB lineage: Bacteria > Pseudomonadota > Alphaproteobacteria > Rhizobiales > Xanthobacteraceae > Pseudorhodoplanes. The sequence continues at coordinate 9,756 of CAZSAW010000015.1, forward strand.
TCAACGGCGTGCGCTGGCAAAGCTCGATGAGCGGCTGCTCAAGGACATCGGCGTATCGCGCTACGATGCCGAAATGGAAATTGCCAAGCCGTTCTGGCGATAGGCTTCAATCGCCGAGCGGAGGAAATACGTGTACGCCGTCAGCGCCGAGTGGCAGAGGCGCAACGCGGGAAACCACCGAGAGAACGAGCGGCGCGTAGAGATGCGGAAATAAAGCGCCGCCGCGCGACACCTCCCATTTCAGATCGGGGCCGAGCTTCTCGCTCTCGACGGCGACGATCATCAGATCGCGTTGCCCGGCGAAATGCTTGGCCGCGGTTTCCTTCGCCTGGGCGGCGGTGGAAAAATGGATGAAGCCGTCGGCGAGATCGACCGGCGATCCTCTGAAGACGCCGGCGGCTTCGGCCTCCCGCCACAGGGCGGCCGGACAGATCTTGTAAATCAGCATCGCGCGCGGTTCATGCCGCGCCGCGCATCTCGCCGCTGCCCGGCGGCGGCACCGGCACGCCGTCATGGGCATATTCGTTGAGCTTGTTGCGTAGCGTACGGATCGAGATGCCGAGAATATTGGCCGCGTGCGTGCGGTTGCCGAGGCAATGCTTCAGAGTTTCGAGGATGAGATCGCGCTCCACATCCGCCACGGTCCGGCCGACGAGGGCCCGCGTCACCTGCTCGGCCGCCTGCGCAGCGTGCGCGACCATCGGCTGGGGCTGCTCCTGATCGAGCCGCGCGCCGTCCGGCGTCATGAGACCGTCCACGCCGATCTCTTCGCCGGTGGAGAGAAGAACGGCGCGATGCACGGTGTTTTCCAGCTCGCGCACGTTGCCGCGCCAGGCATTGAGCGAGAGCGCGCGCCTGGCCTCGGTCGAGAACGGGCGGGCCGGCAGCCCGTTGGCCTTCGAATATTTGTCGACGAAATGAGCCGCGAGTTCGAGCACGTCCGCCGGCCGTTCGCGCAGCGGCGGGATTCTCAGGTTCACGACGTTGAGACGGAAGAGAAGGTCTTCGCGAAATTCGCCGTTGCGCGCCGCTTCCGGCAGATTGCGGTTCGACGTGGCGATGATGCGGATATCGACCGGCACGGGCTTCGATCCGCCGACGCGGTCGATCACCCGCTCCTGAATGGCGCGTAGGAGCTTGGCCTGCAGGCGAACGTCCATTTCGGAAATTTCGTCGAGCAGGAGCGTTCCGCCATTCGCTTCTTCGAACTTGCCGATGCGTCGCGCCACCGCGCCGGTGAAGGCGCCCTTCTCGTGGCCGAACAATTCCGATTCCATCAGGCTTTCCGGAATGGCCGCGCAATTGACGCAGATGAACGCCTTCCTGGCGCGGTTCGAGTTCATGTGCACGTAGCGCGCCACCACCTCCTTGCCGGTGCCAGATTCGCCGGTAATGAGCACGGACGCCTCTGACGTTGCGATCTGCTTGGCGAGCGCGATCACGCGTGCCATCGCCTCGTCGCGGAAGACGAGATCGCGGTCGTCGTTGGCGACGGCGGCAATGACCGCCCCGATCAGCTCGGGATCGGGAGGGAGTGGGATGTATTCTTTCGCCCCGGCGTGAATGGCTGCAACAGCAGCGCGCGCGTCATTGTCCGTTCCGCAGGCGACGATCGGGGCGTGGATGTGCTCGGCGCCAAGCCGCTGCACCAGATCGGCGATGTCGAGCGCGACATCGACCATGAGAAGATCGGCGCCGCGTCCGGAGCGAAGGACGGCCAGGGCTTGCTCGATGTGATCGGCGTGCGTGACCGAGGCCCCCTTGTCCATCGCGTATTTGGTCGCGAGCGTGAGCTGGCCCTTGAGTGTTCCGACGATCAGGAGGCGCATGATTGAACTCCAATTCCGCAGAGGCGACGCCGGCAGGTTATGCCCGCTCCGCCTTGATGATTTCAGTCATGGTCACGCCGAGCTTTTCCTCGACGAGCACGACTTCACCGCGTGCGACGAGCCGGTTGTTGACGTAGATGTCGATCGCTTCGCCCACCTTGCGATCGAGTTCGAGCACCGCGCCGGGCGCGAGCTTGAGCAATTGCCCGACATCCATGCGCGAGCGGCCGAGAACAGCCGAGACCTGCACCGGGACATCGAACATGGCTTCGAGATCGGCCGCGGTTTTTCCCGTGGGCTCGGAATCCGCTGGCGCGGCCGGCGCGACGTCGACGGGCGCACCGCCTAGTTCAAGATTGGGCAAGGGAACCTTTGCGTCCTGATCACTCATGGCATTCCACCTTTCAAAACTGTCACGTGGCGGGCGCGGCGACGCGCCGTACGGAGAGATAGCGATTGACGTATTCGGCGATCAGCGCCTCGGTCTTGGCACGGTCGCGCGTCATGCCGCCGTCGGCCCATTCGACCCGGCAATCGTTGTCGGCCATGCCGGCTTCGGCGAGCACCACGAGGCGCCCGGCGAAGCCGATGTCCCCGGCGATGGCATCAAGCTGGTCGCGCGCCTGCGGATAGATCGCCTCGCCTACGCGCACGACGACGTGCGGGGCCGTCGTGAGATCGCGCAGGCAATTCGTCACCAGTGCGGCAATTTCCGCGAAGGGCTCGCGCGCCAGCAATTCGGGCGCGAGCTTGCGCGCGATCGCGGCGGCAACCTCGACGGCCTCGGCTTCCAGCCGCCCCTCGACACCCTTCAGCCCTTGTGTGATTTCGGTCAGCGCGCCGCTGATCTTCTCCAGCGCCACTCCAAGTCGTCGGGCCGTATCGGCTGCGGCTTCGGTCTGTGCGGCGGTGAAGCCATTGCGATAGCCGCGCGCCTCGGCGTCGGCGAGTTTCGCCTTGTGCTCGGTCAAGGGGACCGTATTGGCGCTCTTGCCGCCGGCGGCGAAGTCGATCTCGAAGAGATATTTGGCTGGCGCGCTCATCAGTAGATCAGTTCCTCGTCGCCGCGCTGCTTGGAGATGATGATTTCGCCCTTGGCGGCGAGATCCTTGGCGAGATTGACGAGCAGCACCTGCGCCTCGTCGACCGCACGAAGCCGCACCGGACCGAGCGCCTGCATGTCGTCGGTGAGCATCTTGGCGGCGCGCGTCGACATGTTGCTGAGGAAGAACTGCCGCACGGTCTCGGACGCGCCCTTCAGCGCGACCGCGAGCTTGTCCTTGTCGATATGCCGCATCAGCGTCTGCGCCGACCCGGCGTCGAGCTTGATCAGGTCGTCGAAGGTGAACATCAGCGTCTTGATGCGCTCGGCGCTCTCGCGATTTTCCTCTTCGAGCGCGGTGAGGAAGCGTGTCTCGGTCTGGCGGTCGAAATTGTTGAAGATTTCCGCCATGAGCTCGTGCGCATCACGGCGGCGGGTCTGCGAGATGCTCGACATGAATTCGGTGCGCAGCGTCTGCTCGACACGCTCGATCACTTCCTTCTGCACGGATTCCATCCGCAGCATGCGGTTGACGACGTCGCGCGCGAATTCTTCCGGCAGGATGGTGAGGACGCGCGCCGCGTGATCGGGCCGCAGCTTGGAGAGAACGACGGCGACGGTCTGCGGGTATTCGTTCTTCAGATAGTTCGCCAGCACCTCTTCCTGGACGTTGGAGAGCTTCTCCCACATGTTGCGGCCGGCCGGCCCGCGAATTTCGTCCATGATGCTGCCGACGCGCTCGGGCGGAAGGTATTGGCGCATCAGGCGTTCGGTGGCGTCGTAATTGCCCATCAGCGCGCCCGAGGCGGACAGACGGCCGACGAATTCGAGCAGCAGGTTTTCCACCGCCTGCGCCTCGATCGTGCCGAGCGTCGACATCACGACGGAGATTTCACGCAATTCGTCGTCGTCGAGCAGGCTCCAGATCTTGCCGCCATATTGCTCGCCCAGCGACAGCATCAGCACGGCCGCACGCTCCGGTCCGGTCAACTGCCGGGACGGCTTCTCGGTCTGACGGCCGCCGAGGCTTGCCACGACGCTCGCGATGTCGGAGCGATGGTCTTCGTGCTTGTTATAGAGCGAGGGCATGTCTTGCTCTTACGCTCCCTCGTGCAGCCACTGGCGGATGATGGAAACGGTTTCGTGCGGGTTCTTGTCGGCGAGCTCGCCGACCTTCTGCACCGACTGCGCGTGCACCTGCCCCTGCACCTGGGCGATGTCGATCATCTGCGATGTCGCGGTCGAAATCGTCGCGGCCATCTGATCGCCACCGACCACGACCGACGCGCCGGCGCCGAGATTCTGTACGCCGCCGCCTCCGCCGCCGGAGATCGAGAGGCTGCCCGCGCCGCCACCGGTGACAACCGCAGCCGGGCCACCGATCAGGCCACCGGCGCTGCCGGCGGGCCCCGCGAGCGCTGGATGAAGAACGGAGTCAGGCAGGAGCGCCCGGCGCAACAAGGGGCGTACGACGAAGAACAGGACGACGATCCCGAGCAGGCCCATGACCAGCAGCTCGATCCCGCGCATGATGTCGTCTTTGGTGAACTGCAAATAGTCGAGCCAGCTCTTGGATTCGTTAAACGAGGCTTGCGGCGTCTCGGCGAGCCGCAGGTTCACGACTTCGACCTGGTCGCCGCGCTTCTGATCGAAGCCGATCGCCGAACGCACAAGCGCGGTGATGCGGTCAATGTCTTCCTTGCTGCGCGGCTCGTAGACGAATTCACCCTTTTCGTTCTTGACGTAGTTGCCGTCGACCACGACAGCGACCGAGATGCGGTTGACACGGCCGCCTTCGATCACCTCGGTCTTGGTCGTGCGCGAAATCTCGTAATTGACGATTTCCTCGGTCTTGCGGTTGTCGCTGCGGCTTGCGGCGTTGGCGTCCGGAGTGGTGCGCGGCGCGCCGGGCAATTCGTTGCTCGCCGAAACCGGCCCGCCTTCCCGCGTGTCGCCGGCGGACGTTTCTTCGCGCGTCTGGCTCGAGCGCACGACGCGGCCTTCGGGATCGAACTTGTCGGAGGTCTGGGTGACGCGGTTGAAGTCGAAATTCGCCGTCAGTTGCACACGCGCGCGGCCAGGACCGACGACCGAGGACACGATCGATTCCACCTGTTCGCGCAGGCGCCGTTCATAGGCGATCTGCCGTTCGTCCGCGTTGATGCTGGCGTTGTCTTCCGCCGCGCCATCGGCGAGCAGGCGGCCATTTTCATCGACGATCGAGACACGTTGCGGCTTCAGCCCGTTGACGGCAGAGGCCACGAGGTGACGGATCGCGCGCACCTGCTGGGCTTCGAGTGCGCCGCGCACCTTCAGCACGATGGAGGCGGACGGTTCGATCTTGTCGCGTGAAAAGAGCGGCCGTTCCGGCAGCACGAGGTGCACGCGGGCGGCGCTGACACGGTCGATCGCGCGGATGGTGCGCGCAAGCTCCCCTTCGAGCGCGCGGAGGTGGTTGATGTTCTGCACGAAACTCGTGGCGCCGAGGGTATCGGTCTTGTCGAAAATCTCGTAACCGACGCCGCCACCCTTGGGCAGGCCGGACTCGGCAAGCTTCATCCGCAGGCGCGCGACCTGATCCTTCGGGACGAGCACGGTCGCGCCGTCATTGCGGATTTCGTAAGCGATGCCCTGGCGTTCGAGGTCCTTGACGATGGCGGAGGAGTCTTCGACCGGCAGGTCGGTGAACAGGGTCGTCATCTGCGGCGCTGTGACGCGGAGGACCAGGAAAGCGAAGAAGCCGATCAGCGCCACGGTGATGGCGGCCATGGCCGCGATCCGCGTCGCGCCCAACGTTTTCAGAAACTCGGCTAGACCTTGCACGGGCAACCTCTGAATCAGACGCAACCGCGTCCCACCCGGCAAGATTTGCCCAGTTTATGGTTTCCATTCGGTTAATAAAATTTAACGGCCGCCCGGATCGCAGCCGCGGCGCCGCGCGCGACGCCATCAGCGGCAGCTTTCGTAGCGGCCGAAGCCGAGATCGGTCACGCACGGCGCCACTCTCTTGCGAGACGCTGCGACCTTTACCCGATGCTTTCGCACTGTGAGATGGAGTGGCCGCGGCGGCAGGAACTGGTAGCCGCGCACGTAGATGTACCGATAGCCGCGCGGAGTCGTATAGATCGGCTCGCGGAAACCGGTCGCGGAATCGACCGGGTCCCAGCGATGGCCGCGCGGGAATGTGTAGACCGGGCGGGCCTGTGCACCTTCGGGCAGGAAGAAGCCTCCGGCCGCCCCGATCGCGAGCTGCCGGTCAGCGAGCGCCTGTCCCGGCGCCAGAATCGCCACCGTTGCGGCAAGAGCCAGCACCGGTCCGAGCGACATTCCCATCCGCGTCATCGACATGCTCCAGCTGCCCGTTTCGGGCCAGTTTACAGAGCGACAACGCCGATGGGGACTCTTCGTTGGATGCAGCCGGGCCGATATCACAGAAAACGCCGGCCCAGGGGCCGGCGCTGACGCGATTCGGACGATGAAGAAAGCGCTATTGCCGGTATTGCTGGATGCGCGTCGTGCGCAGGCCGGCGAGCCCATGCTGGTCGATCGAGAACTGCCAGGACAGGAATTCTTCAGTCGTCAGCGTGTATCGGCTGCACGCCTCTTCCAGCGAGAGAAGCCCGCCACGCACGGCAGCCACGACTTCCGCCTTGCGGCGGATGACCCAACGCTTGGTCGTGGTCGGCGGCAGGTCCGCAATCGTGAGCGGAGAACCGTCCGGCCCGATGACATATTTGAACCTCGGGCGATGGGGCTCAGACATTATGCAACTCGCGAACTCGACTGACTGAACTACACGGCAAGATAGCGGCGGCGGCTTAAAAATTGCCTAAGCGCTCCAATCAATTAGGAAAGAATTGCCGTTTCGCCGCACGCATCGCGTGTTAACGCAAGCTTAATTGGCGGCCGCGCTCGGCCGGACCACGCGTTTGATCTTGTCGAGCGTGAACGTCTGCCCCGCGATCGAGAGTTGCGGAGGATCTTGCGTGAGGTCCACGGAATCGACGACGCCTTGGATTTCCGTCGACACTCCGACCGTCGCGCCACTCGCATCCTTGGCGGTGACGGACATGGTGTAGGTTCCGTCCGGCCATTGCGTGCCGTTATTGCCGCGGCCATCCCAGACGAAATTCTGCGTGCCGGGCTGCACGGTGAAGGTGCCGCTATAGACGAGCTGTCCGGTCGAATTCGTGATGTTGACCGTCGCAGAGGCTGGCTTGCTGACGTTGAAGCTCCACGTCGCGGAGCCGTTTTCCAGCGCCGTGGTCGAACCGTCCACGGCCACTGTCGCGCCGACAAACGCAAGCGCATAGGTCGACTGCGCCGACTTTTCCATCGAGACGAGGGCGGCGAGCTGATCGTTCGACTTCAATTGCTGTTCGACCTGCGCGAACTGCACGAGTTGCTGCGTGAACTGGTTGGTGTCGAGCGGGTCGAGCGGATTCTGGTTCTTCAATTGCGTGGTCAGCAATTGCAGGAAGGTCTGGAAGTTGCCGGCGATCGTCTGCTGATCGACGCCGGTTGTGCTCGTGCTTCCGCTGCCGGTCGTGGCCGCCGAGACCTGCGATGTGATGCCGGAAAGGAGGCTGTCGGCCATGGCGCCTGCTCACACCCGGATATCGACGCTGCCGAGGCGCGCAAGTTGCGACGACTGGTTCTGCATAAGGCCCGGCATGGTCGCGACGTCATCGGGAATCACGATCTGTGCGCTGTTTCCGCCCGGCCGCTGTTCAAAGCCGCCCTGGCCCGGTGTCTGATCGCGCAGCGAGAAATTCAATCCATTGTCGGATGTTTTCAGTCCGGCATCCTGCAATGCGCGCTCGAGCCCCGCGGCGTCGCGGCGCAAAAGATCGAGCGTCGACGCCCGGTCGACGACGAGATGCGAGGTCACGCGGCCATGGGTGTCAACATCGAGGCGCACATCGATGCGTCCGAGCTCCGGCGGATCGAGCCTGATCGCGAAGCGCGTATTGCCGTTGCGCGCCTGTCCGGCGATTTCGACCGCGAGGCCTGCGACCGGGACCGCGTTGAGAACCGGAGCCGATGCGTTCGGTGCAGCCGCCGCATTGGCGTTCGATACATGTGCGTTGAACGAGGGCAGGGGCAGGCTTTGCGTCGCCTGATCGGCAGAACCCGGCGTCGGAGTTGACGCGGCGGCGTTGGCCGCTGCGTCGCCGCCGGCGGTTTCAGCCTTGGCCGCTAATTGCAGCGTCGCTTGCGGCGATGCTTCCGTCTTGGCGGTGTGCGTTTCAGCCGTGACGGGCGTCTTGATCTTTGGATCGAACTGCGCCGGCATCGTCTGGATCTGGTCGCCGGCCGACGTGTCGGAGCCCTGATTGTTGCCGTCATCGCCTGAAGGCGTCTCGCCGGATTTGGGCGGCGTCTTGCCCAGAAGGGCGCCGGGCAGAGTTTTGATTGGTGCCGCGAGGGTCGGCGCCGGCGCGGGCGTACCGAACTCGCCGTTCACCGGAGCGGCAGTCGTCGCGTCGGTCGGTGTCGGTGCGTCCATCGGTGCTGGCGGAATTGGCATGCCGACGATCAACGGAGCGGGCTGCTGCGCGATGGTGGCTGGCGGCGGCGTGAGCAACGTGCCCGGCATCGTGAACTTGTCATCCGTGTTTGTCGGATCGGCCGCTTGTGGGTCGGACGGGACTTCGGTGCCGGGGTCGAGCGCCGCGATAGCGATGACGGGCTCGGCAGGGTCGGTCTGAGTGTCGGCCGCCGGGTCCGCGGGCACTTCACTGCTGCCGTCGGTCGCAGCCGCCGTGACATTATTGCTCGCAGGCTGCGCCGCAGCGTCGGTGAATACGGTCGTTGCCTGCGTATCGGTCCGTTTCGATGGATCCACCGCCTCCGACCGTGCCGGTGCGGGCGCGCCGGTCGGCGACACGGCCGACTGGGTAGCGTCAAGCAGCGACGCAAAGCTGGAGTCGCCATCGCTCGGCTCACTCGCAGTGCCTGGCCGGCGCGCGGCGTGAACACGATGATGGGCGATGACGCTCGGATCAGACGCGACTGTCGGCACGGACGACCTCACGGACGATAGGGCTGCCGCAGTCTTTGCAAGCGGCGCGCCATGCGGCAGCGGTCCTGGATATGCGCCAAATCAAGGGTTTAGGCGCTGCACCGTCCCAGCGAGCCGCTCCGCCATCGGCAGCCTTGGCCGCAGAACGGCAAATTCTGCCGGGTCCGCGGGGACGCAGCCGGTTGGATTGCCTGCCGGGCCTCCCCACCTATAGAAAGGTTGCCAAGCCGGTTGGCGGGCGGAACTTTCCAGGGAGCGTGGCGGCGATGCCGTCAGCAGGTCTGAACAGTCTTGATCTCGAGGGACGTCCGCAGGACACGCGCGTCGTCGTCGCGATGTCGGGCGGCGTGGATTCCTCGGTCACCGCAGCCTTGCTCGCGGCCGAAGGCTACGACGTCGTCGGCGTCACCCTGCAGCTTTACGACCACGGCGCGGCGACGCATCGTAAGGGCGCCTGCTGCGCCGGCCGCGACATCCATGATGCGCGCGCTGTCGCCGAGCGCATCGGCATTCCGCATTACGTGCTGAATTACGAGAGCCGCTTCAAGCAGGCGGTCATCGACCGCTTCGCCGAAAGCTACGTCTCCGGCGAGACACCCGTGCCGTGCGTCGACTGCAACCAATCGATCAAGTTCCACGATCTGCTCGATACCGCGCGCGAACTCGGCGCGCAGGCCATGGCGACCGGACATTATGTCGCCTCGCGCCGGTTGCCGTCCGGGGAGCGGGCGCTCTATCGCGCGCGCGAAGACGAACGCGACCAGAGCTATTTTCTCTTTGCGACGACGCGCGAGCAGCTCGACTTCCTGCGCTTCCCGCTCGGCGACAAGACCAAGGCGGAGACGCGCGAGCTTGCGCGTCGCTTTGGGCTTTCGGTCGCCGACAAGCAGGACAGCCAGGACATCTGCTTTGTCCCCACTGGCCGCTATACGGACATCATCGAGCGGCTGAAGCCGAATGCCGCCGACGCCGGCGAGATTGTCGATCTCGACGGCAAGGTGCTCGGCCGCCACAGCGGCATCATTCATTTTACGGTCGGTCAGCGGCGCGGGCTCGGCATCGCGACTGGCGCGCCGCTTTATGTGGTGAGGCTCGACGCACCCACGAGCCGCGTGGTCGTGGGCCCGCGCGAAGCATTGCACACGCGCCGCATCCAGCTGCGCGAATTCAACTGGATCGGCGACGGCACGATCGACAATGCCTTGAGCGGCGCGGAGCGTCGTGAAGTGTTCATCAAGGTGCGTTCGACGCGGCCGCCCCAGGCTGCGTGGCTGATGCGCGGCACGGACGGTTTCGAGGTCGAGTTGGTTGCAGGCGAAGACGGCGTCTCACCCGGGCAGGCCTGCGTGCTTTATGATGGCGGCTTCGGTCAGGCGCGCGTGCTGGGCGGGGGCTTCATCCGCAGCGCGATGCCGGCGCATGTTGCCAACGCGCCGGATGCCGATCGATATCGCGCCGTCGCGGCGCACGGATAAGAAGAGCGAACTTCAAGGCCCGGCGGGTCCGGGGCGGCGGGGGCATGACGGACCACATCGACAAGGCGACCATCGCCAAGGCGTATGCACGCTGGGCGCCAGTCTACGATCTTGTCTTCGGCGCGGTGTTCGAGCGTGGCCGGAGGGCCGCGATCGCTGCGGCGGAGCGGATCGGCGGCCGCATCCTGGAAGTCGGCGTCGGCACGGGCATTTCGCTGCCGACCTATTCGCGCAAGAACAAGCTCGTCGCCGTCGATTATTCCGAGCCGATGTTGCGCAAGGCGAAGGAGCGCGTCGCCAAGCACAGGCTTGCGAATGTCGAAACCGTCGCCGTGATGGATGCGCAGCGGCTCGCGCTGCCCGACAGTTCGTTCGACGTCGTGGTCGCGCAATATGTCATTACGGCGGTGCCCGATCCCGAAGGCACGCTCGACGAATTTGCCCGCGTGGTGAAGCCCGGCGGGGAGATCATTCTCGTCAATCACATCGGGGCGGAAGGCGGACCACGCCGCGCGTTTGAATTGAGGTTCGCGCCTCTTGCGCGCAAGCTCGGCTGGCGGCCGGAATTTCCCTGGGGCCGGCTGACGAACTGGGTGAGCCGGCGAAAAGACATTCATGTGGTCGAACGCAGGCCGATGGCGCCGCTCGGCCATTTTTCATTGATCCGCTTCGCCAAGCATCAGCAGGACAAGACGTCGGCTGTTGCGGCAAATGCGTAAACAGGGAACTCCGCGCGGCGCGCGCCGTTAGCGTGGCGCCATGAAACCATCACGCGCTATCTCGCTCCTTGCTTTGACGCTGGCCTTGGCTGCGGCGCCGGTATTCGTTCATGCGCAGCCGAACGTCGCGCCCAAGGGTGAAGCGGCGCCCGCGCCCAAGCTCGATCCCAAGGCATGCGCGGACCACGATCAGCTCACGCTGGGCGACACGCATGAGACGACGGGTCAGGCGCCGCCGAAGGAGGACTTGAGCGATCGCCTTGCGCGCACGCAAGGCGTCATCTGCCCGCCCGAGGATCTCGATCCGGATATCCGCACAGCGCCGCCAGGGGGCGGCAAGACGCCGGTGATCCCGCCGCCGGGAGGCCCGAACGGCGATCCGAGCGTGCAGCCGAAATAGAGCAGGGCGGCGCGCGGCGAGCGCCGCTTTGCTTGACAGCGCGGAACGCCGCTTCTTATATCCGCCCCGCGCAAAAGCCCGCGAAATGCTTCTTTTCGCAGGTTGTGGCGGCGGGGTAGCTCAGTTGGTTAGAGCAGCGGAATCATAATCCGGAGGTCGCCGGTTCGAATCCGGCCCCCGCTACCAAACGATATCTTCTTCCTCTGAATCAGACGGGACGGACCGGTGGGCCTAGCCGGCCCTTTTCGCCCGTCCGCGCGCAGGTGCGGTGCGAGCGCTCGTCTTCTTGGCCGGCCGGCGGCGAGCGGCCGGCTCGCGTGCCGCACCGCCGCGTTTCTCCGCCGCAACGCTTCGTCGCAACGCGTCCATGATCGAGACGACATTGTTGGTCGTCGCCGGCGCTTCAGCCTCGACCGCGGGCATGCCGGCCTGCTTCGCCTTCAGCAGCGCCTGCACGGCCTCTTCATAACGGTCGTCGAATTTCTTTGGGTCGAAATGCGCCGCCTTCTGCGCAAGGATGTGCGAGGCGAGTTTGCGCATCTCATCCGGCAGCTTCACGTCCGGAATGTCCTCGAAATAGGGCGCGGCGTCGCGGACCTCGTACGCGTAGCGCAGCGTGGTCGCCAGCATCCCCTTGTCGAGCGCTTCGAGCATGATGATGCGTTCGCGCCGATAGAGCACGATACGCGCCAGCGCCACGCGTTTCTCGTCGCGCATCGCTTCGCGGATGACGGCGAACGCTTCCTGTGCCACCTCGTCGTTCGGAACGAGATAATAGGGCGTATCGAGATAGCGCTGATCGATTTCTGCGCGCGGCACGAAGCTTTCGATGTCGATCGTGTGCGTGCTTTCGAGCGCGACCTTTTCGAGCTCCTCGTCCTCCACCTGCACGTACGAGCCGCGGCCGACTTCGTAGCCTTTGACGCGATCTTCGCGCTCGACGACTTCCTCGGTCACCTCGTCGACCATGCGCTGGCGCAGGCGGTGACCGGTATGACGATTGAGGGTGTGGAAACGGGTGCGTTCGTTTGCGGAGGTCGCAGGCACGAGCGCGACTGCGCAGGACACCAGCGACAGCTTCAGATAGCCCTTCCAGTACACACGCACGGCCATAGGTTACTCCCGCACTCGAACCGCGACTCAAAACAGGGCCTGTCCTGAATGGTTCCGCCGCGGCGCGGGTTCACCCTTCGTTCTGGCCTTTCACAAAAACGGCAATTGACGATAGCAGCGGCTCGCCTAGATGACGAGGCGGCCGAGGAACGATTTGCGAGCCTCTTGTCTTTTCCGAGTGTCGGCCCGCCGTACCCCATTAGTGGAGAAAACGATGCGATCTGCGGCTTCCGCGCTGGCGCGGGAGGAGAGTGCCGTTCAGTCGTCTGCCGACGACCGGCGCTCCATGTGGCTATCGGCCTTTCGCACCGTCCGTACGGAAACGGAAGCGCGCGCGTCGCGTTTGTCGCCTGAGGACCAGGTGGTGCAATCGATGCCCGATGCGAGCCCGACCAAGTGGCATCGTGCGCATACCACCTGGTTCTTTGAACAATTTCTGCTCGTTCCGCACGCCCCCGGTTATCGGATTTTCGACGAGCGCTTCGCCTTTCTTTTCAACTCCTATTATGTCGCCGCTGGTCCACGTCATGCGCGTCCCAAGCGCGGGCTGGTGACGCGGCCCAATGCCGAGGAGGTCGCGCGCTATCGCGCGCACGTCGACAAGGCCGTGACCGCGTTGCTGGAAGCAGCTGACGACACATTGCTGGATCAGATCGTGCCGATCGTCGAGATCGGGCTCAACCACGAGCAGCAGCACCAGGAATTGCTGATTACTGATATCCTGCATGCCTTTGCGCAGAATCCGGTCGCGCCGGCCTATGACCCCCGTTGGTCGTGGCCGCGCGCAACGAAGGATGCCGGCTATGCCGAGATGCCCGTGGGTATCCACACCGTCGGTCATGCCGGCGAGGGCTTCTCTTACGACAACGAATCTCCGGCGCATCGCGTCCTGATCGAGCCCATGCGCATTGCGCGCGGACTCGTCACGAATGCGCAATGGCTTCAATTCATCGCCGACGGCGGCTACGAGACGCCGAGTCTCTGGCTCTCCGACGGCTGGGCGCTCGCGCAAAGCGAAGGCTGGACCGCGCCCGGTTACTGGCGTGAGCAGGATGGCGAGTGGCGCACGATGACGCTCGCCGGATTGCAGAAGATCGAGCCGAACGCGCCTGTTTGCCACGTCAGCTATTACGAAGCCGACGCCTTCGCGCGTTGGACGGGCAAACATCTGCCGACGGAAATGGAATGGGAAGTCGCTGCCCGCAGCGGTCTTCTGGACGATGCCTATGGCATCGTCTGGCAATGGACGCGTTCGAGCTATGCGCCGTATCCCGGCTACCGCGCGGCGCCCGGCGCGCTCGGCGAATACAACGGCAAGTTCATGGTCAACCAGATGGTGCTGCGCGGCTCCTCGCTCGCGACGCCTGAAGGCCATTCGCGGCCGAGCTATCGCAATTTCTTCTATCCGCCGGCGCGCTGGCAATTCACCGGCCTGCGCCTTGCCGAATATCCGGAGTGAGTCATGGCGGCCCTGGCAAAAAGAATCGCAAGTCCCGAAGCGGAAGGCGCGGAGCCGTCGGAGGCGGACGAAATCGTGCAGGGGCTCAGCGCGTCGCCCAAGCGCATCGCGCCGAAATTCTTCTACGACAGCGAAGGCTCGCGGCTTTTCGACGAGATCACGCGTCTGCCGGAATACTACCCGACGCGCAGCGAAGTCGAAATTCTGGCCGCGCATGCAAAGGACATCGCTGCGCTTCTTCCCGACAAGGCGGCGCTGATCGAATTCGGCAGTGGGGCTTCGACCAAGGCGCGCATTCTTCTGCGGGCTTCGCCGCAGGTTGCCGCCTACGTGCCCGTTGATATTTCCAGGGACTTTCTTGAACGCGAAGCGGCCGACCTGCGCCGCGATTTTCCGCAGCTGACCGTGCGCCCGGTCGCGGCCGATTTCACCAAGCCGTTCGCCTTGCCCGATGACATCCGGCGACTGCCGCATGCCGGATTTTTCCCCGGCTCGACGATCGGCAATTTCGAGCCGCACGAGGCCTGCGCCTTTCTGCAGCACGCGCGCCGCATCATCGGCGCGGGCGGACTTTTGATCATCGGTGTCGACCTGATCAAGGACCGCGAGGTTCTTCACGCCGCGTATAACGACTCACGCGGTGTGACGGAACAGTTCAATCTCAATCTCCTGCAGCGGCTCAATCGCGAATTCGGCGCCGATTTCAATCCGGCCGCTTTCGAACACCACGCCTTCTATAATCGCGAGCGCAATCGCATCGAGATGCATCTGGCGAGCCTCAGGAGGCAGAAGGTCCGGATTGCCGGAAGTGTGATCGATTTTCGCTCCGGCGAGACGATCCACACCGAGAACAGCTACAAATACAGTCCGGAATCTTTCCTTTCGCTCGCGCGCGGCGCCGGCTGGCTGCCGGTGACGATGTGGACGGACGCGCGGAAATACTTCTCCGTGCATGTCCTGCGGGCCGGCGGAGTGGGGTAGGATCGGCGCAAGGCCGACTGGAATGCCGAGCGCCTGATGCCAATTCGTGAAGTCGATCCTTGGCGGATGCAGTATTTTTCCGCCGCCGCCTGCCCGCCGCATGTCGACATTCCGACCGAAGACAGCGACGCCTGGGAGTGGAATCCGAGGCATCGCTGGGTCTACGACAAACTGGCCGTCGCGCAGAGTCAGGGTCTCGCCGCCGGGCCGCACGGCACGCGGCCGCCGCGCTTTCCGGTTTTCTCCAAGCCGATGTCGAATTTGCGCGGCATGGGCGCGGGTTCGAAGGTGATCGTTTCTGCCGAAGACTACGAGGCGAGTTTCACGCCCGGGCATTTCTGGATGACGTTGCTGGAGGGAAACCACGTCTCCAGCGACGTTGCCGTGGTGGACGGCGAGCCGCGATGGTGGCGGCATGCGTCGGGCAAGCCCGCCGGCGAGGGAACTTTCGATTATTGGACCGTGCACGCGGCCCGCGACGAGGCGATCGAACGGCATTGTGGCGCGTGGATCACGCGCAATCTCGCCGGCTATTCCGGCATGATCAATCTCGAAACCATCGGCGGCACGATCATCGAAGCGCATCTGCGCTTCAGCGACCAATGGCCCGATCTCAATGGCGCGGACTGGGTCAGGGCGCTGATCGGTCTCTACGCGGAGAAGACCTGGCGATTTGACGATGGCGACCGGCGCGAAGGATATAGTGTCGTGCTGTTCGGGCCGAAGGGGCCGCGCTATCGTCATCCGCCGCAAGCCTTCGTCCGCGATATCGAGACTATGCCGCACGTTTCCAGCGTGCAGATAACCTTCCACGAGGACAAGGCTCCCGAACATCATGCGATGCCGCCGGGCGGCTTCCGCCTTGCCATCGTCAACGCCTGGGATCTACAGGCCGGACTCGCCGCACGCGAACGGCTGCGCGCCCATTTTCTTCCCGAGGCGATCGCGCGTGTGGTCGCCTGATTTTTCTATCGACGCATTGCAGGAATTGTTGACATGAAGATCGTTGGTTTTGAATCAGGCGGGCGCTTGCGCCTCGGCCTCCTGGATGGCGATCAGGTGATCGACCTCAATGCCGTGGATGCCGGTCTTCCCGACGATCTCGGCGTGTTTCTCGCCCGCACGAACGGCGATCTCGCGCCGCTGTCCGATCTCGCGCGCCGTGCGGCCGCCTCGGCGCGTCTCCCGCTGCAAAGTTTGAATTTCGCGCTTCCGGTCGCACGCCCGGGCAAGATCGTCTGCCTTGGACTGAATTACATGGCGCATGTGAAGGAGGGACCGCAGCGCGACAATGTCCCGCAATTTCCAACAATCTTCATGCGCAGCCGCACCTCGCTCGCGCCGCATCTGTCGCCGCTTGTGCGCCCGCGTGTCTCGGAAACATTCGATTACGAGGCCGAGCTTGTTGCTGTCATCGGCAAGCGCGCGAAGCATCTGACGCCGGCGAACGCAGCCTCCTGCATCGCCGGATGGTCCTGCTTCAACGAAGGCTCGATCCGTGAATTTCAGCGCCGGACGACGCAGTGGGATCTCGGCAAGAATTTCGATTCCACCGGCGGGTTCGGGCCGTGGATGGTGAGCGCCGACGAACTGCCGCCGGCCGGCAAAGGGCTGAAGATCGAAAGCCGGCTCAACGGCCAGGTCATGCAGTCGGACAATACCGATAACATGATGTTTCCTGTGGCGGAGACGCTGGCCTACATCACGCAGGCCATGACGCTCGAGCCGGGCGATCTTCTCGTCACCGGCACCCCGTCCGGCGTCGGCCATGCCCGCAAGCCTCCGGTCTGGATGAGCGCCGGTGATGTCTGCGAGATCGAGATCGAAGGCGTCGGAATTTTGCGCAATCCAGTGGTCGACGAGCAGGCCTGATCCGCCCCCCATGCAATTGCTGCCGGGGGCAAGGTTGCGCTAGAGCGTCTCGTGCCATCGCCGATCCGGGGAGTGAAATGCCGAAAATAAAATCAGACGTTCTCACCGATTTCGTTCGCGACATTTTCGTTGGCGCGGGCTGCTCGGCCGAGGAGGGGCTGCGCATCGGCACCTGCCTCGTCAACGCCAACCTCTCCGGTCACGACAGCCACGGCGTGGCGCGGGTTCCGCGTTATGTCCAGTGGAAGCGCGATGGCACCTTTCTGATCGACAGGAAAGTGAAGCGCATCGTCGATACGCCGGTGATCGCGATCCTCGACGGCCAGTTCGGCTTCGGTCAGACCATCGCACCACAGGCGGTCGAGATCGGCATCGAAAAATGCAAGGCCATGGGATTGGCGGCGATCGGGCTTCGCCGCTCCGGCCATGTCGGCCGCGTCGGCGAATGGGCGGAAATGGCCGCCGCCGCCGGTCTCGTCTCGATGCATTTTGTCAATGTCGTCGGCAGCGTTCTGGTCGCGCCGTTTGGCGGCGTCGACCGCCGCTTCTCGACCGCGCCGTACGCAATCGGCATTCCGCGGCCGGGCACCGATCCGATCATTCTCGATTTTGCGACATCGCTCGTCGCCGAGGGCAAGGTTCTGGTGGCGAGCCAGGGCGGCAAGAAAATTCCCGACAACGCGCTGATCCGGCAGGATGGCACGATGAGCGGCGATCCGCATGTGCTGTATGGCGACTACCAGGGCAGCGAGCCGCGTGAATACAAAAAGGGCACCGGCGCGATCCGCGCCTTCGGCGAGCACAAGGGCTCGGGCCTTGCGATGATGTGCGAGCTTCTCGCCGGTGCTTTGACGGGCAACGGCGCGTCGCAGCCCGACCAGCGCTGGTCGCAGGGTATGTTCTCGTTCTATATCGATCCGAAGGTCATCGATCCTGAACACTTCTTTCCCGCCGAGGTCACCCGCTTCGTCGATTACGTCAAAAGCGCCAAGCCCGCGGACGCAGCAGCGCCCGTGCTGGTGCCGGGCGAGCCGGAACTGCGTTACCGCGCCGACCGCCGCGCCAATGGCATTTCTCTGCCCGACGACACCTGGGCCGCGCTCATCGAAGCAGCGCGCGACGTGGGCTTGAGCGGAGCGCGCATCCAGTCGGTCGAGGTTTTTTAGCGGCCGAGGCGGGAACGCCCGCCGCTCTGACGGAATTGCCGGGGGCGAATTTGAAAACGAAGGAGTTTTAGCATGACCGGCGCATCGAACGTCGTCACCATCTGCGGCAGCCTGCGGAAGGGATCGTTCAACCGCATGTTGATGAACGCGCTGCCGGCGCTCGCACCTGCCGGCATGACGCTCAAGGAAGCTCCGCCCTTTTCCAGCTTTCCGCTCTACAATGCCGACGTCCAGAACGAGAAAGGCTTTCCGGCCCAGGTGAATGCGCTCGCGGATGCGATTCGCGCGGCTGACGGCGTCATCATCGTCACGCCGGAATATAACTTTTCGATTCCCGGCGGCCTGAAGAATGCGCTCGACTGGGTGTCACGGCTGAAGGATCAGCCCTTCATCGGCAAGCCGGTCGCCCTACAATCGGCGTCGCCCGGTCCGGTTGGCGGCGCACGCATGCAATATCATCTTCGTCAGACGCTGGTTTTCCTCGACGCGATCACCTTCACCAAGCCGGAAATCTTCGTCGCCAATTGCGCTTCGAAATTCGACGAGAAGACCGGTGAGTTGAAGGACGAGACGACGCGCAACTTCATCAAGCAGCAGCTCGATGCCTTCGCTAAATTCATCGCGCGGCATGGTGGGAAGGCCGGCTAGCCTCTACGGCGGCGATACGGAAAAGCCTTCGGCGCGGTCGAGCGCGATACGTCCTTGGGCGACCGCGGCCGCCCAGCGCGCGGACGCACCGAGTCCTCCGAACGAGAAGAAGTGCGCCTTGACGTCGCCGAGGTCGTCGGCGGATGCGAGCGTACGCACGATGTCGTCCGGCGCACTGATGCCGAAGAGGTGCTTGAGCAGGCCGGCCTGCCGCGCCGCACCTGTTGCCGCAGCGCGCACGCCGCATCGCCGGGCAAAGCGCAGAAGCGTTGCGAGGTCCGTCGGGCCGGCCATGCCGATGCGCACCGGCTGATCGAAGCCGAGATCGCGCAGCCGTTCGAGCCAGTGCAGGATCGCCTGCGCATCGAAGCCGAATTGCGTGACGATGTGGACTTTCAGCCCGCTTTCCTCGGCAGAGGTGATTTTAGTCGCCAGCGCACGATCGAGCGCATCGTCGCCGATGCGTGGATGCCCTTCCGGATAGCCGGAGATGCCGATAGCGACGATGCCATGGCGCTGCAGCACGCCGCTTTCGATCACATCGAGCGCGTTCGTGAACGGTCCAGTGGCTAGGGGCTGATCGCCGGCAATGACGAGCAGGCGGCGCACGCCGCACTCGGTAACGAGCCTGGCCACGAGGTCCGAAAGCTCCGCGCCGCTCGTGACGTGGCGAGCCGCCAGATGCGGCACCGGCTCGAAGCCCGCTGCTCGTAATGCGCGCGCATAGGACAGAACGTCGTCGAGCGGGCGGCGGGGCAGGGCGCTGAGATAGACGAACGTGCCGGGAGCGGCCGCGTGGCGCAATTCCTCGACATCGCTTGCGCCCGGTCGCGTTGCTTCGAGGGAGAAGCCGTCGACAAAGCTGGCAATCCGTGCGGCGGCGCCATTCGCCGTCTTTGATTGCGCGTGGGCGGGAAGGCTCATCGTGTCCTCCGCCCTATTCGCGCCGGCGCGAGATGACGTAGGACTCGTCGTAGAACCACAATCCGCCATGCTGGCGCAGTACGTCGCGCGTTGCCTCGATATAGCGGCCGTCGACGACGGCTTCGTTCAGGCGATCGTCCTCGATCTGCGCCACGTAAATCGCGGCATTCCAAGCGGCGAGCAAGGTCGAGGTGCCGATGGACGCGGAGATTTCGCTCGGCAGCGTGTGCATGTCGTAGCGGAACAGCGCGCGATTGTCGGCATAGGCGTTGAAATTGAGATCGCGGCCGGCGGGACCAAGCTCGTTCTTCACCGCGCGCATGATCTGATGGCGGTCGTGAATGAAGGGATGATCGTCCGGCCAGACCTTGTGGATGATATCCATGCCCGGATCGTTGCCGTGTGAGTGAATGGCGATGAGCCGTCCGCCGGGACCGAGCGCGCGGGCGAGCGGTGCGATCACGCGCCGGGCCTTGAAATCGAGCGGCGAGCGCGCGCGATAAGGCTGCGAGGCGATGACGAGATCGTAGTTCGCGACCGTTCCGCCCGGACGCGGGATGATCGGATCGAGCAGGAATTTGTGGTCGGTGCGATAGATGACGAGCACGACGGGCCGCTCGTAGACCGGATTGCCGGTCTTGGCGCTGACGCCGGCCTTCCAGTTCTTGGCAAGGAAGCCTTCGAGCTCGGTGATCTGCGCTTCGAACTGATGGGCCGTGTTGCCGCTCAGTTGCAGATCGTGCCAGACGAAACTCGTCGCCGCGCTCAGCGATTTCACCGCAAGCCACGGTGCGTCGGCATAGGCGAGGTTGGTGAGCACGAGAACCGTGGAAGGATGCTCCATGAAACGGTCCGCCATCTTCTGCAGCGTCAGGCGGACGTCTTCGAGGCTGATTTCCTTGCCGACGACGTAGAAGGGCATGGTCGGATAGCGGTCGTGCATGGCGCGCATCACGCGCGCGAGCACCGAGCCGTCGCCTGCACCGGCATCGAACACGCGCACGGCGGGCGGCCGTGGATGGATGTTGGCGAGTTCGAGCGATACGCGGTTGGCGATCACCCATTTTTCGCTGCAGGTGTTGACGAAGAGGAGATATTTCTGCCGGTTGTCGAAGAAGCGGAAATTCCTCTGCGGGTCCTCGCCGCGCGCTGCGGATATCGCCTCAGGTGGCAGGGCCGACTTGATTTCCGGCGCGCGAACGGGCCGCGTGATGACCATAGGCCGCAAGCCCTCGCCCGCATGATCGGATATGAAGGAGCGGATGCGGTCGAGCGTCTCGGTGGTGATGCGTCCGCCATTGCGCAGGCGGCTCGTCAGCTTGCCATCGTTGACCGCGCGCCGGCCGAAGGTGGATTCGGCAAGGCCGGTGCGGCGGCAATAGTCGGAAATCTCCTGCAGCAATTGCTGTGCGTTCATGGCTTGCGTCCTCCCGGACGAAGGGGCTCGGCCCTCTGTTCTTTGCGTCCAGTGCAGCAGCGGCCCCGGTAAGGGTCAACCACAAACCGGCCCACTCGTTCAGTGGGATTTCGAATGGGTCAAAGCCCACTCAAGGTTTTAACGAAAACGGGATGTTGTTGAGGAAATTGCGCCGGCCAGCGTTGGTGGGCAGCGGCTCGGCGCCGCCTGCTCGCGGCCCACGACGGGCTTCGCTAGAGCGCGGCGAGAACTGCCTTTGCCACGGCCTGTGTGCCGTCTGCGCCGCCGAATTCGAACGGCTTGATCCCCGTCTGGAATGCGCGATCGACCGCCGCTTCGATCCGCTGCGCTGCCTCGAGCGCTGGCGCGTGTTCATGCCGGTCGCCGAGCCATTCCAGCATCAGCGCGGCGGAAAGCAGCATCGCGGTCGGATTGGCCTTGCCCTGACCCATGATATCGGGCGCGGTGCCGTGACACGGCTGGAACACGGCGTGCTTGTCGCCGATGTCGGCGGAAGGCGCCATTCCCATGCCGCCGATCAATGCGGCGGTGAGATCCGAGATGATGTCGCCGAACATGTTCTCCATCACCATCACGTCGAAATCCCAGGGTCGCTTCACGAGGATGGCGGAGCAGGCATCGACATAGAGGCGGTCCGTCGTCACGTCGGGATATTGCGCCCCGCAGGCGTCGAACATCTCGCGGAAGAAGGCGTAGGCCTTGAACACGTTCGCCTTGTCGAC
>CAZSAW010000016.1:0-5542 GCA_964604745.1 uncultured Hyphomicrobiales bacterium
GCGACCTTGTCGCGGCTCAACCTCAACATCGCCTCCGCCCACGTCGCGACGTTCGGCGAGCGCGTGGTCGACGTCTTCTACGTCACCGATCTGCTTGGTGCGAAAATCGCCGCGCCGACGCGGCAGGCGGCGATCAAGCGCGCGCTGATGCAACTTTTCGCGCGCCCTGACGAGACGAAGCTGCAGCGCGCCGGCTAGACTCGCCACAAAAAGAAAACGGGCGCCCGGAGGCGCCCGATCTTGTGCGATTGATCGGCGGGACGATGCCAGCCGCTCACTTCTGCGCCATTGCGGATGGAGCGACGAAAGTCACCTCGATCGGGACAAAGATCTGGTGAATCGCGTCCGCCACCACTTTGGCGCTCAACGCATTCAGGTTAGCCGGCGTGGAACTCACCACAGCCGGTCTGACGGGCACTTTGCCCTTCTTTGCGGCGAATGCCGCGCTTGGCGCTGCAACGGCCGCAATCATACCGACAAACAAAACGACGCTACGCATCTGACGCACCCCAACGCTACAGAACGGGACAATGCTGGCCTCTCCCAGCTGCCGCAAAGCTTAAGCGCAAAAACGGCGCGTGCCTATGTCGGCTTGTTTGCGTATGGGCGTCGAACTGTCGTTTATGCGCCGCCGTAGCTCATGGGCCACAGCGGCGCCTGCGCGCAACACGCCGGATCACGCGCAGCACGCGCGACGGCGAAAAGTCTCCTGCAGAATCAAACAGGAGCGCTTACTTTGGCGCATCCTGTTTCAGCACCAGATTCCAGAAGGCGGCTTTGAGAAAACGGCCGCTCGACTCCATCTGGTTGTCGGCCGTGGTGTCATACACCGCCGGTTTCGGCGCAACCTTCGCCTTCTTCTTTGCGGCGAGAGCCATTGTCGGAGCGGTCGCCGCCATAATGACGGCCAGCAAAAATGCGGTCTTGCGCATCACATCGTCCCCCAAAGCCTGTTATCGCCGGACCTCCGGCCCGCCCGATTGTGCACACTTTGCCGCGCTTGGAAATGATGCCCCGGCGCCCCGGAACCCCCTTCTCCCGTAAAATCCGTCAGGCAAGGCGCATCTACCGCCCGAATTGAGCCCTTAACACCGCCTTAAAGTGGCCCGGCTAGCGTTGGCGGGGCACAAGCCCGGGACGGTTTCTTGCGAACATGGCTTTGGGACGGGGCAAGCTCCGCGCACGGCGCGAGCCGACATTCGGCCGACCGCTTCTCGATCTGCGGCTGACCGCGCGCGACCGCGCGGCATCGGACGATGAAGAGGCCACCCCTGTTCACCGAGCCAAGCCGGAGGACAGCGGCGAGCGTCCCTCGCGCAAGCGAGCAAAAAAAGGCAAGTCGTCCGGAACCGGCTCAAACCGGAAGCAGCGCGCCCGCACGCTCCTCTATTGGGGGGTCGTCCTGTTCCTGTGGGCCGGCCTGGCCGGCCTTGGCGGCATCGTTTGGCTCGGCGCACATCTGCCGCCGATCCAGTCCCTGGAAGTGCCGAAACGGCCACCCTCGATCCAGATCACCGGCCTTGATGGCCGCGTGCTCGTGACGCGCGGCGACAGCGGAGTTTCCGTCGCGCTGAAAGATCTGCCGCCGCACGTGCCGCAGGCCTTCATCGCCATCGAGGATCGGCGCTTCTACCAGCATCACGGCGTCGATCCGTTCGGCATTGCCCGCGCTCTGTTCGCCAACGTCCTGCATCGCGGCGTCTCGCAGGGCGGCTCGACCATCACGCAACAGCTCGCCAAGAATCTCTTTCTCACGCAGGAGCGTACGGTCGGGCGCAAAGTGCAGGAGCTTGCGCTCGCGCTCTGGCTCGAACGCAAATTCTCAAAGGCACAAATTCTCGAGCTTTATCTCAACCGCGTCTATTTCGGTGCCGGCGCTTACGGCGTCGAAGCCGCCGCCGAACGCTATTTCGGCAAGTCCGCGCGCCACCTGTCAGTGTCGGAAGCCGCGATGCTCGCTGGTCTCGTGAAATCGCCTTCGCGCCTGGCGCCGACACGGAATCCAGACGGCGCCGAACGCCGCGCCCAAGTGGTGATCGTGGCAATGAGGGAGGCCGGCTTCATCAACGATGCGCGCGCCAAAGTCGCTCTTGCCAATCCCGCGCGGGCGCTGAAACAGACGTCGAACGGCTCGGTCAATTATATCGCCGACTGGATTATGGACGTGCTCGACGATCTTGTGGGTCGCGTGGATGAGGACATCGTCATCGCAACGACGATCGATCCCGGACTGCAGACGATCGCGGAGAAGGCGCTGAACGACGAGCTTACGCAAAAGGGAGAGAAATATTCCGTCAGCCAGGGTGCGATGGTGGTGATGTCGCCGGATGGCGCCGTCCGGGCAATGATCGGCGGGCGCAATTATGCCGAAAGTCAGTTCAACCGCGCCGTGGCCGCAAAGCGCCAGCCCGGCTCCGCCTTCAAGCCCTTCGTCTATCTCACGGCAATCGAGCGCGGGCTCACGCCGGACTCTGTGCGCGAGGACAAACCGATCGTCGTCAAAGGCTGGCGGCCGGAAAACTATACGCATGAATATTTTGGTCCGGTCACTCTGACGCAGGCCCTTTCGATGTCGCTCAATACCGTATCGGTACGCCTGACGCTTGAATTCGGTCCGCAGGCGGTCGTGCGCACGGCCCACCGGCTTGGCATCGCCTCGAAGCTCGATCCCAATCCTTCGATCGCGCTCGGCACCTCGGAAGTGTCCTTGATCGAACTCGTGTCCGCCTACGCGCCGTTCGCCAATGGCGGCGCCGCGGTCGCCCCGCACGTCGTCGACGAAGTCTTCACCAAGCAAGGCAAGGTGCTGTATCAGCACGCGCCGCAGGAACTCGGGCAGGTCATCGAGCCGCGCTACGTCGCGATGATGAACACCATGATGCAGGAGACACTGCTCACGGGCACGGCGCGCAAGGCCGAATTGGCCGGCCGGCCGGCTGCGGGCAAGACCGGAACGAGTCAGGATTTCCGCGATGCCTGGTTCATCGGCTACACCGCCAATCTCATCGCGGGCGTGTGGCTCGGGAACGACGACAATTCACCGACGAAGAAAGCGACAGGCGGAGGCCTGCCGACCGAAGTGTGGGCGAATGTGATGAAGGCCGCGCACCGCAACGTGCCCGTCGCAGCGCTGCCGGGGTTGTCGAACGGGTCCGGTGGTTTCGGCGGGCTGTTCTCCGGTTTTGGCGGCAATCCCTCGCCTCCCGCCGAGGTCGCGCAACGCCCGACGCCGGCTGCCGCGAAGCCCGGCATCGACACCTGGGTCCTCGACAAGCTGTTTGGGCGGCGCTGACACCTAGGCGATCTCGCGTTCGCCGAGATCCCTTTCTTCGGATGGCGCTCCGTAGCGGTGCAATTCGGCGCCGTGCCGATCGAGCCAGACCTTGGCGCGCCGCAGATCCGGACAGATTTTGTCGACCACACGCCAGAAGCGCGTGGAATGATTCATCTCGACGAGATGCGCCACCTCGTGCGCCGCGAGATAATCGAGCACGTAAGGTGGCGCGAGGATCAGCCGCCAGGAATAGGACAACACGCCCGCGATCGTGCATGAGCCCCAACGGCTTGATTGATCCCGCACCGAAATACGCCTGATCCGCACGCCAAGCGCCGCGGCATACCGAGCGCTCGCCGCTTCAAGATCGCGTTTGGCCTCGCGCTTGAGAAAATCGCTGACGCGACGTTCGACATACGGCGTCTCTCCTGCCACGCACAATACGCGATCGCCATTGCCGCCAATCTCGGCCCAGACCGTGCCGCGTTTCCCCGGCCGATGCTCGATTCGATGTGCTTCGTCGCGCAAGGGGATGATCGCGCCATGAGCGAAGGGCGTCGGCTTGGGCAGGCGATTGAGTCGCGCCGCGATCCAGCCGCCATGCTTCTCGGCGAAGGCCGTGGCGTCGCGCAGCGAGCCGCGCAGAGGCATGGTCAACACGACCTCGCGCGTGGCTGCCTGAATGCGCAGCGTGTAACGACGCGCCTGCCGATGCCGCCGCAGCCGCACGCGATAGATCATGCGATCGAAGGCAATCTCGATCGTCTTCGGCTCGGCAGGACGGCGATAGAGAAATGCGCGCAGCACCATGGCCATGGCCTGAAGGCTCTAGCGCATCGGCGCGGGAACGAGGGCGCAGCCGATTCGCGATAAGCTCAGACTAGCCGAGAATGTGTCGGCGCAAAGATGAATGAAGCGCCCGCGTCAGACGGCAACTGCCGCCGGCCGCCGCTTCGCCTTGTTGCCCATCTCCGTGGACAGGACGAAATCGGAAATACGCGGCGCGATCTCCGCGCGGAAGCGCGAGCCATTGAACACGCCATAATGGCCGACGCCCATGGCTAGAAAATGCGCCTTACGATCGGCCGGAAGGTTTTCGCACAACCGATGCGCGGCTTCGGTCTGGCCGACACCGGATATATCGTCCTTCTCGCCCTCGACCGTGAGCAGCGCCACCTTGCGGATCGCTTTCGGATCGACCTTCGCGCCGCGATGCGTCATCCGCCCTTGCGGCAGGTCGTGCTTCACGAACACGGTATCGACCGTCTGCAGATAGAATTCCGCGCTCAAATCCATGACGGCAAGATATTCGTCGTAGAATTCCCGGTGCTTCTGCGCCGAATCGCCGTCACCCTTCACCAGATTGAAGAACAACTGCTTGTGCGCGTCGAGGTGGCGATCGAGATTCATGCTGACGAAGCCATGCAACTGCAGGAATCCCGGATAAACGTCACGCATCACGCCCGGATGCGGGAACGGCACCTTGGTGATGACGTTGTTGCGGAACCAGTCGATGCCGCGCTCCTCGGCAAGATTGTTCACAGCCGTCGGATTGATGCGCGTGTCGATCGGGCCGCCCATCAGCGTCATGCTGTGCGGCGCATAGGGGTCGCCCGTCTCCTCCATCCGCGCAATCGCAGCAAGGACCGGCACGGCCGGCTGACACACGGCAACGACATGGCAGTCGCCGCCGAGGCGATGGATAATGCTGATGACGTAATCGATGTAGTCGTCGAGATCGAAGCGTCCTTCGCCCACCGGCACCATGCGCGCGTCGGCCCAGTCGGTGATGTAGACATCGTGATTGGGGAGGAAGGCTTCGACCGTGCCGCGCAGCAGCGTCGCGTAATGACCCGACATCGGCGCGACAATCAGCAGGTTTGGTTGCGGACGTCGTGGCGCGCGGTCGAACAGGCGCTCGAAATGCAGAAGCTGGCAGAACGGACGCTGCCAGACGCTGTTGATGCGCACCGGAACACGCTCGCCGGCAACCAGTGTCGAATCGATGCGCCATTCCGGCTTGCCGTAACGGCGCGTCGCGCGCTCGAATACTTCCGCGCTCGCGGCAATCGATTTGCCGATGGTCGTGTGCGACAGCGGATTGAGAGGATTCTTGAAATAGAGGCGCGTGACGTCGGCGAGCGCGCGTGTTGGATTGAGCGCGGCCTGCCCCATTTCATAAAGCCAATAGAGCCCTGACGAGAGCGCTGGACCGCCCTCATCCGCGAGGCGCGGAGCGCCCCCGAATTCACCAATAGCCATTCTTAC
>CAZSAW010000017.1:0-15515 GCA_964604745.1 uncultured Hyphomicrobiales bacterium
CCGCGCGGCAAGGGGCTGATGGCCACGGTGCTGCGCTATCGCAACGAAGTGCGTGATGAAAAGACCTATTTTTCGGAGATTCCGAAAGAGAAAATTCCCGCCGACATGCTCAAGCTCGCAACCCACATCGTCAGCACGAAGATGGGGCATTTCGATCCGGACAGGTTCAAGGATCGCTATGAGGCGGCGTTGACCGATCTGATCAAGGCGAAGGACAAGGGCGAGACGCCACCGAAACCACCCGCGCCGCGGCGCGATAACGTCATCAATCTGATGGATGCGTTGCGGAAGAGCGTCGGCGAGAAGAAAGGCAGCAAGGCATCGGCCCGCGCTCACAAAAGCAAGCACGCGCGCGCGCGCAAGAAAACGTCGCATCGGCGCCTGAAGCGGGCGAGCTGATGGCGAGCCTCACCACTTATCGCGCCAAGCGCGATTTCACCCAGACGCGCGAGCCGCGCGGCAAAGGCCGCGTCGCCAAAGGCAGCCGCTATGTCATCCAGAAACATGCCGCGCGCCGGCTGCACTACGATCTGCGCCTCGAACTTGACGGCGTGATGCTGAGCTGGGCGGTGACCAAGGGACCGAGCCTCGTGCCCGGCGACAAGCGCCTGGCCATTCACGTCGAGGATCATCCCATCGAATACAACACGTTCGAAGGCACCATTCCGGAAGGCCAGTATGGCGGCGGGACGGTGATGATCTGGGACCGCGGCCATTGGACGCCGGAAGGCGATCCGCATTTCGGCATGAAGAAGGGCCATCTGGATTTCACGCTGGACGGCGACAAGCTGAAAGGCCGCTGGCATCTGGTGCGCATGCGCAAGCGTCCCGGCGAGCGGCAGGAGCCGTGGCTTCTGATCAAGTCGGACGACGAATTCGCGCGCGGCACGCGCGATCCCGACATCCTCGACGAGGAGCCGGATTCGGTGGTCAGCGGCCGCTCGATCGAACAGATCGCAAAGAAAAGCGATCGGGTCTGGCATTCCAATCGTGCGCCGAACGACCAGCCGGACGCCAAGGCGAAATCGTCGCGCCGGGTCACACCGCAAGCGGCACGCAAAGGCACGCGGCGCAAAAAAACGGCGCGCAGCCGTTCATCGCGCAAGAAGACCGCGGCGAAGAAATCGCGCAAGCGCCCGGCCATCGAGCTTGCGCGGATCGAGGGTGCGCGCCGCAAAAGCCTGCCGGATTTCGTCCCCCCCTGTCTCGCTACATTGAGCGCCAGGGCACCCGAAGGGGCGCAATGGCTGCACGAGGTCAAATTCGACGGCTATCGCATGCAGGGCCGTTTGTCCGCCGGCCGCGCGACGCTCAAGACGCGGACGGGACTCGACTGGACGTCGCGCTTCCCGACCATCGCTGATGCCCTGCAGCAATTGCCGGCGGAGCAATGCATCCTCGACGGCGAAATCGTCTCGCAAGGCGAGGGTGGCGTTTCGGATTTTTCCGCCCTGCAGGAGGACCTGAAAAACGGCCGGCATGACCGGCTGGTCTATTACGTGTTCGATCTTCTCTATCTCGACGGTTTCGACCTCACCGGTGCTGCCTTCGTCGACCGCAAGGCCGCGCTCGGGCATTTCCTGAGCGGAATCGGGTCCGGTCTTCCCGTCAAACTCAGCGAGCATTTCGACACGTCCGGCCCTGTACTGTTGAAGCACGCGTGCCAGATGCATCTCGAAGGCATTGTCTCGAAGTTGCGCGACGCGCCGTATCATCCCGGCCGCGTCGGCGACTGGCTCAAGACCAAATGTTCGGCGAGCCAGGAATTTGTGATCGCCGGCTACGAGCCTTCGACGACGCGCACACGCTCCATCCGCGCGCTGCTGCTCGGCTATTTCGACCACGGCGCCTTGCGCTATGCCGGCCGGGTCGGCACCGGGTTCACCGTCAAGGTCGAGCAGGATCTGCGCAAGAAACTCGATGCGCTCGGCCGCAGCAAGGCGACATTCGACCCCCTTCCCGAGGAGGAGCGGCGGCGTAACATCAGATGGGTCGAACCGAAGCTCGTCGCGGAGGTTGATTTCCGTGGCTGGACGCATGGCGATGTGTTGCGGCAGGCCTCGTTCAAGGGCCTGCGGGAGGACAAACCGGCCAAAGAGGTAACGCGGGAGACCAGTCAGATGAAAGCAGCCGCCGCGGTGCAAGCGAGCGTGAAAAAAGCCTCGTCCGGTCATTCACAGACGGGCAAGCGGGTTTTGCGGGCGAAGGCGAATGTATCTGTCGCCGGCGTGACGCTGACGCATCCCGACCGGGTCTATTGGTCCGACGTGGACGTCACCAAGAAAATGCTCGCCGACTATTACGCGGAGGTGTGGGACTGGATCGCGCCGCATCTCGTCAACCGGCCGATTGCCTTGTTGCGTTGTCCCGAAGGTGCCAATTCGCGCAATTGCTTCTTTCAAAAACACATCTCCGCCGGGCTCGAAGGCGAGCGGCTGAAATCGATCCCGCTGCGCGGCGAGGAGCCGGCCATCGCGGTGACCGATCTGCCCGGCCTCATTGCGCTTGTTCAGGCGGGGGTGCTGGAAATCCATACCTGGGGCACGACGGCGGCGCATATCGAGTCCTGCGACCGCCTTGTGTTCGATCTCGATCCGGGGCCGGGCATTTCGTTCAAGGATCTGGTCGAGGGCGCGCGCGAGGTGCGCGACCGGCTCAAAGCGCTCGATCTGCAATCCTTCGTCAAGACGACGGGCGGCAAGGGTCTGCACGTCGTCGTTCCGATCGCGCCGACGGACTGGGACAAGGCGAAGGATTTCGCCCATCGCATCGCCGACGAGATGGAGGCGGACAATCCGCAGCGCTACGTCGCGACGATGGCGAAGAAGCTGCGCAACCATCGCATCTTCGTCGACTATCTGCGCAACGGGCGCGGCGCGACCGCGATCGCGCCGTATTCGACGCGCGCGCGGGCCGGCGCCACGGTGTCGGCGCCCGTGACGTGGGAGGAGCTTGGCAGTCTCGATGCCGCGAACAGCTATTCGGTGCTGACGCTGCCGAAGCGACTGGCGCGGCTGCGGCGCGATCCTTGGGCGAAGATCGGCAAGATCAAGCAGCGGCTTCCGTCGGCGCCGAAACGGCGCGGGCGTTGAAGCGCCTGTTTTTTTTCAGCGAATAACGCAAGGCGACACCCGCGACGCCCGGCGTTTCACGTGAAAACGGGCTTCGCTGCGTGCTTACATGCGCTTGTGCGCCCTCGCATGTAGCTGTTCGCCGCCGCATGTAACTGTTCGTTTCCTTCTCGCGCACCTATTCGCGCGTTTCGCACCCGGCCGCCACGCGCACGCGAATCCGAATCCCGGGCGCGCGTGCGCGCGCTCCGGAATCCGGATGGGAATGGCATCACGTTCGATGCGCCGGTTGCGTCAGGCCGCGACCTGCGTTGCCGCTTCGTTGACGCCGCCGTCGGCGATCGAAGTGAGAAGCTCGTCGGCTTTCTTCTCTTCCTCGAGGGTCTGGCCGAGCAGTTCCTTCGCGTCTTCCTGTCCGAGCTGTTCCGCCCACGCGCACAGCGTGCCGTAGCGCGCGATCTCGTAATGCTCGGCCGCCTGCGCCGCGGCGAGAATGCCGGCGTCGAGCACGGCTTCGTCGTCGGATTCCTGCATCACCTCGTCGCCCTCGGCGACGATGCCGAGAATGGCGTCGCATTTCTTGGCGCGCGGCTTCTTGCCAATCAGGTCGAACACCTTCTCCAGGCGCTCCACATGACCCTCGGTTTCCTTCAAATGATCGGTAAAGGCCTTTTCCAGCTCGGCGTTGGAACTTTTCTTCGCCAGCTTTGGCAGCGTTTTGACCAGCTGCTTCTCGGCGTAATACACGTCCTGCAGCAAGGCATGGAACAGGTCGTCCATCGTCTTCATGATGCAATACTCCGGATTGGTGTGGGACCGGCCATTCAGGGACGAAAGTCCCCGCGCCGTCTTGCCCGCCAACGCGGCGTCGCCATCGGAGTTCCGGCGCTTGCCCCTGACGCGTGCAATGTCGTCGCACGCCGCCGTCGGGGGAACTGGCCGCGCGCGCCCGCGTTAGCCGATCACACACAAACCGGGAGATGGAACGATGGATTGGGACCGCGTCGAAGGCAATTGGAAGCAGATGAAGGGCAAGGTGAAGCAGCAATGGGGCAAGCTGACGGACGACGATCTTGACGTCATCGCCGGCAATCGCGACGAACTGGAAGGCAAGATCCAGGAGCGTTACGGTCTCGCCAAGGACCAGATCCGCAAGGATATCGACGACTGGTACCGGATGACGAACAAGGAAGCGGTCTGACGGACCGTCTGCTTCGCAAAGTTCCAGAAAGAAAAGATCACGGTCCGGCGCGTCGGGCCGTGATTTTTTTTCGTGCCGCGTCAGACGATGCCTTCGGCCGCCTTGGCGTCGATCTTGATCTTTTGCTCGTCGACGATCCGTTCGAGCCGCGCGATGTTCTGCAGCAGCCGCTCGCTGGTCAGGCGCAGGAAATAAAGCCCGAAGGTCGGATTTTCGAAATAGAGTTCGTGCACCTTGTCGTAGCTGATGGTCAGCACCTGTCCGCTCTCGACGCATTCCACTGAATGCGTGCGCCGGTTGTCGGGCGCGAGCAGGCCGAGCTCGCCGAGAATCTGCCCCGGCGGCAATTCAAGCCCAAGCTCGATGACGCGGAATTTGCCGGAAACGGTGAAGAACATTTCCGTCGCGCGGTCACCCTTGCGGAACATGATGTCGCCCTGACGGTAGTTGCGCTTGGTCATGAACGGCTTGAGCCAGTCCATCGACAGATCGCCCTGCGTCGCCGTCTTCACCTTCTTGATGAGCTGCAGGATCTGATAGAGGCGCACGCAATTGATCGGCAGCAGCATGAGATAGAGAAAGAACGTCGGCAGCGAATGCGCGAGCAGGCCGTAGGTGCCGAGAAACACGTTGCTCGCGATCGCCGCCGACCGCAGCGGCACCATCGTGCGCATCACCATCGTCGCCACGTAGAACACCGCGCCGATCAGGCCGATGAAGTTGGCGAATGTCACCAGATGGGACCACGTCATGTATTCCGTGAGCTCGGTGAGGTCGATCCCGTTCATGACATTCCCCGCGATATCCGCTGCCGTTCCGATCGGTGGCCGGATCAAGTCTTGAACCGATTCGCCTGCGCCGGTCCGGCCGAACCGGCGCATGCTCGCTCTGCGTTACAAGTCGATGACATCGCCTTCGATTGCAACGATCGTGCCCGGCCGCGCCGCCTTCGCCTCGGCCGCGATCCGGTCCATGAATGCATCATCATGCTCCGGCGCATGATGAAACATGCAGAATGTCTTCACCGCCGCCGCATCGGCGAGCCGCAATCCGTCGTTCCAGGTCGAATGGCCCCAGCCGGTCTTGGCGCCGATTTCATCCTCGGTGAAGGTGCAATCGTAGATGACGAGATCGGCCCCGCGCGCGATCTCGATGAGCTTCGGATCGAAGCCGTCGGGCCGGTGCTCGTTGTCCGTCAGATAGGCCACCGAGCGTCCGTCGAAATCGACCCGATATCCGGTGGCGCCGCCCGGGTGATCGAGCGCGACCGTGCGAATGGTGACGTCGTCGCTCGGCTTGAGTACGTCGCCGGCGCGAAAGTCGCGATACGACATCCTGGCCTGAAAGGTTTCGATGCCGATCGGAAACAGCGGCTCGCTCATCAGCGTGCGCATGGCCAGTTCCAGACGGCAATCCGGCAGCAGATTGCCGGCCCACAGCCGGAAGACATTCGCCGGAGCATAGAAGGGCGCGAAGAACGGCAGGCCGCCGACATGATCGATGTGGCAATGGCTCAGGAAAATGTCGGCGTCGATCGGCTTGCCGGCGGCGGCGAGCTTGTCGCCGAGCGGGCGTATGCCGGTGCCGCCGTCGAAAATGAAAAGACGGTCGCCGCAGCGGATTTCGACGCAGGGCGTATTGCCGCCATAGCGCGCATTCTCCGGCCCGGGACAAGCGATGCTCCCGCGCACCCCCCAAAACCGCACGCTCAAGCGTTGGCTCATTCATTCGCTCCGTGCATCGTTCCCCCGGTCGCATGCACAATCGGACGTCCGTACCGCGCATCGCGCGCGCGGCCGCAAGGTTCTTTTAGTGGTCATGACAGCCCCAATCCATGCGGCACGCTATCTCAAAATCACGCCTGAGGCTCCGGCTGCATGTCGCGCGCCCGACGGTCCGCCTCCGCTTCGATTTCCATCGATAGCGTCGGATGATGCGCCATGAAGGTTCGGAAATCGGCGGCTTCGAGGATGAGCAGGGTGGAAGGCAGGATGGTCGTGACGGTGGCGTTGCGCAGGCCGCTGCCGAGCAGGGCCAGTTCGCCGAAGAACGATCCGGGGCCGAGGCGCACCGGCGGCGTGACGTCGACCTCCACTTCGCCCGAGGCGATGAAATACATGCAGTCGCCCTCGCGCCCGCGCCGCACGACGGTCGTGCCCTCCGACACTTCCCAGCTTCGCAGCATGCGGGCGATCTCGATCAGCGCCGACGGTTCGAGATTGCGGAAGAAAGGTACGGTGCGGACGAGATTCCAGTTCTGCACGAACGCGTTGCGCCGGTTTTCCTCGACGAAGCCCGTGGCGAGAATGCCGGTCAGCAATCCGAACACGCCGACGCCGGAAATCATGACAAGCCCGGCGATGATCCGGCCCGGCACGGTGGCGGGGACCGCATCGCCATAACCGGTCGTGGTCAGGGTGGTGACCGCCCACCACAGCGCCGCCGGCACGCTGCCGAATTTCTGCGGCTGCGCCTGCCGCTCGAACAGATGCAGCAGCACCGCGGCGAAGAACAGGACCATGCTGAAGATCATCAGCACGCTCGCGAGCGGCATGGCTTCGAGCTGGATCACGCGGCCGAGGCGTCCGAGACCCGGCGTGAATTCGGCGAGCTTGAAGAGCCAGAGCGCGCCGAACAGCCACGCCGTCGGCGGATCGATGCCGTCGAGGAGCGCGATCGGCACGGGCATGACCGCAAGCGCGTCGATGACGAACGCGCCGGAGCGCCAATAGTCGTTCGCACGCACGAGCGACGAGCCGATCCGGACGATCCAGTCGAGCGTGAAGATCGCCAGACAGAAATAAAGGATCAGCTCCGCGGCGTGTTGCTCAAGCGGCGGTTCGTCCCGGACGGAATAGAGAATGACGGCGAGCAGCCCGGCGATGACCGTCGCGATGCGCGCTACGCGCGAGCCGAAGGTGTAGCGCAGCAACGTCTGCAGCCGTTGCCGCAGAGTGGCGCTTTCGCTCGGGCTCCGGTCCGGCATCTATTTCGTGTCCACGGCAAAGACGCCGTTCCAGTCGTCAGGCGGCGGATTGTCCCGGAAGGACTGGATGCGCGCGAGATAGAGCCGATAGATTTCGTCGAGCTGGAATCCGTCCTGCAGCCCGCGGCAGGCGCGCAAGGCGTCCATCGCATCGTCCCACCGGCGGGCGCGATAGCTCGCGAGCATCGCGCCGTTGAGGTCGCGCAGTTTGGCAAAGGCGCTGTTCGTCAGCACGTCGCCACCGCCGAGCACGGTATAGATGCGCTCCGGCTCGGTCTTGCCCTTCACCGTGATCAGGTCGATTTCGAGCGCGGCGAATTCGTCCTTCGCGCGCTCGGCCGTGCGCGATCCGACGATGATCGGCGTGCCGTAGGATTTCGAGCGGCCTTCGAGACGCGAGGCGAGATTGACCGGATCGCCAAGCACCGAATAGTCGAAGCGCAGATCCGATCCCATGTTGCCGACGACGCATTGGCCGGTATTGATGCCGACGCCGATATGGATGGGGATGAAGGCGACCCCGTCCTCCTGCGCTTCCAGTTGGCGTTCCTGGTTGAGCTCGTCGACGCAGCGAAGCATTTCCAGCGCGGCGTGGCAGGAATTGATCTCGTGACGGGGATCGTCGATCGGCGCGTTCCAGAACGCCATGATCGCGTCGCCCATGTATTTGTCGATCGTGCCCTTGTCGTTGATGATCGCGTTGGTGAGCGGCGTCAGGAAGCGGTTCATCAAATGCGTGAGCCCCTGCGGGTCGTTCTTGAAGCTCTCCGAGATGGTGGTGAAGCCGCGCACGTCGCTGAACATGATCGTCATCGTACGCTCCTCGCCGCCGAGCTTGAGCCGTTTCGGGGACTGCGCGAGCTGCTCGACCAGCGCCGGAGACAGATACTGGCTGAACGCGGAGCGGATCTGGCGGCGGTCGCGCTGCTCGCGGAAATAGCCGGTGAAGACGAGCACGGCGTAGAGGGCGAAGCTCGAGAGCAGCGGGAAGGTGAGGTCGAGCAAAACGCCCTTCGTCGCGTAGGCGTACCAGGAAATCGCCGTCAGCGCGGCGCCGACGGCGATGCCGAGCGCGAGCAGCGGCAGTGCGCCGATCATCGGCGCGAAGATGACGATGATCAGCCCGAACACCAGCGCGGAAAGAAGTTCGAAGGCGATGGCATAATTCGGGTAAGACAACAGCAGGCCGGAGAGCGCGTTTTCCAGAACCTGCGCCTGGATTTCGACGCCGGGAATCGCGGCGTCGAGCGGCGTCGTCTTGATGTCGAGCAGGCCGACGGCCGACGTGCCGATGAGCGCGAGCTTGCCCTCGAAACGGTCGGCGCCGACGCGGCCGTCGAGCACGTCCTTGGCCGACACATAGCGGTTGGGATCGTGCTCGCTGAAATTGATCCAGAGCTGGCCGTTGCGGTCGGTCGGCAATTCCAGCCCGGGTACGGCGACGCTCTGCACGCCGGCGGGATCGGTCTTGACGAGGATCGCGCCGGATTTCGTCACGACGCGCAGCATTTCCAGCGTGAGCGCGGGCGCCATCGTCTCGCCGGCCTTCATGATCATCGGCAGGCGGCGCACGATGCCGTCGCGCTCGGCCTTGATGGTGAGGAGGCCGCGACCCGCCGCCGCCTGTTCGAGCAGCGGCAGGTTGCGCAGGAGGCCGCCGAAATTGACGAGATAGGGATCGGGGCTCGGCCCCTTGATGGCGAAGCCTGTGAGCGGCGCGGTGTCGTCCTTCGCCGCCGCGCGGCCGGACGCACCGGACTGGCCGAGCACCACATTCGAGCGGCTGATCGCATCGGCGAGCAGCGTGTCGTTGCTCGGCATGTTGCGGAGCTTCGCCAGCGTGTCGGCGTCGAGATTGCGGAACGAATCCGCCGCGATCGGCGGCGACATGCGGTCCGGCTCGGAGAAGATGATGTCGAAGGCGACGACAAGCGCGCCGAGATCGTGCAGCTTGTTGACGAGATCGGCGACGATGGTGCGCGGCCATGGCCATTGGCCGATGGTTTTCAGGCTGCTGTCGTCGATGTCGACAATGACAACGGGACGCGAGGCATCGGCGCGCGGCTTGAGCGACTGGTAGAAATCGAAGCTGCGCAGGCGGAGATTTTCCAGCGGGCCCGGGTCCCAGACCCGCAGCGCGATCAGCGCGGCGAGAAGCGGCAGCCCGATGCTGCGGCGGACGCCGATACGCCGGCCGAGCCGCGCGAGCCATCGCAAGGCCGGCCGATTGCCGATGCGCCGCAGGCGATGTCCGAACAATCGTCCCTCCCGGTTGCCGCGCCGAGTTTAGCGAATTTCCTCAAAGCCGGGCACACGCCTAGCGGCGCGTCGCGAGCGGCTCCGCGGCCATGACCGGGCCGAACAATTGCCAGCGTTCGCCGTCGAAACGCATCATCTGCATCTGCTCGATGGGGAAATAATCGGTGTCGCTCGTGGTCAGGCCGATGCCGGGGAGGAGCATGTCGAGTCGAAAATCGTGCAGGCTCACCGCCTGTTTCATCACATTGGCGCGGGTGAGATCGTTGCCGCATTGCTTCAGCACCTGAACGAGCACCTGCGCGGCGATGTAGCCGTAGGCGGTGAAGCTCGACGTGCGGTCACCGTCGGGAAAGTATTTGTCCATGAAGGCGAGCCAGGCCTTGAAGCCTGCGTCGTCTTTCCACGCCGGATCGGTCGGGTCCTTGTAATAGGCCGCGGAGAGAATGCCCTTGGCGTTGTCGAGGCCGGCGGGCTTGAGCACCGAGCCGACGGAATAGGACACGTTGTTGAGAAATTGGACGGGCGTCCAGCCGAGCTCGGCCGCCTTGCGGATCGCCTGCGCGGCGAATTTCGGCGTCGCGACGTTGAAGAAGATGTCGGCGCCGGATGCCTTCAGCGACACCATCTGTGAATCGACGGTCGGG
Source organism: uncultured Hyphomicrobiales bacterium (assembly GCA_964604745.1). GTDB lineage: Bacteria > Pseudomonadota > Alphaproteobacteria > Rhizobiales > Xanthobacteraceae > Pseudorhodoplanes. Next base: position 10,162 of record CAZSAW010000017.1, read on the forward strand.
TCGCTGGTCTCGTAGGGAAGCTCGGCCACGACCGGCACCTTGCCGGCGAGTCCGTCCTTCAGTCCTTTCAGGTAATCCTTGCCGTAATCGTCGTTCTGATAGAGGACGCCGATCTTGCCGTTCGCATGATGCGCGAGAATGTATTGCGCATAGATGCGCGCCTCGCTCTGGTAGCTCGGCTGCAATCCGATCGTCCACGGAAAGTGCTGCGGATCGCCGAACCTGGTCGCGCCGGCGGCGACGAACAATTGCGGCACCTTGCGGTCGTTCAGATATTTCTGGATCGCGCTGTTGGGCGGCGTGCCGAGGCTCTGGAACACCGCGAGCACGTCGTCGCTCTCCACCAGCCGCCGCGTCTGCTCGACCGCCTTCGCCGGATTGTAGGCATCGTCATACGAGAGCCAGACGATCTTGCGCCCGTTGATGCCGCCTTCGGCATTCACTTTGGCGATATAGGCGCCGATGGTCCGGCCGATGAGGCCATAGGCCGAAGCCGGGCCGCTATAGGGATTGATGTTGCCGATGCGGATCTCGGTGTCGCTCGCGCCCGAATCGTATCGCGATTGCGCCAGCACCGGCGCGTTCAGGCCGGCGAGGGCCGCCGCGAGAATAAAGACAGAGCGCATTCAACATCCCGCCTGTGGTTATTGCCGCGCGAGCTTTTTCACGATTGCGCGGCCCAGTCCAGCGGCGCCGGACGGCAGGAGGTAAATGAAGGCGAGCAGGATCGCGCCATAGACGAGACCGTCGAGGCCCTTCGACAGCCCATCGGCGACATTCGGCACGAACAGGATGAACAGGCCGCCGATCAGCGCTCCGCCCATCGAGCCGGCGCCGCCGACGATGAGGCCGACAAACAGCGCAATGGCGAAGGTGACGGTGAAGCTGTCCGGCGCGACGAAGCCGATGACGACGGCAGCAAGGCCGCCAGCGAGCCCGGCATAGAAGGCGCTGACGGCAAAGACGAGCGCCCGATAGCGCGCGACGTCGATGCCCATCGTTTGCGCCGCGGTCGGATTGTCGCGGATCGCGATCAGCGCGCGGCCGCTCGGGCTCGTGACGAGATTGCACGCGCCGGTCAGCGCGAGCGTCAGCACGACGAGGCAGACGAGATAGAGCCATTGGTCGGCGTTCAGCGGCAACGAGAACGGCGCGCCCGGCTTGCCGACGACGAGGCCCTGGCTGCCGCCGGTCCAACGCTCGAACGGTGCGAGCTTCAGCAGCGGCGGCGTGGCGACGGCGAGCGCGAAGGTCGCAAGCGCAAGATAGAGGCCGTCGAGCCGTGTCGCCGTCAGGCCGAACAGCCATCCGGCGCCGAGGCTGACGAGCGCGCCCAGCGCGATGGCAATGCCGTAGTTTACGCCGGCATGGCCCATCAGCATCGCGGTCACATAGGCGCCGAGCGCGAAGAACGCGGAATGCCCGAGAGAGAATTGCCCGTTCAACCCGGTGAGCAGATTCAATCCGAGGATGGCAACCGCGTAACTCATCGCCAGCGCCAGCTGGAACAGCACGAAATTGCGCAGCGTGAAGGCGAGCGCCACAGCGATGACGAAAAGCACGGCGCTCGCGATTGCCGCCCATACGCCGCGCCGCGCGTTCATGCGATCCTCAGATCCGCCGCTCGCGCGCGCGGCCCATCAGACCCTGCGGCTTTATGATCAGCACCGCGACGATAAGCGCCAGCGCCAGCGGCAATTTCAGCTCGCGGCCGATGACAGGAACGAATGTGCCGGCAAGATTTTCAATGACGCCGATGGCGAACCCGCCGAGCGCCGCGCCGAACGGGCTGTTCAACCCGCCGAGCACGGCGCCGGCAAAGCCGTAAACGAGAATGCCGACCATCATGTTCGGCTCGAGAAACACGATTGGTGCGATCATCATCGCCGCAACCGCGCCGATGGCGGCGGCCATTCCCCAGCCGAGTGCGACGATGGAATCCGTGCGCATGCCCATGAGCGCGGCGGCTTCCCTGTTTGCGACCACGGCGCGCATGGCGAGCCCGGCGCGCGTATAGCGCAGGAAGACATGCAGCGCGATCAGCAGAAGGAGGACGACAGCCAGCATCCCGGCATCATGCGCACTGATCAGCCCGGAGCCGATCAGCGGTCGCGTGCCAAACGGCGAGGGAAAGGTTTTCAGGCCGTAATCCCAGATGAATGCGGCAAGACCGTTGAAGATGGAAAAGAGGGCGATGAATACTGCGACATGCGTCAACGCCGACGACTGCCGCAACGGCGCGAAGGCGATGCGCTCGATGGCGAAACCGCCGGCGAACGAGATTGCGACCGTCGCTGCGAAGGCGAACCAATAGGGCACGCCCCATTGCAGCAATTGCCACGCGACGAAGGCGGACAGCATCGCCATCTCGCCTTGCGCGAAATTCAGATGTCCCGTCGCCGAATAGATCATGACGATGGCAAGAGCCATGGCGGCATAGATGCCGCCGGTGGCGAGGCCGGCGAGAATCTGATGGACGGCAAGCTCCATGTCGGCGTTCCAATGCCCTGCGCGCGGGTTTGACAGCGAACGGGCGTCTTCCTAAGCATTTTTCCGTGTCGGGCCACGGCCCGCATTCAAGCAGAGACATTGGCCTTATCGCGAATTCGCTGCAAGGACGGACGGCATGGCGGCACCGGTCGAGCTTCGCAAGGACGGCGGCGTTGCCGTCATTGTCATCGACAATCCGCCGGTCAATGCGCTCAAGCACGCGGTGCGCGCGGGCCTTCTCGACGCGTTCACGCGCGCGCAGAACGATGCCGACGTCGCCGCCATCGTGCTCGCCTGTGCCGGCCGCACCTTCGTCGCCGGCGCCGACATCACCGAGTTCGACAAGCCGCTGCAGCAGCCGGGACTGCCCGAGCTGATCGCCTATCTCGATACGCTGACGAAGCCAGTGGTGGCGGCCCTGTTCGGCACGACACTCGGCGGCGGACTGGAGCTGGCGCTCGGCTGTCATTACCGCGTCGCCGCGCCGGGCGCGCGGCTCGGATTGCCGGAGATCAAGCTCGGACTCATTCCGGGAGCCGGCGGCACGCAACGCCTGCCGCGCGTGGTCGGCATGGACAAGGCGATGGCGATGATCCTGTCCGGTGATCCGATCCCGGCGAAGGATGCGCTGGCGCTCGGCCTCGTCAGCGAGATCGTCGAGGGCGATCTCGTCAAAGGGGCGATTGCCTTTGCGCGCAACATGGCCGCGCGGCGGCCACTGCCGCGTGTGCGCGACAGCAACGACAAGCTCGCGCCGCTGCGCGCCGATCCCGCCGCCTTCGACGCGCTGGCTGCGCCCTATCTGAAACGTGCGCGCGGGCTCGACGCGCCGAACGCGGCCATCTCGGCCTTGCGGGCGACGCTGGAACGGCCGTTCGACGACGGCGTGAGGTTCGAACGCGACAGCTTCAGCGCGTTGCGCGCCGGTGCGCAGTCCAGAGCGCAGCGGCACATTTTCTTTGCCGAGCGCGAGGCGGCGAAGGTCGCGGGGCTGGGCAAGGACATCAAGCCGCGCGAGATCGGCCGCGCGGCGGTGATCGGCGCAGGCACGATGGGCGGCGGCATCGCCATGTGCTTCGCCAATGCCGGGATTCCGGTGACGGTGGTCGAAGCCAGTGCCGATGCGCTCGCGCGCGGACGCGGCATCATCGAAAAGAATTATCGCGGCTCGGTCGCGCGTGGCGGCTTGAGCGAACAGGACATGGCGCGGCGGCTCTCGCTGTTCGACACGACGACCGACATGACGACGATCAAGGATGCCGACATCGTCATCGAGGCGGTGTTCGAGGACATGGGCGTGAAGCAGAAGGTTTTTGCCGCGCTCGACCGTCTTGCGAAACCTGACGCCATTCTTGCGACCAATACGTCCTATCTCGACGTCAACGCCATCGCGCGCGGCACGACGCGTCCTGCCTCGGTGCTCGGCCTGCATTTCTTCAGCCCGGCGAACGTGATGCGGCTTCTGGAAATCGTGCGCGCGGCGGACACGGCACCGGAGGTGCTGGCGAGTGCGATCGCGCTTGCGCGCCGCATCGGCAAAGTGCCGGTCGTCGTCGGCGTCTGCCACGGCTTTGTCGGCAACCGGATGCTGCGGGTGCGCTCGATCGAAGCCGAACGGCTGCTGCTCGAAGGCGCGCTGCCGCAGGATGTCGATGGCGCGCTCACCGATTTCGGCTTTCCCATGGGGCCGTTTGCTATGAGTGACCTCGCCGGCCTCGACGTGAGCTGGCGCATGCGCAAGGCGCAGGGCGCGCGCGCCGAGGTCGCCGACCAGCTCTGCGAGCTGGGGCGTTTCGGGCAAAAGACCGGCAAGGGCTTCTACCTTTACGAGCAGGGCTCGCGTGCACCGAAACCCGATCCGGAGGTGGAGGCGCTCATCGCCGCAACGGCGCAGCGGCTCGGCGTCACGCGCCGGCCAATCGAGCGCGGCGAGATCGTCGAGCGGCTGATCTTCCCGATGATCAATGAAGGCGCGCGCATTCTCGAAGAGGGCATTGCGGCGCGCGCGAGCGACATCGACGTGATCTGGGTCTATGGCTACGGCTTCCCGGTCTGGCGCGGCGGGCCGATGTTCCATGCCGACAGCGTCGGCTTGCCGCACATCCGCGACCGGCTGAACAACTTCGCCGCGCGCACCGGCGACGAGCGCCACATGCCTTCGCCGCTTCTCGACCGCCTCGCGCGCGAGGGGCGGACATTCGCAAGCCTCGGCAAAGCGGATTGACATGAAGAATCTCAAAATCGATCCCGAACGCCTGTGGGGCGACCTGATGGAGACCGCCAGGATCGGCGGGACGCCGAAGGGCGGCATTTGCCGGCTGACGCTGACCGATCTCGACCGCCAGGTGCGCGACTGGTTCAAGGCGCGGGCGGAAGAGCTCGGCTGCATCGTCACCATCGACGACATGGGCGCGATGTTCGCGCGCCGCGCCGGCCAGCGCGCCGACGTGCCGCCGATCGCGCTCGGCAGCCATCTCGACACGCAGCCGACGGGCGGAAAATTCGACGGCTGCCTCGGCGTGCTTGGCGCGCTCGAGGTACTGCGCGCGTTGCACGAGGCGGACTACCAGACTTTCGCGCCGATCGAGATCGTGAACTGGACCAACGAGGAAGGATCGCGCTTCACCCCGGCGATGGTGTCGTCGGGCGTCTTTTCCGGCGCATTCGATCACGACTGGGCGTCGTCGCGGCAGGACCGCAGCGGCGTGACCTTCGGCGCGGCGCTCGACGCGATCGGCTATCGCGGCGCGCAGCGCTGCGGCAAGGATCACCCGCTTTCGGCATTTTTCGAGCTGCATATCGAGCAGGGGCCCAATCTCGAAAACGAGGGCAAGGACATCGGCGTCGTCACCGGCGTGCAGGGC
>CAZSAW010000018.1:0-1623 GCA_964604745.1 uncultured Hyphomicrobiales bacterium
ACGCGGATCCAGACGCGGCCGGCGCGCTTCATGTGGCGCGTGAGCGCGCGGCGCGCGGCTTCGATCTGGCGCGCGGTGACGCGCTCCGGCTCCATGGCCTTGAGGCCATATTCGCCGAAGGCGAGCGTCACGCCGGAGGTCGCAACGCCATGGATGCGGCCCTTGTGCGCCTTGCGGAACTTGGTGCGGATCGGTTGCAGCATGATACGAGCCCGTTATTCCGCCGCGATGTCGCGGCGCGGACGGCCGCCATCGGCCTCCTGCAGTTTCTTGTCCTGCGCCATGGAGTCGTGCTCCATGATCTCGCCCTTGAAGATCCAGACCTTCACGCCGCAGGTGCCATAGGTGGTGAACGCGGTGGACACGCCGTAATCAACGTCGGCGCGCAGCGTATGCAGCGGCACACGGCCTTCGCGATACCATTCCATGCGCGCGATTTCCGCGCCGCCCAGGCGACCCGAGCAATTGATGCGGATGCCGCCGGCGCCAAGGCGCATTGCGGTCTGCACGGCGCGCTTCATGGCACGGCGGAACGCCACGCGGCGCTCGAGCTGCTGCGCGATCGATTCGGCGACGAGTTGCGCATCGAGTTCCGGCTTGCGGATTTCGAGGATGTTGATGACGACATCGCTGTCGGTCATCTTCGCCACGGACTTGCGCAGCTTCTCGATGTCGGCGCCCTTCTTGCCGATGACGACGCCGGGGCGCGCCGAATGGATGGTGACGCGCGCCTTCTTGTGCGGGCGCTCGATCACGATCTTCGATACCGCCGCCTGCTTGAGCTGCTTCATCAGATCCTCGCGGATCTTGATGTCCTCATGCAGGAGCTTGCCGTAATCGCCCTTGCCCGCGTACCAGCGCGAATCCCACGTCCGGTTGATGCCGAGCCGCAAGCCGACGGGATTGACCTTCTGACCCATGCCTTAAATCTCCTAGGCTGCCGCTTCGACTTCGCGCACGACGATCGTGAGGTGCGAGAAAGGTTTGAGGATGCGGCCCGAACGGCCGCGGCCACGTGCGGCGAACCGCTTCATGACGAGCGCCTTGCCGACATGCGCCTCGGCGACGATCAGATCGTCGACGTCGAGGTCATGATTGTTCTCGGCATTGGCGATCGCCGATTCCAGACACTTGCGCACATCCTTGGCGATACGCTTGCGCGAGAATTGCAGGTCGGCGAGCGCAGTCGCCACCTTCTTGCCGCGGATGAGCTGGGCGACAAGATTGAGCTTCTGCGGCGACACGCGCAGCATGCGTGCGATCGCCTTGGCTTCGTTGTCCGAGAGTGTCCTCTCGCGCGCGCGTTTGCCCATGACTGCCTCTTAACCTTCGCTCGCGCCGGCCGCCGCGGGAGCGCCGGTGCGCTTCGCCTTGCGATCCGACGAATGGCCATAGAACGTGCGGGTCGGCGCGAACTCGCCGAACTTGTGCCCGACCATTTCCTCGGTCACCTGCACCGGAATGTGCTTCTGACCGTTGTAGACGCCGAAGGTCAGTCCCACGAATTGCGGCAGGATCGTCGAGCGGCGGCTCCAGATCTTGATCACATCGTGACGGCCCGACGCGCGCGCGGCATCCGCCTTCTTGAGCAGATAGCCGTCGACAAACGGGCCTTTCCAAACA
>CAZSAW010000019.1:0-28466 GCA_964604745.1 uncultured Hyphomicrobiales bacterium
CATCGCGCGACTGCCCTTCGTTGAGCGGCCGGATCATCCCGCCTCGCTTCCGGTCTTCGCCGTGTCCCGGTCGTCGCCCGACGCCATGGTCACCGAAGTGGAGGTTCACAGCCTCAAGGTTTCCGGTTGGAGCGCCGCCGCAGCGCGCGCGATCGCGCCGCTCGCCGAGGTGATCGCCGTTCCCGGCGGTTCGTTCGACGGCGCAGCCCTTCTTGTCTCGATCCCGCAAGGGCAAAAGCTCGAGCGGATTGTCGACGCCTTGGCCAAGTCGGAGACCTCGATGCGCTCCTGCGCCCTCGTCGGCAGCCACGCAAGCCGCTATACGGTCCGTGGCGCCGGAACCGTTTCGGCCATGTGAAGAAAAGAAACCGAAGTCATGTCCGCTCCGCAGCGCCCCGAACCGCGCCCCGGCGTCCTCGCCATCAACCCTTATATCCCGGGAAAGAGCAGTGCTCCCGGCGCTGCCAAGGTGTTCAAGCTTTCGTCCAACGAGACGCCGCTCGGTCCGAGCCTCAAGGCAATCGAGGCGTACCGCGCCGTCGCCAGCCATTTGCAGGATTACCCGGACGGGTCGGCCAGCGAGTTGCGCGAAGCGATCGGCCGCACCTTCGGTCTCGATCCGGCGCGCATCATCTGCGGCGCTGGCTCCGACGATCTTCTCAATCTGTTGGCGCGCGCCTATCTCGCCGACGGTGACGAGGCGATCCACACCACGCACGGCTTTCTTGTCTATCCCATTGCCACGCTCGGAACGGGTGCCAAGCCCGTCGTCGCGCCGGAAAAGGAATTCACCGCCGACGTCGACGCCATCCTTTCCGCGGTGACGCCGAAGACGAAAATCGTGTTCGTCGCCAATCCGAACAATCCGACCGGCACTTATCTGCCGTTCGACGAGGTGAAGCGGTTGCACCGCGCGCTGCCCGCGCATGTGCTGCTCGTGCTCGACGCGGCTTATGCCGAATACGTGCGCCGAAACGATTACGAATCCGGAATCGAACTTGTCGCGACCAGCGACAACGTCGTGATGTGCCGTACCTTCTCGAAGATCTATGGCCTTGCCGCGCTCCGGCTCGGCTGGATGTATGGGCCCGCCCACGTCGTCGCGGCGATCAACCGCATCCGCGGGCCGTTCAATGTGAGCGCGCCGGCGATCGCGGCCGGCATTGCCGCCTTGTCCGACCCCGCACATACCGAACAGGCGCGCGTCCATAACGAGCGCTGGCTTGCCTGGCTCACCGAGGAAATCGGCAAGCTTGGCTTGAAGGTCACGCCGAGCGTCGCGAATTTCATCCTCATCCATTTTCCGACTATGGCCGGCAAGACCGCCAAGGACGCGGAAGCGATGCTGACCGCGCGCGGGCTCGTGCTGCGCGCCGTCGGCGCCTACAAGCTGCCGAATGCGCTGCGCATGACCGTCGGCAGCGAGGAAGCCAATCGGCTCGTTGTCGAGACGCTGGCGCAATTCATGGGCAAGCCGGCGTGACCATCAAGGAACCTTTGTTCGAGCGGCTCGCGCTCGTCGGCATGGGGCTGATCGGCTCTTCGATCGCACGCGCGGCGCGGGCGCAAGGTGTCGTACGCACCATCGTCGCCACCGCGCGCTCCGAAGCGACGCGCAAGCGCGTTCTCGAACTTGGCATCGCCGACGAGGTGGTCGACAGCAATGCCTCCGCCGTCGGGAATGCCGATCTCGTCATCGCCTGCATCCCGGTCGGCCAGAGCGGCGTGGCCGCGCGGGATATCGGCCCGCATCTGAAAGCGGGCGCCATCGTGTCCGATGTCGGATCGGTCAAGGCCTCGGTCGTACGCGACATGGCACCGCATCTGCCAAAGAACGTGCATTTCGTTCCTGCTCACCCCGTCGCCGGCACCGAGCATTCCGGACCCGATGCAGGATTCGCCGAATTGTTCGTCGGGCGCTGGTGCATCATCACGCCGCCACCGGGCACCGATCAGGGAGCGGTCGATCGCATATCGGCCTTCTGGCGCGCGATCGGCGCGAAAGTGGAGGTCATGACGCCGGAGCATCATGACCTTGTGCTCGCGATCACCAGTCATGTCCCGCACCTGATCGCCTACACCATCGTCGGCACGGCCGATGAATTGTCTGCGGTGACGCGATCGGAAGTGCTGCAATTCTCGGCCGGCGGTTTCCGCGATTTCACGCGCATCGCCGCGTCCGATCCGACCATGTGGCGCGACGTCTTTCTCGGCAACAAGGAGGCCGTGCTTGAAATGCTCGGCACCTTCAGCGAGGACCTCGCGGCGTTGACGCGCGCGATCCGCCGCGGTGACGGCGATCTTCTGTTCGAGCATTTCACGCGCACGCGCGCGATCCGCCGCGGGATCGTGCAGATCGGGCAGGATTCATCCGCGCCCGATTTCGGCCGGGTGCATCCGGTCCTGCCCGACACCATCAAGAAGCCCTGAAGGCGTCCTCAGAAGAGGGGCTGCGTCTCGCCGAGTGCGATCGGGCCGAGATAGGCCTTGCCATCATCGAAGCGTAATGGCAGTCGCACGGCAGGGTGACCTTCCAGGTCCGTTTTCTCGCCAAGCGACGAAAGACCTGCCGCAACGCTAGCGCCCGCCTTTTCCCGCAGTGCGCCGCCAAGCCCAGGCGCGAGCTTGTCGAGCGCGTCGAGCGCGGAGTTGATTTTCGCTCCGGTCCCGGTCGGCTGCGCGAGGTAATGCACGCCGAAGGCATTGAGGAATTTGTCGAGCCCGGAGATCGTCACCTGCAATTCGCCATCGAGGCCGCCGCGCGCGGTGAGGCCGAGATTGCCGTTGGCACTTGCAAGCCACTCACCCTGTTTCACGCGCGCGCTTCGTACCTCGATGCGTCCGTTGGCTTGCTGGATTTCCCTGAACCGCGCGGACCAGGGTTTCGCCGCGATGTCCTTCAGACCGCGCAACGTCGTATCGATATCGGCATCGAAGGCTTCACGCGCGAGCGGATGAAAACCGGGGGCGGAGACGGCGACGAAACGCGCGGCAAAATCGAGAACCGGGCGATCGCGCAAAAGGCCCTCCGCAAGACGCGAATGAAACTCCACGTGCTGTCCGCTCACGAGACGCTCGACTTGGCCCTCGATACCGCGATCGATGGCCAGATCGTCGACGGCCACGGAAATCCGCTCCGGACTGCGCGGGGTGCCGCGGATACTGGCGCGCGCGAGCCGCCATGTTGCGCGCGTGCGGCCTTGCGCACTGTCGGTCATGACGAACGGCGCCTCGAACTCACCGATCAGAAAGGTCGGTTCCCAGACCTGCGCGACCACATGTGCTTCGGGCAACGAGGCGGAGACCGTGCCACCCGCGTTTTTCAAATCCGCGGCGACGTCATCGCACCTCACCTCGAAGCGAAATGGAAAACCGCCGATGTCGCGGGAGCCGCAGCGATAGACGCGCCCGAGCTGCGCCTCGCGCTCAAGCCAGCCGGAGATGATCTCGCCCGCCCGGTGCGCTGAATAGAACCAGAAAACCGTCCATAGTGCTGCCAGCAACGCAAGGATGCCGACCGGCAAGTAAAGGCCCCACCGGCGGCGCGCCGGCATGTCGATGGAACGGTCTTCCTGCATGCGGATAGTCCCTCGGAGGCAGCGCTTCTGATTACCGAATGGGGCGTTTCAAAGGAGCGCGAATCGATTGCCTCTACAAGGCCGCTTTGTTAGGCGAACAGGCTGCGACACACCAACATCTCCCTATTTTCTCACGCGCAATGGATTCGGCTTTCGAGCACGCCCGCGAGGACCTCTGGGTCTTCGGCTATGGCTCCCTGATGTGGCGGCCCGGATTTTCGTTCGCCGAGAAGATACCGGCGCGCGTGATCGGGCTGCATCGTTCGCTTTGCGTCTACTCCTTCGTCCACCGCGGCACCCCGCAGCGGCCTGGTCTTGTGCTGGGCCTCGACCGCGGCGGCGCATGCCGTGGCGTTGCCTTCCGCGTCGCCTGCGGAGAGCGCGCCGCCACCATCGCCTATTTGCGGGCGCGCGAGCAGGTTACCAAGGTCTATCGGGAAACGGTGCGCAGCGTGCTGCTGGCGGGACATGTCGAACGCCGCGTCGATGCGCTCTGCTACGTCGTCGATCGCGGTCATCCACAATATGCCGGCAGGCTGACGCTCGACGAACAGCTGCACCATATTCGCCAGGCGCACGGGCAATCGGGCGCCAATCCGGAATACGTGCTTGCGACGGTCGCAGCCCTCGAGGCGATGGGCTGCCGCGACGACGGCCTGCACGCGCTGGCCGAACGTCTCAAGGGCAGCCATGAGGCGCGCAACGTTCCACCAAACGGACCTTGACTGGATCAAACCGCTCCCGCTGGGAGGATCGCGGCCAATTCGCGGCGGCCCTGTTCGAGCAGACGATCCGTTGCTGCTTCGATGTCGCCCTGCAGCCGCTTGAAGAACTCGCTCTTGTCGAGACCGGGTGCGATCGGATCGAGAAGCTCGACGCGGATCGTGCCGGGATAGCGGCGAAAGGCGCGACGCCGCCAGTAAAGCCCGGAATTCAGAGCGACCGGCAGGCAGGGAACACCGAGTTCGGCGTAGAGATGCGCGACGCCAAATTTGTATTTCGGCTCCGCGCCGGGCGGGCGACGCGTGCCCTCTGGAAAAATAATGAGCTGGCGACCTTTTCTTACCTCGGTGCGCGCATGCTCGGTCATTTTTGCGAGCGCCTGTGAGCCCGCACCGCGATCGACCGGAATCATGCCGGCCTTGCGCGCGCACCAGCCGTAGAACGGAATCCACATCAGCTCGCGCTTGAGGATGTAGGCCGGATCGTCGAACAGCGTCAGGAGTGCGAAGGTTTCCCAGATGGAGTGGTGTTTGGACGCACAGAGCAGCGGCCCGCGCGGCACCTTGTTGAGACCGATGAACTCAACCTTGAGGTCGCAGACCACGCGCAGAAGCCACAGATTGGTGCGCGCCCAGTGCTGTGTCATGCGGATCATGGCCATGCGCGGCAACAGCAGGGTCGGCAACGCCACCAGCAGATAGAGCGTCAGGACAAAATAGAAAAGGAGATTGAAAACAACCGAACGAACGATGATGCCCACAGAACTGCCCCGTCGCTTAAGCGGTCAGAGAAACCCGAAAACTCGATCGCCCCGCGACACTTTCGCGTCATGGGCCACGGCGATCGCCGGATCGATCCGCATCCGGAAGACGGCGACGATATACTTCACATATTCGGACATCAGAAGCTTGACCGTCGCCGGATTCGACCACAGCGGCAGCTTGTGGGTAACGACCGGAAACGGAATGAGGGCGACGTCCGGCAGTTGGTGCGACAATTCCGCCATGGCGCGCGGCATGTGGTAGTTCGACGTCACGACGATGAGGGAATGGAAGCCGCGCTCCTTCACCCAACGGCGCGTCTCCGTCGCGTTGCCGACCGTGTTCACCGCCGAGCGGTCGAGATCGACGCAGCAGGTGATGACCTTTTCGTGCTGCGGCAGCACGCGCGCAATCTCGGTCTGGTTGGTCGAACGATGCACGCCGGAAATAAGCAGGCGCTGTCCATAGCCCGACGCGAGGAGATCGATGGCGTCGGAAATGCGCGAGGCGCCACCCGTCAAAACGACAATGCCGTCCGCCTTTTCGTGAAGATTGATTTCATCGGCCGGAACCTGCGACACAAACCAGAGAAAGCCGACGACGAGAGCAACACCGGCGCCAAGGGCCAGAAACACGGCCGTGCTGAGCACGCGCGCGAGTTTATGACCCGCGCGCACCCCCTCCTTCGCCCCTGGTCGTGCCGACGACATATCGATGTCAATCCCGGGAAAGCATACCGCAAAATCCGGCGGACGGATGGCGCATGGCAGCCTATACGGCCGCGAGCGTGCGATGCACCGTCTGGCGCGAGGTCCACGCCGTGGCCACTGCAACCAGCAGAATCTGCATGACCAGCAGGAGATATCCCTCCCACCCGATCGAAAATGTACCAAACAGGAGCGCAAATTGATCGGCCCCGGCCGACCCGAAGAGCCAGGTCGTGGCAAGACCAAAAACGAGGAAGATCACGATTGCCGCACCGCCGCCAAAGAATCCGCCCTTCAGCCCAAGAACCAGAAAATGACGCTGGAATTGACGAGCGATGAAGCCGTCGCGAGCCCCGATGAAATGAAGCACCTCGATAATCGGCCGATTTGCGGCCATGGCGCCGCGCGTCGCAAAGGCGACGGATAGGATCGTGGCCGCAAGCACGAGCAGCAGGATGACAATGCCGCCGGCAACCGCGGCGCCGGTCATCGCGCGCATGCGATCGATCCAGCCGCGGTGATCGTCGAGGCTCGCGCCCGGCACCTGCTCCGTCAGGCGCCGGCGCAGCGCGGCGAGATCGACCGCAATATCGGAACTGAGCTTCACCACGATCACCCGCGGCACCGGCAGATCCTCGAGAGCCAATCCTTTCCCGAGCCATGGCTCAAGCAGCCGGGCGGATTCCTCGCGCGTGAAGGGGCGCACATCGGAGATCCCGGCAAAGCTGCGCGCGATATCGCTCGCTTTTTTGACTTCACCTTCCAGATCGCGTCCGCTGACCGGACGCACCTGAATCGTAACCTCGCGCGCGACCTCCGATTGCCAGTCATTTGCGCTTGCGCGCACCATCATCACCGCGCCTGTCGTCAGCGACGCCAGAAAGGTCATGATCGCGACCACCGCCACGAGCGCGCGCCCGCCGATCGAATCCTGCGGCACGATCGGCGTCTGGTTGCGCGGCAGCGGAGCGGCCGGCGTACGCGGCTGCTCCATCATCTCGTAGCTTTCTTCCCAATCGCTCATGCGTCTAATCGTAGACGTGCAGCCGGCCCTCGTGAAGCACGAGACGCCGCGCGTCGTATTGATCCATCAGCGCGATGTCATGCGTCGCGATCACGACTGAAGTGCCCGATTTGTTGAGTTCGACGAAAAGCCGCAGGAGGCGTTGGGCAAGTTCGGGGTCAACGTTGCCGGTCGGCTCGTCGGCCAGAAGAAGTTGCGGCTGTCCAATGACCGCTCTGGCGATGGCGGCCCGCTGCTTCTCGCCGCCCGACAGAACAGGCGGCAGCGCCCACATCCGTTCGCCCAGCCCGACCCATTGCAGCAATTCGATCACTTCGTAGCGATAGCTCGACTCATCGCGCCCCATGACGCGCAGCGGCAGCGCGACATTCTCGTACGTCGTCATATGATCGAGCAACCGGAAATCCTGAAACACGATGCCGATGCGCCGCCGCAACGCCGACAGCGCGTCTTTCTTCAGCGTGGCGATGTCGTGGCCGAAGAGCGTGATCAAGCCGCGCGTCGGCCTGAGCGACAGAAACAGAAGCCGCAACAATGAGGTCTTGCCCGCCCCCGAAGGACCGGTGAGAAACTGGAACGAGTTCGGCTCGATGCGGAAGGTGAGGTCACGCAGCACCTCCGGTCCGAGCCCATAGCGCAAGCCGACATTTTCGAATCGGACCAAGCCCGCCTCCGGCGATCACCGGCTGTTTCGGCCGTCTTAAAGGATTCGCAAAGCGCCCCAACCACTTGTTCGCTTTTACAGGAGAGCCGCCACGGCGCCAAAGCCGGCCTTGGGGACAGCCGTGGAACCGTGGATTCGACCGGCATGGTTTCCGATCCATTAACGGACGCGGCCTAGGCTCCTACGCAGAATGCCTATTGTTGATTCGCCCACGCTGATTCTGTGCCCTCGATGCGCCACGTCCTACCGCGTCGAGCCGGCTTCGCTCGGCCCGGTGGGCCGCTCGGTCCGCTGCACGCGTTGCCGCACCGTCTGGTTTGCCACCCGTCAGGGGAAGGGCCGGAGCTCCGACGGCCTCGGAGACAAGCTCGCTCAGGCCGCGCACGCGCTCGCTCCCGATGCCCCAGCCGCACCGGCTTTCACGAGCGAGCCAGCGGACATGGGCAACGCAATGCGCGCCGCTTCCGCTGATTCGCTTTCGGCTCATGATCCGGCTGTCGCCGCTCTGGCACCGGAGCTGCAGGCACCTTCCCCGGCCACGGCGCTCGGCGACATCGCGCCGATCGAGGAGGCGCCTTCGATCGTGCCGCCCGCCGATCAACTCGCAGGCCTGCCGACCGCGCTACCCGAACCGGCGCAAGCGGACGGCGACATCGAATCCTTCGCCGCGCGCCGAGAACGTCTTTATCGCCAGCGGCGACAGCGCAGCGCCTGGAAATTCGGAATGCCCGCCCTTCCGGGTGTGATCCTCGGGCTTGTCGCCGCGATCACAATTGTCGTCGGCTGGCGATCAACGATCGTGCGCTATGCACCGCAGACGGCGGCGCTCTACGACACGATCGGCCTGCCGGTGAACCTGCGCGGGCTCGTGTTCGACAACCTCAAGACATCGCGCGAAACCCAGGACGGAGTCCCCGTTCTCGTCGTCGAAGGCCGGATCGGCAGCAAATCACGCGCGCCAGTCGATGTGCCGCGGCTGCGCTTTGCCGTGCGCAACGCCAAAGGTGACGAAATCTATAGCTGGACCGCAATGCCGAGCCGCACAATTCTCGCTCCGGGCGAAAGCCTCGATTTTCGCTCGCGCCTCGCCTCGCCTCCGGCTGAAGCACAGGATGTGGCAGTGCGCTTCTTCACACGATACGACGTGCAAGGCGGAATGCGCTGACATGGCCCGTATTCTTCTCGCCGAAGACGAGGATTCGCTGCGCCAGTTGGTGACGCGCGCACTGACGCAGGACGGACATGACGTGGTCGCCAATCGCGACGGCGCTGAAGCATTCGATTGCCTGACGCGGGAACAGGGACGCTTCGATCTGCTGCTCACCGACATCCGCATGCCGGTGATGGACGGAATCGCGCTCGCGCTCGCCGCCGGACGCGATTATCCGGCGCTGACCATCCTCTTGATGACAGGGTATTCGGATCAGCGCGAACGCGCCTCGGGACTCGAGGCGCTCATTCACGATGTGATCACCAAGCCCTTTTCGCTCGGCACCATTCGCGACGCCGTCAACACGGCCCTCATCGCGCCGACGCGGCATTAGATTTTTTTAGAAATCCTTGAGCAGCCGTTCGATGTAGTCGAGCTCGATCTGCGGCCGGCCCGGATCGGCGAAGCGCCGCCGCAATTCTTCAAGGATGCGCCGTGCGCGCTGCACGTCGATCTCGCCCGGCACCTTGATGGTCGTGTCGTCGCCGTAGTCGCGTCCGCGCAAGGGCCGGCCGAGCGGGTCGGTCTCCTGCTGCGCGCGCGCCTGACCCGTACGACCGGGCTGGCCCGGCCCGCCCTGCCCCTGCTGACCCATCTGCTGCTGCATCGACTGGGCGAGCCCTTGGGCGCCCTTGCGCAAGGCTTCAAGCGCCCGGCCTTGAGCATCGACGGCATTGTCGGCATTGCCGTCGCCGAGCTGACCTTCGGCATCGCCCATGGCCTCGCCGGCGCGGCCGAGCTGATCCATGTCGCCCTCGCCCTGCTGAGCCTGGTCGCCGTCCTGGCCCTGGTCGCCCTGCTGCTGGCCGAAGCCGCGCTTGCGCATTTCTTCCAGGAGCTTGCGCAATTGGTCACGCAATTGCTGCTGATCCTGCCGCAATTCGCCAAACTTCTGGTCGCCCGGGCTTCGCTGCCCGAGTTGCCGGTCGCGCCGCGTATCCTGACCCTGACGGAACGTGCGATCGCGCAATTGCTGCTGGCGGCGGATCATGTTGCCGAGCTCATCCAGCGCCGACATCATGTCGTCGTCCTGATCGCCTTCCATCTGGCCCGGCCGCGCCATCTGCAGGTTTTCCAGAATCGACTGCAATTCATCGAGCAGCTTGCGCGCCGCATCCTTGGCGCCGGACCGTGCCAGATTTTCCAGCCGGTCGATCATGCTCTTGAGATCCTGTGGCCGGATGTTGCGCGCATTCGGATCGATGCGCGCCATGTTCTGATTCTGCTGGTTCTTCTGCAATTGCTCGGCGAGCGCCTGCATGAATTTGTCGAGCGCCGCACGCAATTCGTCCGTGAGCTTCTTGATCTCCTCTTCGCTCGCACCGCGCTCCAGCGCCTGCCGCAGGGCTTCCTGCGCCTGACGCAACGCCGCCTCGGCATCGGAGACGTTGCCATCCTCGATCGTGACGGCGAGCGACCACAACGCCGCCACCACCTCGCGCAATTGGTCATCAGAGGTCGCGCGCGTGAGCTGCCAGAAGATGGAGCGCAGCCCGAGATAGATGCCCGCTTCGGGAACAAATTTTTCCGGCGCGATTGTCAACGCGTCGAGCGCCGTCAGGACGAGCGGCTTGGCCTCGGCATCGAGCGCGAGGATGCGGCGCTGCTCGATCAACGCGCGTGCCAGCGGCTTGGTGAAGATGCGCTGCGGCAGGGTCATCTCGAAGGGCTCGGACCGGCCTTCCTGTCCGGCCTCGTCGCGTGCAACGAGCGTCAACGCGACTTCGGCGCCCGCCCAGGGGTGCTCGCTCAGATCCTTGGTTGTCTGTCCAGTGCCGTTGCGCGTTCGGGCTTGCGGCAGGACCAGCGGAAAACTCGGCGCGCCGTAAAGCGCGCGCGGCGTCTTGCCGTCGGAGCCGGGTGTGACCTTGCGATCGAAGGTCGCCTGCGCGTCGACGGCACCGTAATCATCTTCGATCTTGTATTGAAGCTGCAGCGCGCCGCGCAGCTGCGGCTCAGGATCCTTGGCGAGCGTGATGGTCGGTGCGCGATCGGGAATGGCGTTGAACGCCCAGGTCACGTCGTCGCCCGCACCCCGCAAGGTCGAAGTACCGTTGTCCGAAATCACATAACGATGCTCGATCGTGCCTGCCGGCGGCTCGGGGGCGGCGCTGGTGTCGGCCTTCAGCCCGCCTTTAACCGCAACGTCGATCTTGCTCGTGCCAGTCGAGCGAATGACAAGAACGCTGCCGGTCGGCACCGTGAACGCGGCGGCAGAGCGCGCCGGCTCACCCGGCTGCAGGCCCGGCATGATCACCGGCGCGCGGCCGGTATAGGGCGGCGGCGTCACCCAGGCATCGACACGATAGTTGAGGGCAGTGACAACGCCCTGCCAATCGAAGGCGGCAGCGATGCGTCGCGTCCGGTCGGCGCCAGCGGCGAAGAACGTGACAAGGACAAGCGCCAGCACCAGCCCCCGCAGCGCGAACGGATCGTGCCGAACCAGACGCGGTGCCGGCCAACCGGCCTTGAAGCGCCGGGCTGCCACGAGCACACGTTCGAGATGCGCCTGCCACAGCGCGAGCGACACCGGATCCTGCGGCGTGACGGCGAGGTCGTCGGCGATGGCGGTCGCGGGGCGATGCCTGATGCCGCTGCTCTCGTCGAGCCGGCGCAGACCATCCGCCTCGCTCGGCGCGCGTAGCCGCACGAATGGAAATGCGGCAGCGGCGAGAAGAATCGCGAACATGGCGAGACCGATGGCGCGGCCGATCGGCGGCAGCCACAGCCAAAGCCCAAGCCAGGAAACGGCGAGGAAAAGACCGACAACGGTGCCGATCGCCGCGAGCGGCGGCCACACGCGCTCCCACAGGAGCGCCAAGCGCACGCGACGAAGCACACGCCCCAGCCGGGAGCGCATGCGATCTGCGGTTTGATCCTGTCGGTCTGCTAACGGGCGGTCAGCCACGCGGTCCTCTGGGCCCAGGGAATCTCTCGTCAACACTTTACCATGCCGCCCGGTTGCCGTGGGGCTTTTGGGCATGACAGTCACGCCAAAGCGCCAAAGGCGCTCAAAGCCAGGGCGGCAGCCGATCAAGGGCAATCAATGCGTCCACTTCGAGGCGCGGCCGTACCACTGCCCATTGCCGGTCATTGACAAGCAATTCCGGGACCAAAGGCCGGGTATTGTAGGTCCCGGCCTGAACCGCCCCATAGGCACCCGCGGACATAACCGCCAGCAGGTCGCCCGGCTTCGGCTCGGGCATTTCGCGCTGATGGGCCAGAAAGTCGCCCGATTCGCAGACCGGACCGACCACGTCTGCGACGATTCGCGCAGGCCCTGAAGCCTGCGTCACCGGCCGGATTTCGTGATGGGCGTCATAAAGCGTCGGCCGGATAAGGTCGTTCATGGCCGCATCGACAATGACGAAGGTCTTGGCCTCCCCGCGCTTTACGTAGAGAACGCGCGTCATCAGGATGCCGGCATTGCCGACGATCAGGCGTCCGGGTTCGAAAATGAGCTTGCAGCCGAGATCGCGCGTCGCGCGCTTGACGATGCCGGCGTAATCCGCCGGAAGGGGCGGCGCCGTATCCGCCTCCCGGTACGGAATGCCGAGACCACCACCGAGATCGACATGCTCGATCGTATGTCCGTCCGCGCGCAGTGTCCGCACGAAATCAGACAGAAGCGCGAAGGCATCGGCGAACGGCGACAGCTCGACGATCTGACTGCCGATATGCATGTCAACGCCACGCACGCGCACGCCGTCCAGCTTGGCGGCTAGCGCATAAACCTCGCGCGCACGACTGATGGGAATGCCGAACTTGTTTTCCGATTTGCCGGTCGCGATCTTGCGATGCGTCTTGGCATCGACGTCGGGATTGACGCGGATGGAGATGTCGATGCTGCGTCGCTTCGACGCCGCGATCGAGGCAAGCAATTCCAGTTCCGGTTCGGATTCCACGTTAACACAGAGGATGTTCTCGTCGACCGCCAGCGCAAGTTCGCGCGCGGTCTTGCCGATGCCAGAGAACATGATCTTTTCGGAGGGAATGCCGGCCGCGCGAGCACGCTTGAGTTCGCCTTCGGAGACAACATCAGCGCCGGCGCCGAGCTTTGCCAGCGTAGCGATCACCGCCTGATTGGAATTCGCCTTGACCGCGTAGCAGACAAGCGACTGCACATCTGCAAAGGCATCGGCGAAGACGCGATAATGGCGCGTGAGCGTCGCGGTCGAATAACAATAGAACGGCGTCCCGACCGATGCAGCGAGATCGGCGAGATTCACCGCCTCGGCGTGCAGCACGCCGTCACGATAGTCGAAATGGTGCATCGCGGGTCAGTCGATGAGTACGTCGAGGGGGATATGCTTTTTCTCGCCCTTCGGGGCGGACACCGCCCGTTTGTTTTGCCGGGTGTTGGAGAAAAGCGGCTCCGTCGCCGGTGGCTCGTCGGGCGGAGCGACGGTGGTCGCCGGCGATGCCACGCTTGCCGGGGGCAGGTCGAGCGCGCCTTTCTTGCCGCAGGCCGCAAGCCCGAGCGCGCCCAGAAGGGCGCCCGCGAGCAACAGGCGGTTCAACTTGCGGCAGGAAGACAGCATTACCGGCGGCTCCAATTCGGACCCACTCATAGCAGATTGAAGACAAGAGGCGAATATTGGGCGGCGCGGGCCAAGGTACTCAAGTCCGCGCCTTGTCGAGATTTCTGAGCCATTTTTTGGCCTGCGCGCGCACGTTCTTCGGTGCCGTACCGCCAAAACTTGTGCGGCTTCGCACCGAGCGATCGACGGACAGAACACCGAACACGTCCTGCGTGATGCGCGGCTCGATCGCGCGCATGGCCTCGAGCGACAGACGATGCAGCGGCAGCCCGGCCTCGGCGGCCGCGACGACGATTCGGCCGCTGATATGGTGCGCTTCGCGGAAGGGAATCTTCAGCGCGCGCACCAGCCAGTCGGCGAGATCGGTCGCGGTGGCATAGCCCTCACCTGCCGCTTTCTTCATCCGCGCCGCATCCGGAACGAGATCGCGGACCATGCCCGCCATGGCGGCGATCGACAACGTCAGTGCCGCGAGAGCATTCATGGTCGAGGCTTTGTCTTCCTGCATGTCCTTCTGGTACGCGAGCGGCAGTCCCTTCATCACCATCACGATCTGCTGCAACGCGCCGGCAATGGTTCCGGTTTTTCCACGCACGAGTTCGGCCGCATCGGGATTGCGCTTCTGCGGCATGATGGAGGAGCCGGTCGTGAATTTGTCCGACAGACGCATCAAGCCAACGAGCGGCGAGGTCCAGATCACGATCTCCTCGGCAAGCCGCGACAGGTGCACGCTGGCGATCGTCGCCGCCGCGAGCGTTTCCATCACGAAATCCCGGTCCGAAACAGCATCAAGCGAATTGGCAGCCGGTCGGTCAAAGCCGAGCGCCTTCGATGTCATCTCGCGGTCGAGCGGAAAAGATGTCCCGGCGAGCGCCGCCGAACCGAGCGGTGACTCGTTGAGGCGCTTGCGCGCGTCGGCGAAGCGCCCGCGGTCGCGCGCAGTCATTTCCACATAGGCGAGCAGGTGATGACCGAAAGTGATTGGCTGTGCCGTCTGCAGATGCGTCAGTCCCGGCATGACCGTATCGGCCTGTTCGAGCGCCCGCTCGGCCAAAGCGCGCTGGTAGTCGGCAAGTGCGCTGTCGATCGCATCGATCGTATCGCGCACCCATAGCCGGAAATCGGTCGCCACCTGATCGTTGCGCGAACGCGCAGTGTGCAATCGCCCCGCGGCCGGCCCAATCAATTCAGTCAGCCGATGCTCGACGTTCATGTGTACGTCTTCAAGCGAGCGGTCGAACACGAACTTGCCCGCCTCGATCTCTGACAGGATCGTGTCTAGACCGTGAGCGATCTTGGCGGCATCGTCCGCCGCAATAATGCCTTGGTGCGCAAGCATTGCGGCGTGCGCCTTGCTCGCGGCGATGTCCTGCGCGTAGAGGTCCCGGTCGACGTCGACGGAGACGTTGATCGCTTCCATGATCGCGTCGGGACTGGACGTGAAACGCCCGCCCCACATCTTATTGCTCATGACACGACCATCTGGCAGTCCATCCGCTGAAACGAGACATCCGGGCCGACATGACCGAATCCGCTGACCCGAAAAAGGGCCGTGCACGACGCTATCGCGTGCTTGCGGCCGCCCTCGCGCTCGGGCTTTTTGCCGGCCTCGCGGGGATATACGGGATCGTGGCCTTTCAGCGCAATGCAGCCATCGACCCGGCCTGCCGGCCGGCGGCGCAGCTTGCCTCGCGCCTCGTGCCGCTGGCCCGTGGCGAAGTCGCCGCCCTCACCCCGGCCAAGACCCCGATCCGCGTCAGCGATCTGGCCTTCCACGACGCCTCCGGGCGTGACCGCAAGCTGTCGGAGTGGCAGGGACGCACGGTCCTTCTCAACCTGTGGGCCACATGGTGCGTGCCGTGCCGCAAGGAGATGCCGGCGCTCGATGCGTTGCAGGCCAAGCTCGGCGGCAGCGATTTCGAGGTCGTCGCGGTCAATATCGACACGCGCGATTTCGAGAAGCCCAAGGTCTGGCTCAAGGATGCCGAGATCAGCAAGCTTGCGTATTACGCTGATCCGAGCGCGAAAATCTTTCAGCATCTGAAAATGGCCGGCCGCGCCTTTGGCATGCCGACGACCCTGCTTGTCGATCGCGAAGGTTGCGAACTCGCCTCGCTGGCCGGGCCGGCCGAATGGGCGAGCCCGGACGCCGTCCAATTCGTGCAAGCTGCGCTCAAGCGATAACGCCGGCCGGCTCACGCGCTGATATCGAGATTGGCGCCGATGCCGGCGGAGACGTTGGCGAGCTTGTCGGCATTGGCCTGCGCCGCATCGACCAGCTGAGCGATCGAAGCATCCGAAGCGGCATTCATCTTCATCATCTTCGCCGCCGCAGCCAACTGCAGCTGCGCGACCTTCGCGCCGATCAACGCTGTTGCCAGACTGGACACATCCATCGCACGTTACTCACACACTGACATCGACCGTTTTGATCAGGCCGGTTTTCAGATCGACGGTCGAACCGTCCGCCATCGTCAGCGTGCCCGACTGAAGATCGATTTCGCTTGAACCATCCGAGAGCGTCACTTTCGAACCGATCACCTTGGGCGGATCGACCGGCGCGTTGCGCGCGGCGGCGGCAGCCTGTGCGTCAGCCTTGGCTTTCGTTTCGGCTTGGATGCGCGTCAGGGCACGCTGTGCGGCGATCGTCCCGGCTTGAGAGACCTGATTGGCAAGCGCGTCGCCGAAGGTCGACGTCACCGCCGACATCGTGTCCTCAAAATCCTGCCGGGCGGCAGCGTGCTTCTCGCGCCACGACGTGATGGATTCGTAAGCGCTCGGCGTTCGGACCCAGCCGAAATGCATGGTTTGAATGGCGGACATCGCTCTGGCTCTCGCAACGAGGATAGTTACCGCGCGTTAACGGCAGGTAACGCCCGGAAGCCCCTTGACCCGGTGAGCCGCTCCGCTATACTTAACCACATGGTTTACTATCAAGCAGAGACGCTCAATCGCACCTTCGCGGCGCTGGCAGACCCGACGCGGCGCGCGATGCTGGCGCATCTCGCCGAGCAGGACGGAGTTTCGGTCAGCGAACTCGCGCGCCCTTTTGCGATTTCGCTGCCGGCGGCAATGAAGCACATCGCCGTTCTGTCCGACGCCGGGCTGGTCGCACGTCACAAGACCGGCCGCACCGTGGAATGCCGGCTGATCGCCGCGCCAATGGAGGAGGCCGTGGGCTGGCTTCACCGCTATCAGCGCTTCTGGTCGCAGCAACTCGACCGGCTGGCGGCTTTTCTGGAGGACGACGCATGCTCGACAAGCCAAGCCTCACCATCAAACGAAAGCTCAAAGCGCCGCCCGCGAAAGTCTACGAAGCCTGGACCGATCCAAAAAAAATAGCCCGCTGGTTCGGCCCGGAAGGCATCGAGGTCGTCTCGGCAGAATGCGATGCGCGCGTCGGCGGCCGTTTCCGCGTCGTCATGCGCGCGCCCGACGGTGAGACACACGACGTGAGCGGCACCTACCGCGAAGTCGTGCCAGGACAGAAACTGGTTTTCAGCTGGGCGTGGATTTCAACGCCGGAACGCGAATCGCTCGTCACCGTGCTCATCACCGGCGACAGTAACGAATCGATGCTCACGCTGAAGCACGAGCAGTTCTTCGACGAACCGGCGCGCGACCGCCATCACTATGGATGGAGCGGCGCGATCGACAAACTCGAACGTCTTTTTACCTGACCCGAAGAGAGGAACGCGCAATGCCATACGTCGACGGCTTCGTCGTGCCGGTACCGAAAAAGAAGCTGAAAGCCTATATCGCGATGGCGAAAAAGGCCGGCAGGGTCTGGAAAGATCATGGCGCCATCAGCTTTCAGGAATGCGTGGCCGACGACGTGAAAAAAGGGAAATGGACGTCGTTTCCGCGCAGCGTGAAGCTGAAACCCAACGAAACCGTCATCTTTTCCTGGATCGTCTACAAATCGCGCGCGCACCGAGATCGCGTGATGGGGAAGGTGATGAAAGACGCCCGCATCGAAAAAATGATGGACAAGAAAGACGTTCCGTTCGACGGCAAACGCATGATCTTCGGCGGCTTCAAGACCGCAGTCGCCCTGTAACGAGTCAAACAGGAAAGGAGTACGAGCCATGCAACATCAAGTCGTGTCCCGCGAGAAATGGCTCGCCGCGCGCAAGAACCTGCTCGAAAAGGAAAAGGCTTTCACGCGCGCGCGTGACGACCTCAGTGAAAAACGGCGTGCCCTGCCGTGGGTCAAGATCGAAAAAGCCTATCGGTTCGACGGTCAGCAAGGAAAACAGACATTGGCGGACCTATTCGCCGGCAAACAGCAGTTGCTTGTCTACCACTTCATGCTCGGTCCGGGCTGGATCTCGGGATGCCCGAGTTGCTCGTTTCTTGCCGACCACTTCGATGGCGCGGCCATCCACCTTGCCCAGCGGGATGTCACGCTCGCCGTGGTCTCGCGCGCTCCGCTTGCCGAAATCGAAGCCTATAAGCATCGCATGGGCTGGCACTTCCCATGGGTCTCGTCCCACGGAACCGACTTCAATTACGATTTCGGCGTTTCATTCACGCCGAACGAGATCGCCAGCGGCAAGCTGAACTACAATTATTCGGTCGGCGAATTTCCAAGTGAGGAAGCGCCGGGTTTGAGCGCGTTCATCAGGGACGAGGCGGGTAATATTTTCCACACTTACTCAAGCTACGCGCGCGGTCTCGACATTCTCGTGGGCACGTACAACTTCCTCGACATGGCGCCGAAAGGCCGTGACGAAGACAGCTTGCCGTGGACCATGGCTTGGGTGCGCAGGCACGACGAATACGACACCAAACCGGCCTCATGCTGTCACGGATAGATCCACGCCGATATTGGACGGAAAAATTGCCATGGCCACAATCACCGCATTCTATGCCGCAATCCTTGCCCTCACGATCGTTGCGCTCGGCATCAATGTCACCGTCCACCGCGTGAAGCTACAGGTTTCACTCGGGGACGGTGGCAAGCCGGAAATGCTCAGGATGATCCGCTTACACGGCAATGCCATCGAATACATCCCGCTCGCATTGGCGCTCATGCTGATCTACGAGATGAATGGCGGCTGGCCGCTCGTTCTGCACATCGCCGGCACGGCGCTCGTTGTCGGACGCGCGCTGCAAGTTTTCGGCATGTGGGCGTCGGATGTCCCGGGCTTCGGCCGCGGCACCGGTCAAACGCTGACCTGGGCGTCGATCGCCGTGCTCGCGATCGCCAATCTCGTCAGGATTGTCTGACGCCGCGTCAGCGGGTCGGAACGGGCTTCTCGCCGCGATAGTCGTAGAAGCCGCGCTGAGCCTTGCGCCCAAGCCAGCCGGCTTCAACGTATTTCACCAGCAGCGGGCACGGCCGATATTTGGAATCGGCGAGCCCTTCGTGCAGCACCTGCATCACCGACAGGCAGGTATCGAGACCGATGAAGTCGGCAAGCTCGAGCGGCCCCATCGGGTGGTGCGCACCGAGCTTCATCGCCGTGTCGATCGCCTCGACATTGCCGACACCTTCATACAGCGTGTAGATCGCCTCGTTGATCATCGGCAAGAGAATGCGATTGACGATGAAAGCGGGGAAGTCCTCCGCCACCGCGACAGTCTTGCCGAGCTTGGCGACGAAAGCCTTGCAGGTTTCGAAAGTCTGATCGCCGGTCGCAATGCCGCGGATCAACTCCACGAGTTCCATCAGCGGCACCGGATTCATGAAATGAATGCCGATGAACTTCTCCGGCCGATCGGTGGTCGATGCGAGCTTGGTGATGGAGATGGACGACGTGTTCGTCGCCAGCAGCGCATCCGGCTTGAGCGATGGGCAGAGCGACGAGAATATCTTGCGCTTGACCTCTTCCTTTTCCGTAGCGGTCTCGATCACGAGATCGCAGTCGCCGAGCGACTCGAGCGTCGGCGCCGGCGTAATCCGCTTCAGCGCGCCCTGACGCGCATCGTCGGTGATCGCTTTCTTTGTCACCTGCCGGGCCATGTTGCCGTTGATCGTGGCAAGCCCTTCCTTGATCCGCTCCTCGGAAATGTCGTTGAGCAGAACGTTGAAATCGGCGAGCGAACAGACATGGGCAATGCCGCTGCCCATCTGCCCCGCCCCGATCACGCCGATCTTTCGAAGTGCCTGCGCCATGGTGTCTGCCAGCTTTATCCCATTCGTGACGGCGTGGGGAGATATGCCCGCCTACCGTTTAATCTTCGCCAGCTCGGCGTCGAGCTCGGGCAGGGCCTGATAGAGATCGGCGACCAGTCCGTAATCGGCGACCTGAAAGATCGGAGCTTCCTCGTCCTTGTTGATGGCGACGATGATCTTAGAATCCTTCATGCCGGCAAGATGCTGAATCGCACCCGATATGCCCACGGCGATATAGAGTTCCGGCGCAACGACCTTGCCGGTCTGCCCCACCTGCCAGTCATTCGGGGCATAGCCGGCATCCACCGCCGCGCGTGAGGCACCCATTGCCGCCCCGAGCTTATCGGCGACCGGCTCTATATATTTGGTGAAGTTCTCTCGGTTTTGCATCGCGCGGCCGCCGGAAATCACGATCTTCGCCGAGGTGAGTTCGGGACGGTCGGATTTCGACAATTCCTCGCCGACGAACGACGAGAGGCCCGGATCGGCCGGCACGGCCACGCCCTCGATCGACGCCGAGCCGCCCTCCCCCGTCGCCTGGAAAGACGCAGTCCGCACGGTGATGACTTTCTTCGGATCGTTCGACTTGACGGTCTGGATCGCATTTCCGGCGTAAATCGGACGCTCGAACGTGTCCGCCGCCTTGACCGCGGTGATTTCCGAAATTTGCATCACGTCGAGAAGCGCTGCGACGCGCGGCATGACGTTCTTGCCCGTCGTCGTCGCGGGCGCGACAAGCGCATCGTAAGGTCCGGCCAGCGACACGATCAATGCCGCCGTCGGCTCCGCCAGACGGTGTTCGAGACTGTCATGATCGGCGAGCAGAACCTTGCTCACGCCCTCGAGCTTGGCGGCCTGTTCGGCAACGGCGCGGCAGCCTTTTCCGGCGACGAGGATGTGTACGTCGCCGCCGAGCTGACGCGCGGCCGTAAGCGCCTTGTTCGTGGAATCGAGGAGCGTCTTGTTGTCGTGCTTGGCGAGAAGCAGCGTCGGCATCAGATCACTCCCGCATCTTTGAGCTTGCCGACGAGCTCGGCGACCGAGCCGACCTTGGCGCCGGCCTTGCGGCCACCGGGCTCCACAGTCTTGACGACCGACAGGCGCGGCTTGACGTCGACGCCGAGCGCTTCCGGCGTCTTTTCGTCGATCGGTTTTTTCTTGGCCTTCATGATATTCGGCAGGCTTGCATAGCGCGGCTCGTTGAGGCGCAGATCGGTTGTCACGATCGCCGGCGATTTCAGTTTCACGGTCTGCAAGCCGCCATCGACCTCGCGCGTCACGCTGATGTCCGAACCGTCGATGACGATTTTGGACGCGAAGGTGCCCTGCGGCCAGTTGAGCAAGGCGGCAAGCATCTGCCCGGTCTGATTGCAGTCGTCGTCGATCGCCTGCTTGCCCATGATGACGAGGCCAGGCTTCTCGTCGTCAACGACCCGCTTGAGAACTTTGGCAACGCCAAGCGGCTCGAGAGGCGCATCGGTCTTGACGAGAATGCCGCGGTCGGCACCCATTGCGAGCGCGGTACGGATCGTCTCTGAAAAGGATGCCGGTCCGATGGACACGGCGACGACCTCGGTCGCCTTGCCCGCCTCCTTGAGACGGAGCGCCTCTTCCACAGCGATCTCGTCGAAGGGGTTCATCGACATTTTGACATTGGCGAGTTCGACGCCGGAACCGTCCGACTTCACTCGAATCTTGACGTTGAAATCGACAACCCGCTTCACGGGCACAAGAATCTTCATCCTTCATCCTTTGGCCTTCCGGAGGCGGGGCAAACTAATGGCGGGTAAGAGCGGGTGTCAACGCCACGGCAACCCGGGGTTTATCACGGCTCGAAATGCCCCGTGCCATTGCGATTCAGCGGTTTTGTCCCGGCACCCAAAGCACGTCACCGCCGACCCGGCCATTCAGGGCGCGGCTCGCAACAAACAGAAAGTCCGACAGACGATTGAGATACTTGATCACCGGAGCAGAGACAATTTCGTCCGGCCGATCGGCCAGCTCAACGACGAGGCGTTCGGCGCGACGGCAGATCGTGCGGGCGAGATGAAGATGCGCCGCGGCCGGTGTTCCCCCCGGCAGGACGAAAGAAGTCAGCGGCGCGAGATCTTCGTTCAGCCGATCGATTTCCTGCTCCAGACGCGTGACCTGCGCATCGCTCACGCGCAGGCGTTCCTCGCCGGGAAGACAAAGATCGGCGCCGAGGTCGAACAGGTCGTTCTGGATGCGGGAAAGCATCCCGTCGATGTCGGCCACATCGGACGTATGCAGCCGCGCCAGACCGATCGCGGCATTCAGTTCGTCGGTCGTTCCGTACGCGGCGATGCGCAGATCATATTTCTTGCGCCGCTCGCCATTGGCGAGCGCAGTCGTGCCGTCGTCCCCCGTGCGGGTATAGATGCGGCTGAGGACCACCATCGGGAGCCTTGCCTGCTTTAGAACAGATCAGAACGAATATCCGACCCGAAGGCCGTAATTATTCAAGCCCTGATTGGCGCTGCCGGGAAGATTTTGATTGGTGCCGCAATCGATGCCGAACAATTGCTTGCCGTTCGACAGATGCTCGAACGTGCCGATCACGCTCCAATGATCGTCAAGCCGGTATCCGAGCGAAGCGCCGGCGTGAAAGAGTGTGTGACAGCCGAGCACGGAATGGGTGGCATCGCCGGCGAGAACCCCGTTGTGAACCGCAGGCCCGATAAAGGTCTCGAAGAAGATTCCACGATAAATCGGAAACGTCCACAGAACGCCGGTATAGGCGAAGCTCGTGCGCCCCGAGAGATTGGCGGAGCCGCCGACATGGATGCGCGGCACAAAATTGCGCCAGTAACCCGGCAGCTCGAAAGGAAGCCGCGGCGAAACCAGTTCTCCGTTAATGTCGTAGGTGTCGTGCTCGACGTTTCCGACGCCGTGAATGAACACGCCGGCGCGGACCTCCCACCTGTCGCCTGGATCGACCAGCACGCCAGCGGGAGGAATTTGCAGCGCCGGGGCCTTGGCGACCATCGGCCGCGGCGGCGGCGCAAGATCGGTCGCCCTGGCGGCGAAGGACGCGCCTGCGGCCAGCAATAATACGGCAAGCCCGCCAATCCAGCGCCCGATTTGGCCCATTAACGACGCCCCACCCAATCCCCGTTGGCACAATAGCCAAATCCCGGGGGCAATTGAAACGTAACACTAAGGACAATCGGAACGTGCCGTTCGTGATCCAAGCCTCATGTGACAAAAGAGACACAGAGGCTGTGGAAACGCGGTCCGTCAGCGCTGCATGGCCCAGATCGTGATCATGATAACGATGATGGCAATGAATTGCAGTAGCACGCGCAGCCGCATCAGCCGCTGCGAGGTATTCGGCGATCCGCCGCGCATCATATTGATGAGACCGAGCAGAAGCACGACCGCGACTGCTCCGATGGCGATGGGCACAAGGCCGTGAGACAGGAAATCCGACATGCTGCGTCCTTTAATGTGCCCGCGCGTGCGCAGACATCGAATTCACATTATAACGGATGGTGTTCCGTTGCGTCGCGTCTCTGACACAAATTATCGGCGCGACGGCCACAGATTGGCGTCATGACGACTTTGCCGCGTTCCCTCAAGCCACGCACTCTCGCCGCGCAGGCCATGGGCGCCGAAGAGGCTACGACCAAGGCAGTCGTTCCGCCGGTTCATGTCGCCACGACCTATATCCGGGATCCGGACAATCAATATCGGTCGGGCTTCGTCTATGGACGGCCGGACAATGCCACGGCGCGCCAGACCGAAGCATTGATCGCCGCGCTCGAGGGCGGTGAAGATGCGCTCCTCTTCGGCTCAGGGATGGCGGCGGCCACGGCAGTCGTGCTTGCACTTCAGGCGCCGGCCCATATCGTCGCGCCGCGCGTGATGTATTGGGCTCTGCGCGCATGGCTCGCGAGCACGCCACGCTTTGGCTACAGCGTCGATTTTGTCGACATGACAGATCTCGACGGCGTCCGCGCCACGGTGAAACCCGGACAAACGAAGCTCATATGGGTCGAAACGCCCGGCAATCCTCTCTGGACCATCACCGACATCGCTGCTGTCGCAAAGATCGCCCGGGCCGCCGGCGCCGCAACATGTGTCGACTCGACGGTCGCCACGCCAATGTTCACACGACCGCTCGAACTCGGCGCCGACATCGTGATGCATTCGGCGACGAAATTTCTCAACGGACATTCCGACGTGATCGCCGGGACGCTTGCGACTGCGCGCACCGATCCGTTCTGGGCCAAGATCAAGACGCTGCGTGCCCAGCATGGCGGCATCCTCGGACCGTTCGAGGCATGGCTTTTGCTCAGGGGCCTTCGCACGCTTGACGTCAGGGTACGCGCCCAGACCGAGAGCGCCGCGCTTCTTGCTGCGCGATTGGCCCAGCATCCGAATGTCGCGCGCGTGCTTTATCCCGGCTTGCCCGAGCACCCCGGCCACGACATTGCGCGCCGGCAGATGACCGGCGGCTTCGGCGCCATGCTTTCGATCGAACTGAAAGGCGGCGAACGCGCTGCGATCGCGACGGCTGCACGCGTGGAATTATGGAAGCGTGCCACCTCCCTCGGCGGGGTGGAAAGTCTGATCGAGCATCGCGCATCCGTCGAAGGTCCGGATTCTCCCTGTCCACCGGAATTGCTGCGGCTCTCGGTTGGCCTGGAAGATGCAGGTGATCTTTACAACGATCTCGATCGCGCGCTTCGCGCCGCCAACGCATAGGGTCTCAGATGGTCCGCGCCACATTCTTCGCTTTGCTGATCGCGCTTTCCGGCGGGAAGGCGATCGCCCAGGAAACCACCTGGAAGGTCATCAACGAATACCCGGCGAGCTCGCTGCCCGGCGAGGCCGACGTATTTTTCGCCGAGGCCGTCAAGCGTGGCACGCAGGGCCGTCTCACGATCGTTCCGGTTCCTGATGCACAATCCGGATTGCGCAGCCGGGAGCAGCTGAAAGCGGTCAGCGACGGCCGCTTCGCCATGGCCGACACCTTCGGCGGCGCATTGAGCGATGAGGATTCGGCTTTTCTTCTGTCGTCTCTTCCCTTCATCACGCCGTCATCCGTGCATGCGCGCAAGCTCTATGACACCGCGTTGCCGCTCTATGAAAAGCTCTTCGCCGATCGGGGACAGAAGCTTCTCTATGTTTCGCCGTGGCCGCCGTCCGGCATCTGGTCGGATATTCCGGTGAGCAGCCGCGGCGCGCTGGCCGCACTTAAAATCCGCACCTATGACAAAACCGGCACCGACTTGTTCGCCAAGGTCTCCGCGCAGGCGAGCGTCGTTTCCTTTGCCGATCTCAATCCAAAATTGGAAGCGGGAGAGATCAACGCAGTGCTATCCTCCGGCGATGGCGGCGCCGGGCGTCAATTGTGGAAATATCTGCGCAACTTCTGCAGCATCAATTATGCGATCCCGTTGAGCTTCGCTGCGGTCTCGCTTGCCGAATGGAACAAGCTCGACCCGAAGCTGCAGGCTGCCGTCGAACAGGCGGGCCGCGACACCACTGCGCATCAATGGGAAGCGCTGGAAAACCGCGTGGCCCGCAACTTCAAGATCATGCGCGACAACAAGGTCGTCATCATCGAACAGCCGGCACTTGATGTGGTCATTGCGCTGGCAGCCGCCGGAGCGCAGGCGCTGATCGAATGGCAGGGACGCGCCTCGCCCGAAGCGATCCGGGCGCTTGAAGCCTACCAGCGCTGAAGCGAAGCCGGGTCTATTTGCCGACGAGATGCTTTTCGATCTCGTGCACGGGCATCTTGACCAGATCCTTGTCTACTTCCTTGTGGATCGCGCCGCGTAGAGCCGGCGAATAGCTCGGGCGGATCATGCCGAGGGCGCGCGGCGGCGCGACGAGAATGATGGAATTCGTTTCGCCTGCCCCGATCGCTGCGTCGAGACGCCCGGAAAGGTCCTGCAGGAATTGACGCTCGGCCTGGTCGTGCCAGTCGGTCTGCTCCACGGCGCTTCGCGTCTGGCCGACCGAATTGAACGAGCGGCCCGGCGCGTCGGCGCCCTGCTCATGCGTGGAAGGGTTTTTCTGGCTGTGCACCTCCTTGGTCTGCAGATTGGGAAACACCGCGTCGCCGATATTTTCCAGAATGAGCGCCTTGCGCCCGTCACAGACGACCACCCATTCGCCCTGCTCGACCTTCACCTTCGTCATTACGCAATCCTCCTGTCAGCGGCCACGATCCGACCAGCCCATGGTGTCGCGCGCTTTGCGCCAAATCAACGCGTCAGCGCGCCACTTGTTGCCATGACGCGGCGCGGCGAGCGCCGCAAGCCGAATGCGTCCTGCCTTGGTGTGGTGCGTCTAGTTGCCGCCGTCGAGCAGCCGGCGCGCAATCACCTGCGCCTGAATCTCGGCCGCGCCCTCGAAAATGTTCAGGATACGCGCGTCGCACAGGATGCGCGATGCCGCAAATTCCAGCGCGAAGCCGTTGCCGCCGTGGATTTGTACCGCGTTGTCGGCGGCCGCCCAGGCGACGCGCGCCGCCAGAAGCTTGGCCATCCCCGCCTCGAGATCGCAACGGCGTCCGGAATCCTTTTCGCGCGCGGCGAAATAGGCAAGCTGTCGCGCGATCGCAATCTCGACCGCCATCATGGCAATCTTGTCGGCAACGCGCGGGAACGTGATGATCGGCACGCCGAATTGCGAGCGTTCCTCTCCGTAGCGCAGCGCCTCGTCCATGGCAGCCTGCGCAACGCCCACCGCGCGGGCTGCAGTCTGGATGCGTGCGGATTCGAACGTCTGCATCAATTGCTTGAAGCCTGCACCCTCGATACCGCCGAGAAGATTCTCTGCCTGCACTTCAAAACTGTCGAAAGCAATCTCGAATTCCTTCATGCCGCGATAGCCGAGCACCTCGATCTCGGTGCCGGACATGCCGGGCGCCGGAAACGGATCGGCATCGCTGCCGCGCGGCTTTTCCGCAAGCAGCATCGACAGCCCGCGATAACCCGTCTCCTTCGGATTGGTGCGCACGAGCAACGTCATGAGATCAGCCCGCACCGGATGCGTGATCCACGTCTTGTTGCCATAGACCTTGTAAACGTCGCCTTCACGCACTGCGCGCGTCTTCAGCGAGCCGAGATCGGATCCCACATTCGGCTCGGTAAAGACGGCCGTGGGCAGAATCTCGCCCGACGCAATTTTCGGCAGCCACTTGCGCTTCTGCTCCTCGGTGCCGCTACCCAGAATGAGCTCGGCCGCGATTTCGGATCGCGTACCAAGCGAGCCGACGCCGATATAGCCGCGTGACAATTCCTCGGAGACCACGCACATCGATTCCTTGCCGAGACCCATGCCGCCGTAGTCTTCCGGAATGGTGAGACCGAACACGCCGAGCTCCGACATCTGGCCGATGATCTCGAGTGGAATGTAATTGTTCTTCAGATGCCAACCCTGCGCGCTGGGAATTACTTCGCTGGTGGCGAACTTGCGCATCTCCTCGCGAATCGATTCCAGCGTGTCATCGAGACCGGACGCGCCAAATGTTGGTTCATGATGGTCGCGCAGAAGTTCGACGAGGCGCGCCCGGTTCGCCGACGTGTTGCCGCTCGCGATCAGGGCTTCGACGTTGGGCGTCAGGCGTGCAGCCGCGCCCGCTGCCGACAAGCCGAGGTCGGAAAGCCTGACGATCTCTCCCTGACTCATCGGCATGCCGCCGAGGATCTGCGCGAAGTATTCGCCGATACCGATACGCACGATCAGGTCTTCGACCTCGCCGAAGCGGCTCGACGCCTGCAGGCGCTCAGCATAGCTCGCAAGCTGCCGGATCGCCTCGACATAGGTGGCAAGCCACGCGAGCCCGTGGGTGGCACGCTGCTCCCGGTCAAACAGCCGGCTTGTGGTCGCGCCCTCGACTTTCACACGCTGGCTCACCTGCCGGATGGCATCGACAAGCAGCGCCTCTGCGGTGCCTACCGCTTCACGCGTGCGCTCGGGGAAAGTGTCCGGGACATCCCGGCGAGGAGAAGCCAAGGCCATCGGTCAAAATCCTGCGAAAACTGGCAAAAGAGCTTAGGTGTGCAGCGCACAAAATCAAAGCGGGAATTCGCCACGCAGGCGTGCCACGGCACGCAGTAACCCCGCATAAACCCTATTTTGCATCATTTTTAACCAATTCCTTGTTTGCTGCGGCGGATACGCGCTTCAGGGATACGCCGCCGATGACCCCTCTTTTCCGTAAGGCCATGGGCGATGGGATGGGCCTTCAACTCCTCCTAGGCCGGCTGATTTCCTCGACCTCGGTCCGGGCGCGCATCGTGGCGATTGCACTGATCCCTGTCTTCGGTTTCGCCGCCAACGTCTTCACGTTCATGAACGGCGAGACTGAGATCGAGCAGGCGCTCGAACACGTCAACAACGCCGGGGAACTCGCTGACGTCAGCCGCGACTATCAGCTCGCTCTGGCGAAAATGCGCATCGCGGCGCGTGACTTCGCCGCGAAACCAAGCGAGGCGCCGGTCAACGAATTCACCGCGGCACAGGCCTTCGCCGTGCGTCAACTCGATGCTCTCGAGGTGTCGGCGGACGCCACGACCTGGGAGCGGCTGCAATCGCTGCGCGACCGCATCAGCAACGTCGGCAAGAGCTTTACGACGATCGTCGACGAGCAAAAGCGACTGGGCTTTGACGAAAACGAGGGCATTCGCAAGAAATTGCGCGATACCAGCGCCGACATCGAAAGCGTCATCAACAACCCGATGAGCGGAGTCGGCGAAGGCGACACGAGCAAATTGATCAATGCTCTACTCATCATGCGACGCTACGAGTCGGATTATCAGCTCACCCGCATGGAGCTGTCGCAGCAGCTGTTCTTCGATGAGGCCGCGCGATTTCGAAAGACACTCGGCGGCGCGGTCGCAAGCGATGCTCTCAAACAGGACCTCTCGCAAAAGGTGACAGACTATTCCGGCGCTTTTGGCGAGTGGATGGCAAGCGTTGAAAAGATCAGGCCCTACCTGCTTTTGATCGATCTCGACACGCAGCAAATGATGCCGATCGCGGACGCGCTGATCGGCCATGCGCGCGATCAGGCAGGCAAGGCCAACGCCATGCTGCGCGCATCGCAATCGCATACCCGCAATATCATCCTCATCGTGGGATGTGCGGCGGTCCTG
>CAZSAW010000020.1:0-2320 GCA_964604745.1 uncultured Hyphomicrobiales bacterium
CGGCGGGTGATGATGCGAAAGCGCGTGTCTTTGAGTTTCAGCGTCAGCGTGCGCCCGGCGACATCGCCAGCGCGGCAGCGCGCGGCGACTTTTTCACAAAGCGGCCAGAGGATGTCTTCAAGGTCCTCGATGCCCGCGACGTCCTCAAAGAAAGTAGTCTCGGCGGAAATGCTCTTGCGCTCGCCGTCGGGATCGACGCGCCGCGCATCCTCCGCCATCGACAGCGCAAACAGATGCGCGCCCCAATCGCCGTAGATCGCGCGCATGCGCGCGGGACCTGCCGCGCGAATGTCGCCGATGCGCCGAAGGTTCTCACGCTCCAACGCCTTCGCGCCCGCAGGCCCGACGCCCGGCAGCGTCGACACCGAACGCGGCGCGAGAAACTCCAGCGCCTCGGCGCGACCAATCACTGAAAAGCCGCGCGGCTTATCGAGGTCGGAGGCGGTCTTGGCGAGAAATTTGTTGAACGACAGACCGATCGAAACGGTGATGCCGCATTCGGCTTCAATGCGGTTCTGCACGCGGATCAGCGATTGCGCCGGCGTTCCGCCGTGCAGCGCATCGGTGCCGGAAAGATCCATGAAGGCCTCGTCGATAGAGACCGGCTCGACGAGCGGCGTTAGTTCTTGCATCAGCGCGCGCACGCGCCGGCCTTCCTCGGCGTACTTGGCCATATTCGGGGGCACGATCGTCGCGTGCGGGCAAAGCTGCAGCGCCTTGAACATCGGCATGGCCGAACGCACGCCATAGGCGCGGGCCACATAGCAGGCCGTCGTCACCACGCCGCGCTTGCCCCCGCCGACAATCACAGGCTTCGCCGCGAGGCTCGGATCGTCCCGCTTTTCCACCGTGGCGTAAAAGGCGTCGCAATCGAGATGCGCCAGCGCCAGGGCGCCCAGTTCCGGATGCGAAACGGCGCGTTCTTCCCCGCAGGCTTCGCACTGCGCCTCGCGCGGCAGGACCGCGCCGCAGACCCGGCACAGGATCATCTGCGCCCAATCCCGCCGTTTCGGCGCCGACCCGCTCGCCAATTCGTCATGAAGCCGAAACCATGTTCAAACGACTGTTAACGAAGCTGGACAGATTGCTGGGCCTCATATGGGTTGTTAAGCCCTGTCCTGTATGAGGGCCGCGGGGGCAAGTGCGGCGAATGGCGAAGACGGTACTCATCGTCGAAGACAGCGAACTGAATATGAGGCTGTTCAACGATCTGTTGGAGGCCTTCGGCTATCGCACGGTCAAGACCCGGGACGGGCGTGAAGCCCTGCCCCTCGCCCGCCAGCACAAGCCCGATCTCATCGTGATGGACATCCAGCTGCCGGAAATCTCCGGCCTCGACATCACCGATCGGCTCAAGAAGGACCCTGAACTCAAGGCCATTCCGGTGGTCGCGGTGACGGCCTTTGCGATGCGCGGCGACGAACAGAAGATCCTCGCAGCAGGCTGCGACGCCTATCTGTCCAAGCCGATCTCGGTGTCGACCTTCCTGGAGACCATCCGCAAGTTCATCGGGTGAGCCCCGCATGAGCGCGCGCGTTCTCGTCGTCGACGACATCGAAGCCAATCTGCGCCTATTGGAGGCGCGGCTCTCCAGCGATTATTATGAAGTGATCACCGCCACGCGCGGCGAAGAAGCCGTACAGAAGGCCAAGCGCGAACGGCCTGACATCATCCTCATGGACGTGATGATGCCTGGGGGCATCGACGGCTTTGAGGCCTGCCGGCGCATCAAATCGACGCCGGAGACGCGGCACATCCCCGTCGTCATGGTGACGACGCTCGACGACCGCGACAGCCGCTTGCGCGGCTTGCAGGCGGGCGCGGAGGATTTTCTCACAAAGCCGATCGATGACGTGCAGCTGATGGCGCGCGTCAAAAGCCTGGTCAGCCTCAAAGTCGTGATCGACGAGTTGCGCGCACGCGAAGCGAGCGGACGTAAGCTCGGCGTGATCGGGGAAGAATTGCGCCCCGACCCGCTGGACGTGCACCGCCTCACCGCCGGCAACGTGCTGGTGATCGACGACAACCAGAACCAGATCAAGCGCATCCAGTCCGCGCTCGGCGTCGAGCATCGCGTGTTCGTGCTCGGCGGCGGCGAAGACAAGACTTCCGCACCGCCCGATCTCATCGTCGTTTCCGTCACCGCCAAGAGCTTCGACGGTTTCCGCGTCATCGCCCGCATGCATTCGGCCGAACCGACGCGCCACCTGCCGATCCTCGCCGTGGTCGAACCCGACGACCGCGCGCGCGCCATCCGCGCACTCGAACTGGGCGCGCATGACGTGATCGTGCGTCCGATCGACGAAGACGAAATCGTCGC
>CAZSAW010000021.1:0-1970 GCA_964604745.1 uncultured Hyphomicrobiales bacterium
GTTCCATTCGAGCAGCTCACGACCTCCTTGGCGCCGCAGAAGCCGGCAAGGTCGGCTTCGAGCAACCGCACTTCCGGGCCGAGAATGTATTGGCCGTGCGCGAGCACGCGCCCGATCGCTTCGTCGACGGCCGGTCCCAGACGGCGGCGTTGGGCGGCGAGGTCAATGAAGGGGATCGGCACGGTCGTTAATTTGGCGCGTTCGGTCATGCCGCAGTCCTATTGCAAATGCGGAACTGCCGCAACGCGCGCCCGGTTAACAATTGTTGCAGATTGCGACGAGCAAAGATTCGTCCCTCGCGCCCAAAATCTGCGCAATTTTTCGCTATTTGGCGCGTCGCATGCTTTGCGCTATGAGGTGGCGCGAAAAATCGACGGGATGACGACGTGTCCGGATCATTGCGCCTGAACCATTTGCAGCAGCTCGAGGACGAGAGCATCCACATCATGCGCGAGGTGGCGGCGCAGTTCACCAAGCCGGTGATGCTCTATTCGATCGGCAAGGATTCGTCGGTCATGCTGCATCTGGCGATGAAGGCGTTCTACCCTTCGAAGCCGCCGTTCCCTCTGCTGCACGTCGACACCACCTGGAAGTTCCGGGACATGATTGCGTTCCGGGATCGCCGCGCGGCGGAGCTCGGCCTCGATCTTGTCGTCCACATCAACCACGAAGGCCTGCGCGCCGGTATCGGCCCCTTCTCGCATGGCTCGGCCGTGCACACCGACGTGATGAAGACGGTGGCGCTCCGCCAGGCGCTCGACAAATACGGCTTCGATGCCGCGTTTGGCGGCGCGCGCCGCGATGAGGAGAAAAGCCGCTCGAAGGAACGCGTGTTCTCGTTCCGCAGCGCCAGTCATCGCTGGGACCCGAAGAATCAGAGGCCCGAGCTGTGGCACATCTTCAATGGCCGCGTGCACAAGGGCGAGAGCATCCGCGTCTTCCCGCTGTCGAACTGGACCGAGCTCGACGTGTGGCAGTACATCCTCGCAGAGGACATCCCGGTGGTGCCGCTCTATTTCGCGAAGGAACGCCCGGTGGTCGAACGCGATGGCGCGCTGATCATGGTCGACGACGAGCGCATGCCCCTCAACCCGGGAGAAAAGCCGCAGATGCGCCGCGTGCGCTTCCGCACTCTCGGCTGTTACCCTCTGACCGGCGCGATCGAAAGCGATGCGGTCACGCTCGATGACATCGTGCGCGAAACCCTGACCGCGACCTATAGCGAGCGCCAGGGCCGCGTGATCGACCATGACCAGTCGGCTTCGATGGAAAAGAAAAAGCAGGAAGGCTACTTCTGATGCACGAAGCAGTCCTTCCGCGCGGCTCAACCCTGCGGCACCCGGCTCCGCCGGCCGAGCGCGGGCTGCTGCGCTTCCTCACCTGCGGCTCGGTTGATGACGGCAAGTCGACCCTGATCGGGCGCCTGCTCTACGACTGCAAGCTCCTGTACGACGACCAGTTGTCGGCACTGGAAAAGGATACCGCCAAGTTCGGCACCACCGGCGGCAAGTTCGACATGGCGCTGCTTGTCGACGGCCTGCAGGCCGAGCGCGAACAGGGCATCACCATCGATGTCGCCTATCGTTTCTTTTCCAGCAAACGCCGCAAGTTCATCGTCGCCGACACACCGGGCCACGAGCAATACACCCGCAACATGGCGACCGGCGCTTCGACCGCCGACCTCGCGGTGCTCCTGGTCGATGCGCGCAAGGGACTGCTGACGCAAACCTACCGTCACAGCTTCATCGTGTCGCTGCTCGGCATCCGCCACGTCGTGCTTGCCGTGAACAAGATGGACCTGGTCGATTGGGACCGCGCGACGTTCGATACGATCGCGGCGGATTACCGCGCCTTCGCCCAGCAGCTCGGCATCCAGGATGTCACCGCGATCCCGCTCTCGGCGCTGACCGGCGACAACGTCACCCGCCCCAGCGAAGCGATGTCGTGGTACGCCGGCCCGGCGCTGCTGG
>CAZSAW010000022.1:0-8133 GCA_964604745.1 uncultured Hyphomicrobiales bacterium
TCTTTCGCCGCAACGCGCCGCCCGAGGCGTTTCAGGTGCCGGCGCTGTCGCTCGCACAGACATTCCGCGATCCGCGCATCCTGATCTTTCTCGGGATGTGGTTCGCGATCAATCTCGTATTCGGGCTCGGAGCGGTGTCGATTGTCGGCGAGGGGCAAACGGTCGCCTGGCAGGCGCATGTCGGCGGGTTTGTCGCCGGGCTTCTTCTGTTCGGCGCATTCGATCGCGCCCGACCGCCCGGGCAACTCCCGCGGGATGATGCACCGCACTCTTCGGCCGCCTAGAAATTCGGCGCGCCGGGCGCTTCATTTTTATGAGAATTGCGGCCCCGATCCCGACAAATTGGAACATTACAGCTTCGTAAGACTTAGTCCTTGGCGCTGGCCCGACCGGCGCAGCTCCGGGTCGGCGCCCTGCACAGGGAGGAGGACCCAATGACCATCAAAGCCATTTTGTCCGCCAAAGGGTCGGACGTCGTCACGATTGAGCCCACGGCAAGCCTGGGCGATGCCGTGCGTTGCCTTGCGGAGCGCCGCATCGGCGCCGTGGTGGTGACGGGTGCGGAAGGGCGCGTCATCGGCATCCTCTCCGAACGCGACGTGGTGCGCGCGCTTGCAAGATACGGCGACGCGGCGCTCGACACGCCGCTCGCCGAGAGCATGACCCGCAAGGTGATCACCTGCCGCCCGACCGAAACGATCAGCGGCATCATGGGACAGATGACTGACGGAAAATTCCGTCACGTGCCGGTGGTCGAGGAGGAGAGGCTTGTCGGCATCGTGTCGATCGGCGATGTCGTCAAATTGCGGCTCGAGGAAATGGAGCGCGAGCAGCTGGCGATGCGCGACTATATCCAGACCGCCTGAAGGAACGGTCCTTGCCGTTACGCCGTGCGACCGTGCCGGGGTGCTGATACGTGCCGCTCGGCGCCATAGCGATGTCCTGCCAATGCGTCGTGGCCGGCGGCGGTCCCGCCGGCATGATGGTCGGCTATCTGCTCGCGCGCGCGGGAATCGAAGTGACCGTGCTGGAAAAGCACGCCGATTTCCTGCGCGACTTTCGTGGCGATACCATTCATCCCTCGACGCTCGACGTCATCGCCGAGCTGGGCCTGCTCGACGCCTTTCTCGCGCTTCCGCACCAGAAGGTCACGCACGCCGAGATCGATGTCGGGTCGGAACGCGTGCGCCTCGCCGACCTGTCGCATTTGCCGACGCGCTGCAAATTCATTGCCTTCATGCCGCAATGGGATTTTCTCAATTTCCTCGCCGCCGAAGCGAAAGCATTCCCGACCTTCCGGTTGCTGATGCAGACGGAAGCCGTCGATTTCATGCGCGCGGACGGCCGCATCATCGGCGTGGCCGCACGCGCGCCATCGCAACAGCTTGAGATCCGCGCGAACCTCGTGATCGGCGCCGATGGCCGGGACTCGCGCCTGCGCCACGCCGCGGGCCTCGAGGTGACCGATCTCGGCGCGCCGATGGACGTGCTCTGGTTCAAGCTCGATTATCGCGAAAGCGAGCATCACGCAGTTCTCGGCCGCATTGCTGCCGGGCAGGCGATGGTCATGCTCGATCGCGGCGACTATTGGCAATGCGCGCTGATCATCCGCAAAGGGACGGCTGAGGCGGTGAAGGCGGAGGGCCTCGATGCGTTCCGCAAGCGCGTCGCGAATTTGGCAAAGCGCGAGTCTGTCGACGAGATCAAGAGTCTCGACGATGTGAAGCTTCTGACCGTCACTGTCGATCGCCTGAACGAATGGTGCCGGCCGGGGATGCTCATGATTGGCGACGCCGCGCACGCGATGTCGCCGATCGGCGGTGTTGGCATCAACCTCGCGGTTCAGGACGCGGTCGCGGCGGCGAATATCCTCGCCGAACCTTTGCGCAACAGTCACGTCACACTCGACGACCTGCATCGCGTGCAGGCGCGCCGGATGTTTCCGACACGCGCGACACAGCGGCTGCAGGTGATCGCGCAGAACCGGTTTGTCGATCCCGTTTTGCGCAGCACCGCGGCGCCGAGACTGCCGTGGCTGATGCGGCTGATGCAGTATTTTCCGGTCCTGCAGCGGATTCCCGGACGGCTGATCGGACTTGGCTTTCGTCCCGAACACGTTGCGGCGGCGATCCTCGACGCGCCGGTCAAGGACGGAATCGGGCCGGTCCAGACAAACGGCCCGCATGAAGCGGGCCGTTAAGTTCGCTGCGCCGGATGACAGGCGCGCCGGCGCTCAGCCGAACATCGACAGCTTTCCGAATTTGTCGGCGAGAAGATAGTAAAAGGCGACACGCGATTTGTCGTGGTCGGCCTTCATCTTTTCGCAGACGTCCATGACGGCCTTGTCGAGTTCGGCGTCGCTGTTCGACAAGCCGAGCTTCTTCTTCAGGAAATGGTCGCGGACGCGGTCGCGCTCGCTCTTGTCGGCGCAAGCGACGAACGAACTGTCGCGCTTCTGCAGCGCGATGCCCAGGTGTTTGACAATGCCGCCGATCGCCGAATCGCTGGCGCC
Organism: uncultured Hyphomicrobiales bacterium; assembly: GCA_964604745.1. Lineage (GTDB taxonomy): Bacteria > Pseudomonadota > Alphaproteobacteria > Rhizobiales > Xanthobacteraceae > Pseudorhodoplanes. Next base: position 2,513 of record CAZSAW010000022.1, read on the forward strand.
CGGCGCGTATTTCTTTACGTCTGCGGTCCAATCGTGAGCCATGATACGCCTCCTTGTCGAATGAATTGAGGATGCAATATGCCGTGGCCGTCAGGTCATCTTGTTTTTGATCAGGCCGACGATCGCCGTCAGCACGGCACCGGCAACGCCACCGCCCACGGCCTGTCCGACCAGGGCGCCGATATCGACGGTGCTGGCGGTTTGCGCCAGCAGCGGAATAAGCGCGGCAAGAATCTGACCGCCAACGCCGCCACCGACCGCGCCGGCAATGGTGTTACCGAGCGTACCGATATTGATGTCCTTTGACGCCGCGCCGGCGGCATTGCCGCCGATTGCACCGGCAACGATCTGGATGATGAGGTTGATGATAGTGCCCGACATGACAGTCTCCCTGTTGGCGAACGGCACGTTCGCCGCAGCACAATGCTAGCCGAGCGGTGGCGGCGCGTCATCGGCCCAAATCAATCGAGCGGCCGGCCAGGCAACGCTTGCGCGCCGTATCGTGCATCCCAGTCGTCCTGCACCGTCTGCAAGACGCGCATCGCCGGAAGAACGGTCGAACCTGCGGCGATCGGCGGGCGGTTGTTTTTTACCGCGTCGAGAAAATCGAAGATGATGCGGGCGGCATTGTCGGGTTCGGCCTCGATCGCGACTTCGCCTTGCGACGTTTTCAGCGTGCCGGCGAGAATGTCGTAGAAATAGGTGTCGCGGTCGGTGACGATCAGTTTGTCGTAGAACCGGTAGGCGGCGTGATACGAGCCGTGCACGAGCATGGTCTGGTCGGCCTCGGTCTCGATCAGCACGACGCACTCCATGGGAATGCCGGTCTTTTCGTGCGGCTGTCCCATGTAGCTCTGCACGCGCCTGATGGGCGTGCCGTCAAACAGAAACAGGCCGAGATCGACGAAGTGGCAGAAATGGTGCCACAGGATGTTGTCGACCCAGCTGCGCACATATCCGGTCGCGCCGACATTGACGAGCCGCTTGATGAAGAAGCGGCCGGCGATGTGGCGGATCTTCTCCGATCCGGCGCGGACATTCGCGCGCAGCGCTTCGCGCTCGCGCCGATAGCGCATCGGATGGCTGAGGCCGTAGATCTTGCCGCTCTTCTCGCCGGCGGCGACGACGCGTTCGGCGCCTTTCAGACTCATCGCGATCGGAATTTCGATCAGTGTATGCTTGCCGGCGCGAAGCGATCCGATCGCCTGCTCCTCGTGCTGCTCGCTCGGGGTCGCGAGCACGACGATATCGATCTCAGGATCGGCCAGCGCCTCGTCGAGCGACACGGTCCATTTGCGGTAGCCGTGACGCTCGGCGAATTCCTTCGCGGCGTCCGCCCGGCGCCCGACCAGCGTGTGCAGGACGGCATCGGTTTTCTTCAATGCCTCCGAGTGCCACTGGCCCATCATGCCATAGCCGACCATGCAGACATTCAGGCGCATGATTTCGTTTCCCCCTGTGACGCGGCGTATTCGCGCTCGCGGCGATTTCCACCATGGGATGCAGCCTAGCGCAATTGCGGGAGGGTTTCAGGCCAGCGCAGTGAGCGCCTCGGCGATGTCGTCCATCGCCTTTTCCGCCGCCACACGCCCGAGTTCGATCGTCTCCCGGGCGCGATGGAAGTCGAACAGGCCGATCTTGCCGAGGCGGGGATTGATCAGCACGTCGGGCGGATCGCCGGCGAGGCGGGAGCGCGTGACGCGATCCTGCATGATGTTGAAGGCGTCGATCATGACATGCGAGATGTTCGGGCTGCCCCGGCGGCCGATGAAATGCCGCTTGAGCAGACGTTCGGGGCTGAACATGCCGCGCAGGCCGTTCGGCCGCTCGCGTTGCTCCAGCAGCGCCTTGGCGTCGTTCTCGTCCGAGCCGTGGCTGGCGATCGTGGCGCCGCGCCCGAACATGTCGGCATTCAGGTTGACGGCAATGACGATGCGCGCGCCGAGCGCCCGCGCCGCCGAGACCGGCACCGGATTGACGAGTGCTCCGTCGACGAGCCAGCGGCCGCCGACGAAGACGGGCGTGAAAATGCCGGGCAGGGCATAGGACGCGCGCAGTGCCTCGATCATGCGGCCGCGCGTGAGCCAGATTTCATGCCCGGTGCCGAGTTCGGTCGCGATTGCGGCGAAACGGCCTGGGAGATTTTCGATGGCGCGATCGCCAAGCGTCTCTTCCAGCCGGTTGGCGAGCCTGCTGCCGCCGATCAGGCCCGAGCCGCCGAGGCTGACGTCGAGATAGCCGAGCACGCCGCGCGTCGTCAGGCGGCGCGACCAGTCCTCGAAATCGTCGAGCTTGCCGGCGATGTAACAGCCACCGGCGACCGCGCCGATCGAGGTGCCGACAATGACGTCGGGTACGATGCCGTTGGCGATGAGGGTGCGCAGGACGCCGATATGGGCAAAGCCGCGCGCAGCGCCGCCGCCCAGGGCAAGGCCCACGCTCGGGCGTGGCGTTTCGGGGGCGGGCTGTGTGGTCGCTTCGACGGTGCGGTCCCCGTTCCGCGGGCGGCGCAGCAAGGATTGCAGCACGGAATCCATCTCCTGCATCGCAATCATCGTCCCCCGCCGGCCGACAAACAAGAAGAACGCGGCAATATGGTGAAAACCAATTGCCTTCTTAACGCGCAGCCGCGCGTTGTGTTTCAGCGGGCGGGGCGCACCATTTTGAACTGGCTCTCGACCACGGCGTAATACTGGTAGCCGCAGCGGGCGATGGTTTTCATGGCGGCGGTATCGAGGATGCCATCCTTCAGGAAGCGCTCGTCGATATGCACGCCGATCACCTGGCCGATAACGACATGGCAGTCGAGCGGCTTGCCGTCGATGTCGTCGGGCGAGACGATCTGCAGCAGCTTGCATTCCAGCGCGCAGGGCGAGGCCTTCACCCGCGGCGGTTTCACGAGCCGCGATGGCGCAGCTTCGAGGCTGGCCTTGTCCATTTCGTTGACGCCGCGCGGGAACGGAGCCGACGTCGCATTCATGGCGTCGCGTAAATCCCAGGTCGCGAGGTTGCACACGAATTCCTTCGTCTGTGCAATGAAGGTGACGCTGTCCTTGCGCCCTTCGGAGGAGAACATCACGACGGGCGGCTTGCTGTTGATGCCGTTGAAGAACGAGTAGGGGGCGAGGTTGATCTCGCCCGTCTCGCTCATCGCGGTGATCCAGCCGATCGGACGCGGCGCGACAATCGCCTTGAACGGATCGTGCGGAAGACCGTGGTCTCCCGTGCGCGCGTCATAGAACATGCAAACGAATCCCGATCAGGGCGTCAGCCGCCATACCGCGTGACGATGTCCGACAGCGGCGGGCGCGGGCGATCTTCCGGCGGTTTTGCCGGACGGCCGATATGCACGAAGCCGGCGAGACGCTCTTCGGGCTTCACGCCTAGCGCGGCGAGCACCCGTGCATCATACGCGTACCATTCCGTGATCCAGGTGCCGGCATAGCCGAGCGCGTGCGCGGCAGTGAGAAGGTTCATCGCCGCCGCGCCGGCGGACAGCACCTGCTCCCATTCCGGAATTTTCACGTGCGGACCGGCGCGGCTGACGACCGCAACGACGAGCGGAGCGCGGGCGAGCCGTTGCCGCTCGAATTCGATCCGGTCTGCCGTCGCGTCCGGATGGTCGGCGCGAAAGACGGTGGCGATCTTCTCGCCGGCGGCGGCGCGGGCGTCGTCTTCGAACACGATAAAGCGCCATGGCGTGAGTTTGCCGTGATCGGGGACGCGCGAGGCGACGGAGAGCAGCGTGTCGAGCTCGGCGGCGGATGGTCCGGGCCCGGCGAGTTCGATGGGCTTGACCGAGCGGCGTGTTTTCAGGAGTTGCAGTGCGTCGGGCATGTCGGATCGCGGCGTAACACAGGCCTCATTCCGAGACAAATGCGGCGGTGTGGCTTGAATTCGCCGCGATTCCGGTCAAGAAGCGGCATATGAGGACGTGGGTTGGAAGGGCCGCAGGACTGGCCTGCGCGGGGCTGTTTGCCCTGATGCCGCCGGCTGTGGCGCAGCAATTGATCGCGCCCTCGCAGAGTATCCCCGGCGTGCCCGCGACTGCCGCAGCCGTCCCGCCGGTTCCGACCGACACATTGACCCGCCCACAGGCACCCGTGCCGGCTGCGCTGCCACCGCAGATCGCGCCGACCGCGGCGCCGGTTGCGCTCTATCTCACGGCACGGCTCGGCCGCGACCAGCCGCCCCTCACCAACGGACTCATCTGGCGCATCTACAACGACAGGCCGGACGCGAGCGGCGCCTTTCGGCTGGTGAAGGAAGAGAAGGTCGCCGCGCCGACCTTCGTGCTGCCGCCGGGCTCCTATGTCATTCATGTCAGCCTCGGTCAGGCGAGCGCGGCGCGCGTCATCAGCCTGAAGTCGGAGACGGTGCGCGAAACTTTCGACATTCCCGCCGGCGGCCTGCGGCTCGAGGGCCGGGTCGGCGATGCGCGCATCCCGGTCGGGCAGATTTCCTTCGACATCTTCAAGGGCAGCCAGTTCGAGCCCGGCGACAAGCAGGCGCTGGCGCAGGGCGTGATGACCGGAGACGTCACGCTGCTGCCGGAAGGCATCTACACGATCGTCTCGAATTACGGCGACGGCAATGCCGTTATCCGGTCGGACGTGCGCGTGCAGGTCGGGCGCCTGACAGATATCACCGTCACCCATCGCGCCGCCGTGATCACGCTGAAGCTCGTATCCTCGGGCGGCGACGCGCTCGCCAACACCGCGTGGTCCGTGCTGACGCCGGGCGGCGACGTGATCAAGGAATCGATCGGCGCCTTTCCGCGCGTGATCCTGTCCGAAGGCGACTATCGCGCGATTGCCCGCAACGAGGGCAAGGTGTATGAGCGCGACTTCAAGGTGGTCACAGGTGTGGACACCGAAATCGCAGTGGTGGCGCGGTGAATCGATTTTCCGTTTCTGCTCTGATTGTCATCGTCGGATCGCTCGCGCTGGCGCCGTCCGCGCAGGCGGCTGATGCACGTCATGGTGAGACGCTCGCCAAGCGCTGGTGCGCGACCTGTCACGTCGTGGCGGCGGATCAGAAGGCGGCCAGTTCCGACGCGCCGCCATTTTCGACCATCGCCAAAATGCCGGGTTTCGACTCGAACAAGCTCGCGTTCTTTCTGCTCGATCCGCATCCGAAGATGCCGAACATGACGATCAACCGGATCGAGGCCGAGGACGTCGCCGCCTATATCGCGACGCTGCGCTAGGCCGCCTTGTTCATCCGCCGGACGTCCGGCGGCATTGCCTCGTCAACGAGCATCCTGAGCGCGGCGTCGAGCGTCATGCTCTCCTGCTTTTCGCTGCCGAGGCGGCGGATCGACACCGTGCGTTCGGCCGCTTCCTTCTTGCCGACGACCAGCAGCACCGGGACCTTGGCGAGCGAATGCTCGCGCACCTTATAATTGATCTTTTCGTTGCGCAGGTCGCCGTCGGCGCGAAGACCCAGGCGGCGTGCGGCCGCAATCGCCTCGCGTGCATAATCGTCGGCATCGGACGTGATGGTCGCGACGACCGCCTGTTTCGGCGAAAGCCAGAGCGGCAGGTGCCCGGCATAATGTTCGAGCACGACGCCGAGGAATCGCTCCATCGAGCCGCAGATGGCGCGGTGGATCATCACCG
>CAZSAW010000023.1:0-1694 GCA_964604745.1 uncultured Hyphomicrobiales bacterium
TTGCTTGCGCAAGGTATGCCGCCATTCGAGGCCGCAAGCGCCGCCGTGTGGCTGCACGGCGAGGCGGCGAACGAGGTCGGTCCTGGGCTGATTTCCGAGGACCTGCCCGAAATGCTTCCAAAGGTGTACCGGCGCCTGTTCCGCGAATTGCAGTCCTAGCTGCCACGGGCGCCGACTTTCAGGAAACGTTGAACCAGGCGACGCGCTCAAGAAAGGGGGCTTCGAGAACGCGCGTTTCGATCGTCCACGGGCCGGCACGGTCGGCGACGAAGGCGACCCGCGCGGTTTCGCCAATTCCCAGCGTGATCGTGTCGAGCCAGAACGGCTTCCAGCCGTCGTCCATACGGTCGAGCAGCCGAACGTGATGCCCGCGGATGTGCACGACTTGCGGGGCGGATCCGCGGTTGTTCAGGCCGAGTGTGACGGCGCTTCCCGGCTTGACCGTGAAGAGTGGTGCCGCCGGCAGGGTTGTGGATAACGTCGGCTCGACAAGCGGCACGTCGAGCTTCAGCGACGATTTCAGGTCGATGCGCTCAGGCAGATTGTTTGGCGGGAGCGGGGCGGGCTCGGGCAGAGGCTGCGCGCGCCGAGCTGCACCTTCAGAGACAAGACGGGCAATTGGCATTGACGCTCCGTTCGTGTCTTCCACGACCACGGGGGCGGTCGACCCAGGCGTCAGCGTTGTGTCGACGAACAACTCAATCCGGTTGCCGGGTCCCAGAACCACGCGTCCGTCGCGCGCTTGAAATGGTTGGGCCGGTTGCCCGTCGATCGCCATGACGCGCACGACATGATTTTCCACGCGCAGCCGTACGACGTTGGCCCGCGTGGCGTTGACCACCCTCAACCTAACGCGGTCGTTTTCAGAAACAGGGATGGTCGCCTCGGCTTCGCCGTTGACGCCGAGGCCCGGCGGGACTTCCTGACCGGCGCCCTTCGGCCAATCGTGCAAAAACAGGATTACGTCCCGGTCCGTCGCGACCGGCGTGCTTTCTTCAACAACCATCGCGCCACAAAGCGACACGGCGGCGGGATGGTCCCATCCGGTGTGATACAGCGCCAGACCTGCGTCCCGCAGGTTAAGGCGATAGTCGCGGATTCCGCCTGCCGCAACCAAGGATTGCGGATCGCTCGCAACGATTTTGCCCGCGTCCCAAATTGCCAATCCGTGCCAGCGCAGTCCTACCGCCGCCGGTAGTTCGTTGATCAGACGGACAGTGAGTTCTGAACCTTGAGGCGCGCGTATGAGGGGGCCGGGCACTGCCCCGTCGAAGGCCCACAGGGCGCGCGGCGGATCCGCAGCTCCACGGAGCCGCAGCTCTGCTGGTGCGGCACGTAGCACGGGGCCACCGGCGGCTTGTCCGCGCGCCGGTAGTCGCGGCAGCGTGAGGTAGGCGACGGCAATTCCGGCGGCTGCCAAGGCGCTTCGGCGCGTGAGCATGGGTCGAGTCATCAGGGGCCTCCGCTCTCGCGTCGCATAGCGCGAATTCGCTCGACGGTGTGAAGTCCAACATCTTGAGTAACACCCTGCGCGGCCTATTTTTCTGGTGCGTCCGGAAGGCCACATGCTATAAGCCGCGCCGCTCGGCCTGAATGGTGTCGCGCGAGGCCTTCAAGGCGGGCGTGGCGGAACTGGTAGACGCGCGGGATTTAGGTTCCCGTGACGAAAGTCGTGGGGGTTCAAGTCCCTCCGC
>CAZSAW010000024.1:0-16455 GCA_964604745.1 uncultured Hyphomicrobiales bacterium
TGTCGAGCGATTCCTCCGGATCCTGATCGTCGACGCCGATGCGGCACTTGACGGTGACCGGAAGCGCGACCGCTGCCTTCATCGCGGCGACGCAATCGCCCACCAGCGCCGGCTCGGCCATCAGGCAGGCACCGAAACGGCCCTCCTGCACCCGGTCCGACGGGCAGCCGACATTGAGGTTGATCTCCCCGTAGCCGAAGTCCTCCGCGATGCGGGCGCTCTGCGCGAGCGCACGCGGATCGGACCCGCCAAGCTGCAGCGCGACCGGCTGCTCCGCCGGATCAAACGCCAGCAGCCGCGCCTGGTCGCCGTGGATCACTGCCCCGGTCGTGATCATCTCGGTGTAAAGCAGGGCGCGCCGCGTCAGCAGACGGTGGAAATACCGGCAATGCCGGTCGGTCCAGTCCATCATCGGGGCGACGGAGAAGCGATGAGCGGAAAATCGCACGGAAACGGCTGCAATCCGGGTTCAGGGCCAAAAGCCGCATCGAGGATACCCTTGACGCGGCGTGCGCGGAGCGAACCTATGCAGCTTCGGCATTCGATTCCAGCCCAGTTTTCCTGAAAGAGCGTGAACGATCATGACTTCGCCTGCCCCTGCCTTCGACCCGGCCAAGAGTTTCCGGCTCGACGGAATGACCTGCATCATCACCGGAGGGGCCAAAGGCATCGGCCGCGCCACGGCCTTCGCGGCAGGCCGTTCGGGCGCGAAGGTTCACGTGCTCGACCGCGACAAGGACGCAGGCGAACGCACCCTCGGTGAGCTTCAGGCTGCGGGGGCCGCGGCACGGCTGCATGCTCTCGATGTCACCGACGAGCCGGCGGTCGACAAGGCCATGCAGGCTATCGCCGCCGGCGGCGGCATCGACATCCTTGTCAACAATGCCGCGATGGCGATCCGCCGCGCGTCGCTCGACCTGTCGCGCGCCGACTGGCAGAGCGTGGTGGACGTCAACCTCACCGGCGTCTTTCTCTGCGCGCGCGCCGCGGCCCGCCACATGACGCGCGGCGGCGCCATCGTCAATCTAGCGTCGATCATGGGATTTTCCGGCGGCGGGCTTTATCCCAACATTTCCTACCAGACGACCAAAGGCGGCGTGGTCAACATGACGCGCGCGCTTGCGGTCGAATGGGCCGAGCGCGGCATCCGCGTGAACGCCGTCGCGCCGACCTGGGTGCGCACCGAATTCATTCGTCCGATTCTCGACAACAAGGATCTACTCGCACGCATCGAGGCGATGACGCCGCTCGGCTGCATCGCCGAACCAGACGACATCGCCGCCGCGATCGTCTATCTCGCCTCGCCTGCGGCGCGCATGGTCACAGGGCACGTTCTCGCCGTCGACGGCGGCTTCCTCGCGCAATAGAGCGACATGCAGGACGAGAAGGAAAAGGTCGCGCTCAGTTCCATCTTCGCCTCCGCCGGGCTGACGGTGGCGAAGGGCGTGGTCGGCTTTCTCACCGGCTCGCTCGCGATCCTGTCCGAGGCCGCGCATTCGCTGCTCGATCTCGCCGCGACCGTGATGACGTACGCAGCCGTGCGCATTTCCGGCAAGCCGGCCGACGAAGAGCATCATTACGGGCACGGTAAATTCGAGAGCGTCGCCGCGCTGATCGAAACCGGCCTTCTTTTCGTTCTCTCCGCTTTCGTCATCTACGAAGCGGTCAAGCGCCTGATCGGCGAAGACGTCGCGGTCGAAGCCACGATCGCAGCCTTCGCTGTGATCATCCTTTCCATCGTCGTCGATTTCTTCCGCGCCCGCCTGCTCTACCGTGTGGCGGCGGAGACATCGAGCGAGGCGCTGGAAGCCGACGCGCTGCATTTCGGCTCCGACATGTGGTCGTCGCTCGCCGTCCTCGTCGGCCTCGGCGGTGTGGCGCTCGGTTTTCATTGGGCGGATGCGGCTGCCGCAATCGTCGTTGCGATCTTCGTCTGTCTCGCCGGCTGGCGGCTCGGACGCCGCACCATCGACACGCTGCTCGATACCGCGCCGGCCGGCGTGACAGACAAGCTTACGGCCATCGCCCGCCGGCAGGCAGGCGTCGCCTCGGTCGACCGCGTGCGCGTGCGCGGCGTCGGCCGCGAATTGTTCGTGGAGATGACGATCGGCGTCAGCCGGACCCTGCCGATCGATCGTGTGACCGCGGTCAAGGACGGCATCACGCGGGCGATCCGGGCCGACATGCCGGATGCGGAGGTCAGCGTCACCACCGAACCGCGCGCCCTCGACGACGAGACTGTGCTCGAACGGGTTGCGGTGATTGCGCGCAATCGCGGGCTGCTGGTGCACCACGTCACTGTGCACGCGATCGGTGATCAACTCTCGGTCTCGCTCGATCTCGAGGTGGACGGCAACATGACGCTTGGCGCCGCGCACGAGATCGCCGACGGGCTGGAAAATGCCGTGGCGGAGGAGCTTGGGCCCGGCGTCGAGGTCGAAACGCATATCGAGCCGCTGCAGGTCGACGACATTTCCGGCCGCGACGCGGCACCCGACAAGACAAAGAAGGTCGAGGCCGCCCTGTCCGAATTGATCGCAAAAGGCGGGACGCTCCGCGATGTGCACGACGTACGCGTTCGCGAAACGGATCATGGCGACATTGTCAATTTTCATTGCCACGTTGGCCGGGGTGAGTCGGTTCACGCGGTGCACGAGAAGGTCGACGATGTCGAGCGCGGCCTGCGCCGTCTCTTCCCGACGCTCAAGCGCGTCATCGGTCACGCCGAACCCTCGCGGTAAGGTCCGCTACGGAATGAGAACAGCCGCGCCCTGCAGACGGCCCTCGCGCAGATCCGACAACGCCTCGTTGGCCTTGTCGAGCGGATAGCGCGTCACCTCGGTTCTGACGCCGGCTTTGGGCGCAATGTCGAGGAACTCGTGCGCATCGCTGCGCGTCAGATTGGCGACCGAGACAAGCTGCCGCTCTTCCCAGAGAATACGGTAGGGAAAGCTTGGGATATCCGACATGTGAATTCCGCCGCAGACGACACGGCCGCCCTTCTTCACCGCGCGTAACGCCGCCGGCACAAGCGCTCCGACCGGTGCGAAGATGATCGCCGCATCGAGCGGCTCGGGCGATGGCTCGTCCGAGCCTCCGGCCCAGACGGCACCGAGCGAACGGGCGAAGTCCTGCGCGGCGCGATCGCCGCCGCGGGTGAAGGCATAGACGCGGCGGCCCTGCCAGATCGCGATCTGCGCCAGGATATGCGCGGCGGCGCCGAACCCGTAGATGCCGAGAGTCTTGCCCTCGCCGGCAAAGCGATAGCTGCGCCAGCCGATCAGTCCGGCGCAGAGCCACGGCGCGAGCGACGCATCGTCCGGCCCTTCGGGCAGTGGAAAGCAGTAGCGCGCATCGGCAATCGTATGCGTGGCATAGCCGCCGTCGCGCGTGTAGCCGGTGAAGAGCGGAGCGTCGCAGAGATTTTCCTTGCCCGCGCGGCAATAGGGGCAAACGCCGCACGTATAGCCGAGCCACGGCACGCCCACGCGCTGGCCGTGTGCAAATCCGCTGACCTGCGCGCCAATTGCGTCAACGCGTCCAACGATCTCGTGGCCCGGCACGATCGGCAGCTTGCCGTCCGGCAATTCGCCATCGACGACGTGCAGATCGGTGCGGCAGACGCCGCAGGCTGCAACCTTGACGAGGATTTGGCCAGGTCCGGGCTGCGGCACGGACCGCTCGCGCGGCACCAGCGGCGTGCGAGGCCTGGCAAGCTCCATCAGCCGCATCACAGCCATAACGTGAACGCCTTTACTCTCCAGACCGGAAGGCCATAGATCAGTCTCGCACCCCTCAGGAGTGATCCATAAGCATGCGCACCGAGCAAGCCAACCCCGTTCGCCTCGCAGATTACAGCCCTCCCGCCTGGCTCGTGGAAACGGTGAACCTCGACGTCGTGCTTCGTCCGACGCAAACGCGCGTGCGCGCGCGGCTTCAGCTGAAGCCCAATCCGGCCGCCGGTGCAGCGCCCGTTGTACTCGACGGCGACGACCTGAAGCTTGTATCGGTCGCGATCGACGGGGCTGCGCTGCCGGTCGATCAATTCAGCGCGACCGCGGAGCGGCTTGTGATCCCGCAACCGCCAGCCGGCCCGTTTGAACTTCAGATCGAGACCGAACTCGACCCGTCGGCCAATACACAATTGATGGGGCTTTACCGTTCGAGCGGCACCTATTGCACGCAATGCGAGGCCGAAGGCTTCCGCCGCATCACCTATTTTCCCGACCGCCCGGACGTGATGGCGGTCTACACGACGCGGATCGAGGCCGACAAGGCCGAAGCGCCGATCCTGCTCGCGAACGGCAACCTGATCGAATCCGGCGATCTTCCCGGCGGACGGCATTTCGCCGTCTGGCACGATCCCTTTCCCAAACCGTCCTACCTGTTCGCGCTAGTCGGCGGCGCGCTCGGTTGCGTTGAGGATCACTTCACGACGCAATCGGGCCGTGACGTCGTGCTGCGCATCTATGTGGAGCCGGGCAAGGAAGCCCGCTGCGCCTATGCGATGGATTCGCTCAAGCGCTCGATGCGCTGGGACGAAGAGGCGTTCGGCTGCGAATACGATCTCGACATCTTCATGATCGTCGCTGTGTCGGATTTCAACATGGGCGCAATGGAAAACAAGGGACTGAATGTCTTCAACGACAAATACGTCCTCGCCTCGCCCGAGACCGCGACCGATGGCGACTTTGCCAGCATAGAGGCGATCATCGCGCACGAGTATTTTCACAACTGGACCGGCGACCGCATCACCTGCCGCGACTGGTTTCAGCTCTGCCTGAAGGAAGGACTGACGGTCTTTCGCGACCAGGAATTTTCCTCCGATCAGCGCTCGCGTCCGGTGAAGCGCATCGCCGATGTGCGGCTGTTGCGCGCGCAGCAATTCACCGAGGATTCAGGCCCGCTTGCGCATCCGGTCCGACCGGAAATCTATCACGAAATCAATAACTTCTACACGGCGACGGTTTACGAAAAGGGCGCGGAAGTCATCCGCATGCTCAAGACCTTGATCGGCGCCGAAAAATTCCGTGCCGGGATGGATCTCTATTTCCAGCGCCATGACGGCGAAGCGGCGACGGTCGAGCAGTTCATCACATGCTTCGCCGATGTCAGCGGCCGCGACATGACGCAGTTCATGCGCTGGTATTCGCAAGCCGGCACGCCGGAGGTCGTCGTCTCCGCTCATTACGATGCAGCGGCAAAGACGTTTCGTCTCGACATGGCGCAGGCGACGCCGCCGACACCCGGTCAGCCGGTCAAGGAGCCGGTCGTCATTCCACTTGCCTTCGGCCTCGTCGGCGCAGACGGACGCGACCTGCCAATCGAGACGGACAGTGCCGCGGTCGATCACGGCGTGATCGCGCTCACGCAAAAGAGCGAAAGCATCACCTTCCGTGATCTCGGCGAGCGTCCCATTCCCTCGCTCAATCGCGGCTTCTCCGCGCCGATCAAGCTCGTGGACAATCTGCCGGCCACCGACCTGCAGCACCTTGCCGCGCATGACAGCGATCCGTTCAACCGTTGGCAGGCGTTGCAGACGCTGGCGCTTCGGCTTCTGACCGGAAATGTCGGAGCGTTGCGCGAGAGCCGAGCGCCTGCCGAAGACGCAGGCCTGATCGACGCGTTGCGCGCGATCCTCGCCGACCGACGACTCGAACCGGCCTACATCGCACAGGTGCTCGCCATTCCGACGGAATCCGATATTGCGCGGGAAATCGCCCGCGATGTCGATCCCGACGCGATCTATCGCGCGCGCACGCATCTGCGCGCGACGATCGGCCGCTCGCTCGGTGTGCCGCTCGCGGCCGCGTATCAAGCGTTGTCGACGCGCGAACCGTACAGTCCCGATGCGATCAGCGCCGGCCGCCGTTCGCTGAAGAATGCCGCGCTCGACCTCATGGCCGCGACCGGCGCGGCGGAGAGCATCGCACGCGCCTTCACGCAATACCGGACTGCCGACAACATGACCGATCGGCTGGCGGCCCTCTCGACTCTCGCGCAGCACGATGTCGCTCAGCGCAACGAGGCGCTGACGGATTTCTACGAGCGCTACAGGACCGAGCCTCTGATCATCGACAAATGGCTTGGCCTGCAGGCGGCCATTCCGGAAGAACAGACGCTCGACCGCGTCCGCGCGCTCACTGGCCATCCGGCCTTTTCGATGACCAATCCGAACCGCGTGCGCTCCCTGATCGGCTCGTTCGCGCAGGCCAATCCAACGCAATTCAACCGCCGTGATGGACAGGGTTACGATTTCGTCGCCGGTGTTGCACTCGAACTCGACGGCAAGAATCCGCAGGTCGCGGCGCGCATGATGACGGCATTCAAGACCTGGCGCGCGCTGGAGAGCGAACGGCGCGCGCACGCGGAGGCGGCGCTGCGCCGCGTCGCAGCGAGCACGACACTGTCGGCAGATACAAAAGACATCGTCACGCGCGCGCTCGCCGACTGATTTTCGGCCGGCCCGACATCGCGGATTCAAACACTTGATTTCGCGCGCGAATTGTCCCGCGCGCATTTCACTGCGGCAAAAGTGTTTGCAAGTTTATTTGCCCTCTTGACTCGCGTGACTCTCGACAAATCACGCACTTTCGATTCTTATCAGCGGTGATTCGGGGCGATGCGGCACACATCTTTCCGATCAAGGGTGGCAAGCGACAATCCAAACGGAGGCCGTCGATGGCGCGCGCTGGCGCAGCAAGCGCGTCCGCACGTCCCGATTCCATCAAGGGACTGGCGCAGTCGATCGCAAAGCCCGCCTACCGGCGGCTGCTGACGGCCGAGCCGGCGCTGCGCCGCGCCGTCCCTGCCCTCATCATCGCCTTTCTCGTCACGATTGCGGTCGGCGCCACTGTTCAGGTGCTCGACCACCGCCAGCAGACGCTGCGAAACGCCAGCAACGACCTCGCGACCATTGCCGAGGTGCTGGGCGAACGCCTCGCACGGCCCCGCCCGGCTGACGGCACGAAGGCCTGGCAGGACGCACAGAATGCCCTCAATCAGGCCCTGACCGCACGCACTCTCGCCGGCGGCCGGCAAATCCTCGTCAGCAACACCGATGGCATGGTCATCGCCGCCGCACCGGCGACGGCCGGTATCGTCGGCCGCCGTCTGCACGCCATCATCGGTGACACCCAGCCGCTCACCATCCTCGGCGAGGATGCCGGCGTTCTCGAAATCACCATCGCGGACGGGACGTCCGTGCTCGCCACGGTGCGAAGCCTCAGCGCGCCGTTCGGGCAACTCACGGTGTTGCAGCCACGCGCCGACGCGCTGGGTGGCTGGCGCTCCGATACCGCGCTGACCGTGACGCTCTCGGCGACGACCGGATTCGTCCTCCTCATCCTCGGCTTTGCCTTTCATTGGCAGGCCACACGCGCGCGCGAGGCCGACGCGATCTATGAAACCGTTCGCTGCCGCATCGATACGGCTCTCAATCGCGGCCGTTGCGGCCTCTGGGACTGGGACCTCGCCCGCGGCCGTATCTTCTGGTCGCATTCGATGTTCGCGATCCTCGGCCTCGACGCCAAGGACGATCTTCTCGCCTTCGGCGAGGTCGACAAGCTCGTCCATCCCGATGACATCAAGCTTTACGAGATCGCCGCGCAGCTTGCGGAAGCGCGAACAAATACCATCGACCACGCCTTCCGCATGCGCCACGCCAACGGCAGATGGGTGTGGCTGCGCGCGCGCTGCGAACTCGTGCGCCAGCCTGGCGAGCCCGGCCTGCATCTGATCGGCATTACGGTCGACATCACCGAGCAGAAATCGCTCGCCGAGAAAACGGCCGCCGCCGACCTTCGCCTGCGTGACGCCATCGAGACCATCCCCGAAGCTTTTGTGCTGTGGGACGCCGACAATCGACTGGTTCTGTGCAATTCGAACTTCCAGGCTTTGCACGACCTGCCAGACGAAACCGTCGAATCCGGCGCAACCTACGAAAGCGTCGTGGCGGCGGGCCGCAAGCACGTCATCCGCACCAAGATCGACGATCCGCAAATCCCCGGCGCGCGCACATTCGAAGCGCAGCTCGACAACGGCCACTGGCTGCAGATCAGCGAGCGCCGCACCAAGGACGGCGGCTACGTTTCGGTCGGCACCGACATCACACAGCTCAAGGTGCACGAACGCAAGCTGATGGCGAGCGAGAAACGCCTGCTCGCGACCATCGAGGATCTGCGCGCGTCGAAGCAGCAGGTCACCGAACTTGCCGAGAAATATGCGGAAGAAAAGACGCGGGCGGAGGAAGCCAACCAGGCGAAATCGAAATTCCTCGCCAATATGAGCCACGAGCTCCGCACGCCGCTGAACGCCATCATCGGCTTTTCCGAGATCATGGAATCGGGAATGTTCGGCGCGCTCGGTGCAGAAAAGTACCACGAATATTGCCGCGACATCCGCGAGAGCGGGCAATATCTCCTCGACGTCATCAACGACGTCCTCGACATGTCGAAAATCGAGGCCGGCCGTCTGCGGCTCGAGCCGGAGGATGTCGCGCTCGACCGCATCTTCGCCGATGCCATGCGGGTCGTCTCGGCCCGCGCCCAGGAAAAGGATCTTCAGCTCTCCTCGCGCATCGCGTCGGGGATCGTCCTGCATGCCGACCGGCGTTCGCTGAAACAGATCGCGCTCAACCTTCTCTCCAATGCGGTGAAATTCACGCCGGGCGGCGGCCGCGTCAGCGTGCGTGCGCGGGCGACGCGCACCTGCGTCACGGTCGCCATCGCGGATACGGGCATCGGCATCGCGAAAGCGGCATTGAGGAAGCTCGGCCGTCCCTTCGAGCAGGTCGAAAGCCAGCTCACCAAGACGCAGCACGGCTCGGGTCTCGGGCTCGCCATCGCGAAATCGCTGATCGATCTGCATGGCGGCAAGATGCGCATTCGCTCGACGCCCGGAAAAGGTACGCTGGTTCTCGTCCGGCTGCCGCTGCTCGGTTTCCCTGCCGAGCCGCAAGGTATGCTGCTCTGAAAGGACGTTCAGCCCTTGCCGAGAATGCGCAGGAGGCTTTGCCGCACGCGCACCTGCGTTTCGGCAAGATGTGCTTCGAGGGTGGCAAAATCTGGCACGTCGGCCGCGCGCGTCAGAAGGCCGAGCAGGCCCGCGCCCGCCGTCTTCGGATCGAACGGACCCGACAGGCAGAGGCGCAAAATCTGGCTGAGGTCGTGATAGAGCCGCGCGGCGGGCCGCAGCACATCGCCATCCTCGCCCGACAGAAGGCCCAGCCGCGCCGCCTTGTCGAGCACGCGCGCGGTCGAGGTGTCGAGGATTTCGGGATGTTGCGCCGCGTGTGCGAGCTGCAGGTATTGCGCAATGAATTCGAGATCGATCAGACCGCCGGCGGCATATTTGAGATCCCAGCGGTCGGCCTCGCCTTTCTCCTTGGCGATCGCCTGCCGCATCTCGAACGCATCGCCCGCGATCGCAGCCGCATCGCGCGGCGTGCACAGGATTCCGCGGATCACGGCCGCGACGCGCGCGGCAAAGCCGGCGTCGCCCGAGACGACGCGCGCGCGCGTCAGCGCCATGTGCTCCCAGGTCCAGGCTTCGGTTTCCTGATAGCTTTTGAATGCATCGATCTGCGTCGCTACCGGCCCGGAGCGCCCTGACGGGCGCAGGCGCATGTCGACCTGATAGAGCGCGCCGTAATTCGTCTGCGCCGTCAGCGCGCTGATCACCCGCTGCGTCAGACGCGCGAAATATTGCGCACCGTAAAGCGGACGCTGTCCGTCCGATTGCGGATTCTGCTCGTCGAAATCATAGACGACGATGAGATCGAGATCGGAGGTCGCCGTCATCTCGTAGCCGCCGAGCTTGCCCATGGCGAGAATGGCGGTGTTCTGTCCCGCAACGCGGCCATGCGCCTCGATGAAGCGATCCTCGGTCGCACGGTGCAAGGCGCCGATCATGACGTCGGCGAGCGTGGCAAAGGCCTCGCCCGCCTGCCCGGCAAAGACGGTCCCGGAGAGGATGCGCGCGCCGATCAGGAACATGTGTTCCTGCCCGAACAGGCGCAGCCGGTCGAGAAAGTCCTCGTAGGCAGATGCCTCGGCGAGCGTGCGCGCGAGTTCGGCTTCGAGCGTCGGGCGATCGGGCAATTCGCCGAAAAAGGCCGGATCGATCAGCGCGTCGAGCACCTGGGGATGGTGCGCGAGCGTATCGGCCAGTCGCGGCGCGGTGCCGAGGATGAGAAGGATCAGGGAGAGAAATTCCGGGTTCTGGCGCAGGAGCGAGAGAAGCGACGCGCCCGACGGCGCGTGCAGATGCGCAAGGAAGCGGTCAAAGACCGGAACGATGGAATCGCGGCTGTCGCTGCGCGCGAAGTGCTCGAACAGAAGCGGCAAGAGTTCGTGCAGGCGCTCGCGCGCAAATTCGCCGCGCAAGGCCGGATAGCTTCCCGACAACCAGCGCCGCACCAGCGCGGAGACTTCCAACGGCTGGCGGAAGCCCATCTCCACCAACCGATCGAGCGTCTCGGGATCGTCCCGATCCGCCGGAAACGCCAACGGGGCCTGCGATGTCCGCTCCAGCGCCTGCTCGAACAGACGCGAATAGTGATTCTGAACGATGCGCAGTTGCGGCACGAGTGCCTCGGCAAAAGCCTGCGTGCCGGCATAGCCGAGGAACTGGGAAAAGCGCTCGAGCTCGTCCGCCTCCGCCGGCAATGTGTGCGTTTGCTCGTCCGCGACCATTTGCAGACGATGCTCGACCTTGCGCAGGAACAGGTAGGCCGCCTCAAGTTCACGCGCGGCATCGGCGGTGATCCAGCCGTCCTGCGCGAGTGCGTGCAATGTCGCCAGCGTGCTGCGGTCGCGCAGGTTGGAGTGACGGCCGCCGGCGATCAGTTGCTGCGTCTGCGCAAAGAATTCGATCTCGCGGATACCGCCGCGCCCGAGCTTGATATTGTGACCGGCGACCGCGATCTCGCCATGGCCCTTATAGGCGTGGATCTTGCGCTTCATCGCGTGAATGTCCGCGAGCGCGGCAAAGTCCATCGATTTGCGCCACACGAAGGGCGACAATTCCTGCAGCAAGGCCTCGCCCGCGGCGAAATCTCCCGCGCATTGCCGCGCCTTGATCAGCGCCGACCGCTCCCACGTTTGCCCGCGCGTCTCGTAATATTCGATCGCCGCCGGCGTCGAGATCGCGATGTGCGTCGATGCCGGATCGGGCCGTAGCCGCACATCGACACGGAAGACATATTCATCCGCCTCGCGATGTTGCAGCAATTTCACCAGAGCGCGCGTGATGCGGATGTAAAGCGCCTGCGCTTCCACACCCGGCGCGATGCCCGGCGCCGCCGGATCGAAGAAAACGATGAGATCGATGTCGCTTGAATAGTTGAGCTCGAAGGCGCCCATCTTCCCCATGCCGAGCACGATATAGCCCGAGCCCTCTTCGGGCGCCGCCGGGTCGGGCGGATTGAGCTTGCCGCGCTGGACGGCATCGTTCAGCAGAAAGCGGACAGCGAATTGAACGGACCGGTCGGCAAGCTCGGTGAGCGCGCGCGTCACCTGCATCATCGGCCAGACGCCGCCGATATCGGTCATGGCGATCAGCAAGGCGGCTTCCGCCTTCATGCGGCGCAGGAGCCGCATGATGTCGTGTTCACCCGTAGCCGACGCGACGCTCTGCCGTGTCTGCGCAAACAACGCATCAAGATGCCGCTCCGGCTCCGACGTCAGGAGCGCGAGCAGCCGGCGCGGGTCGGCCGACGCGAGCTTCCATACATAGGGGGAATAGGCCGCGATCCCCCGGACCAGCGCGTGCGTCGGCGGATGCGCGCGGAATACTTCTGCAAGGGCGTCGGCGGTATCGCGGTCGGCGATGTCGACGAGCCACGCGCCGACACGATCCCCCGCGGATGCTGACAAATGCGGCGCGGCGACGATCCGCGCTGCCAGCGACCGATCGTCCAACTCAGCAGAAGAATCCGGGGCTCGCCCCTGCCCCGTCATCCCGCGCTCTGAGCGGCCGCGCGCGGCAGAGCGATGACCGCCCTCAGCCCGGGCTTGTTGTCCTCAAGCCGCAATTCGCCGCCGTGCAGACGCGCGACGGCTGCCGCGAGGCTGAGGCCGAGCCCGGAGCCGGGTACCGAGCGGCTTTGCTCGAGCCGCACGAAGCGCTCGATCACCCGTTCGCGCATGGGCTCCGGGATGCCCGGCCCCTTGTCCGCGATCACCAGCAGGGCGCGATCTCCTTCGGTCAACGCTTCCACTTCAATGCCTCCACCGCCCGAGCCGCATTTTTCCGCCGGGACGGCGTATTTGATGGCGTTATCGATCAGATTGGCAAGCGCCTGGCTGATCAGCTCACGATTGCCATGCACCAGAACAGGAAGCGGAGCCTTGACGTCAAGCCCAATCCCTTTTTCTTCTGCCAGCGGCTCGTAAAGCTCGCAGACGTCGCGGACAATATCCGCAGCATCGAATTCCATCATATTGTCGCGCGCCTGACCCGATTCGGCCCGCGCGATCATCAAAAGCGCATTGAACGTCTGGATGAGGCCGTCGGATTCCTCGATCAGATCCTGCAGCGCATCGCGATACTGGTTTTCGCTCGTGGCGACGCGCAACGCCTCTTCGCATCGGTTGCGCAGGCGGGTGAGCGGCGTTTTCAGGTCGTGTGCGATGTTGTCGGACACTTCCTTCAGCCCGGCCATCAGCGCCTCGATCCGCTCCAGCATGGCGTTGAGGTTGAGCGCGAGACGATCGAGTTCATCACCGGTTCCGGCCACCGGAAGGCGGCCGGACAGATCGCCTTCCATGATCTGTCGCGTGGTTTCCGTCATGGCATCGACGCGCTTCAAGACGCGCCGCGTCACGAAGAACCCCCCGATCAGGCCGAGCACGACAACGACCGCAACCGACCAGCGGCCGGCGGCGATGACGATGTCGTAGAGATGCTCGCGCTCCTCGAGGTCGCGCCCGACCAGCAGGCGGAAGCCGCCGGGCATCTGGAACACGCGGACAAGCGCGTGATGTTCGGCGCCGTCGCTTTCGTCCTGGCGGCGGTAGCCGGTTTCCTTCCAGCCATTGTCGTTCAGCAGACCCGGCGGCAGCGAGCCCACATTGCCGGCCAACGCCTCGCCGCTGAACGTCGTGACAAGATAGAGGCTCGAACCCGGACGGCGCGAACGGTTCTCGACGACAATGACAAGGCGGCGGATGCCACCCTGGTTGTACTGCTCGGCGAGACCCGTGATTTCCGCGTCGACCGTCTGTGTGATCTGGTCGGTGATGAGACGGCGCGTGTTGAGCGCGAAATAGGCGAGCAGAAAGGCCGCGAACAGCGCAAAAACGACGAGATAGACCAGCGTCAGCTTGAACGCGGTGGTACGAAAAAGCTTACCGAGCGCCGTCACGTATCGCGTATCATGTAACCGGCGCCGCGGACCGTGTGCAGCAGGGGGTGCGCGAATCCCTTGTCGATCTTCGAGCGCAAGCGCGAAATGTGCACATCGATGACATTGGTCTGCGGGTCGAAATGATAATCCCAGACATTTTCCAATAACATTGTCCGCGTCACCACCTGCCCGGCATGCTTCATCAGGTCTTCGAGCAGCCGGAACTCGCGCGGCTGCAGCACGATCTCGGTCTCGCCGCGCGACACGCGGTGCGACAGCCGGTCAAGTTCCAGGTCGGCGACACGATAGACCGTTTCCTGGCCGCGCGCACCACGGCGCCGCGACAGCGCCTCGACCCGGGCCAGCAATTCCGAAAACGAATAAGGCTTGGACAGGTAGTCATCGCCGCCGGCGCGCAGGCCTTTGACGCGATCATCGACCTGTCCGAGC
This sequence comes from uncultured Hyphomicrobiales bacterium, assembly GCA_964604745.1. Lineage (GTDB taxonomy): Bacteria > Pseudomonadota > Alphaproteobacteria > Rhizobiales > Xanthobacteraceae > Pseudorhodoplanes. The sequence goes on from CAZSAW010000024.1 coordinate 13,799, forward strand.
GCGGACAGAATGAGGACCGGTGTCTCGATTCCATCGTTGCGGAGCGCCGTGATGACGGAAAGACCGTCCCGCTTGGGCAGCATGCGGTCGACGATCAGCACGTCGTAGCCGCCCTCGAGCGCGAGCGCGAGGCCCTCTTCCCCGTCACCCGCCTGATCGGCGACGTGGCCCACTTCGCGCAAAGCGCGGACGATATAGTCCGCCGCGTCGCGATCGTCTTCGATAACCAGCAGGCGCATGGGTGTCCGACAGATTTGAAGGCCGTCGGATAATAGCGAATTCTCGAATTCGGTGCGGTCGGGGATTGAAGGCATGGTGAAGGGGCGGCGATTGACCCGCCGCCCCCTCGATCAACCCCGGAGCCGGTATGGGGGGCAAAATCCGGCTCCGAGGCTGGATTTAAGGTGGGGACGGGCCCGAAAGCCCGCCCCCAGGGTTGTGTCACCGGCGGGGGCGACGGATGCCGGCGGCACGCCCCAACTCGTCAGGCCCTGTTGATCGGCAGCGCCACGAAGCGCGTGCCGTCGCCCGATTTCACACGCATCAGCAGCGTCCGCTTGCCGTCGGTGCGCGCAGCGGCGAGCGCCTTGCGCACATCGGCAGGCGTGTTGACCGATTTGCCGGCGACTTCGAGGATCACATCGCCGTTCTTGAAGCCATGATCGGCGGCAACGCCGGAGGGATCGACGTCAGTCACGACGACACCCTCGGCATTGTCCGATCCGGCCACCTTGCCGGCCGGAGCAAGCGTGAGTCCAAGGCGGCCAAGATTGGCGCCGTCCTGGTCGTCCGTATTGGCCCGCGCCTCACGCTGCTTCGGCAACTCGCCGAGCGTCACGGTCACGTTCTTTTCCGAACCCTTGTGAATGACACCGAGATGCACGGCGCTGCCCGGAGCCATGGAGGCGATCCGCTTGGCGAGATCGCGCGCATCCTTCACGTCGTTGCCGTTCACCTTGGTGATGACGTCGCCGGCCTCGATTCCGGCCTTCGCGGCAGGACTGCCGGTCTGCGGCTCGGCAACAAGCGCGCCTTGCGCCTGTCGCAGGCCGAGGCTGTCGGCGATGTCCTGCGTCACCGGCTGGATCTGCACACCGATCCACCCACGTGTGACCGAACCGTGCTCCTTCAGCTGGGAGACGACCGAATTCACGGTGTCGGCAGGGATCGCGAACGCGATGCCGACCGAACCGCCGGACGGCGAGAAGATCGCGGTGTTGACGCCAACCACGCGGCCATCGACGTCGAAGGTCGGACCGCCGGAATTGCCTTTGTTCACCGGCGCATCGATCTGCAGGAAGTCGTCATACGGGCCCGCGCCGATATCGCGGCCGCGCGCCGAGACGATGCCTGCGGTGACAGTGCCGCCGAGGCCGAACGGATTGCCGACCGCGAGCACCCAGTCGCCGATGCGCGGGGGCGCACCTTCTGCGAGCTTCGCGAACGGGAAATCGCTACGGCCATCGACCTTGATCAGCGCGAGATCGGTGCGCGGATCGGTGCCGATCACCTTGGCGGTGTAGCTCTTGCCGTCATCGGTCTTGACCTCGACGCTCTCGGCCTTCTCGACGACGTGATTATTCGTGACGGCATAGCCATCGGGGGAAATGAAGAAGCCCGATCCCTGGCCCGTCACCAGCTGACGATGCTGGCGGCCGCCATTCGGGAACATGTCATTCGGCATGCCGAAGCGCCGGAAGAAGCGCTCCATCGGCGATCCCGGCGTCAGCTGATTGTTGCCGTCACCGTCGTCGCTCATGCTCATCTGCGGCGTGCTGTCGAGCTTGACGCGCACGGAAATGACGGCCGGCTTGATCTTCTCGACAATGTCGGCAAAGCCGACCGGACGCGCGACGGTTTGCGCCTGTTGCGTGACGTTCTGCGCGAACGCCAGGTGCGGCTCGATGACGGGCGAGGCCACGATGGCCGCCGCGCCAAGGCCGAGAATGGTTGTTCCGAGGAGCACGAGGCGGCGCGCGGAAAAGCGACCGCCTGCCTTCGGATCCGTTGGAGTATTGGAAGTCATGGAAAGCCTCTCCACTGATCGGTTGCGATGCGTGCTGCATCTGTCGACCGATAAGATGGTGTGTTCTGCCTTACGGCGAACTGTCGGAGGCATTAATTCTTCGTAAGGTCACAAGAAGCCGTTTGCTCAATATTTTCAAACGGTTGCAGGCTACCGCGGGCTTGCGCCGGGCTCATCCCGCATCAATTCGGAAAGCCTTGCGCGTTCGGCGTCCGTCAGTGCAACGGCCGTATCCTCACGGCCCAAGCGCCGGCGTGCGAGAAGGATTGCGCCACCGCCTCCGGCAAGCACGAGCACGGGCAGAAGCCACAAGAGCATCGTGTGCCAATTGAAGGGCGGCCGCAGCAGCACGAACTCGCCGTAGCGGGCGACAAGAAAATCAAGAACCTGCTGATCGGTCGCGCCGGACTTGAGCTGCTCGCGCACCAGCAGCCGCAGATCGCGCGCAAGCGGGGCGTCGGAATCGTCGATCGACTGGTTCTGACAAACCATACAGCGCAGATGCTGCGAGAGGTTGCGCGCGCGCGCCTCAAGCGCCGGATCGGACAGGACCTCGTCGGGCTGAACCGCCCAGGCCGCGCCTGACACAAGCAGCGCGAAAGCAATCGTCACAAGCCTGCGCCAGCGCATC
>CAZSAW010000025.1:0-2206 GCA_964604745.1 uncultured Hyphomicrobiales bacterium
CGAAGGACGAGGCCGGAGCGGCCGTCCGCAACGAGGACTTCGCTGCGGCGATGCGCGCGATGGCGAAGCTCCGCCCCATCGTCGATTCCTTCTTCGACAAGGTGACGGTGAATGTCGAAGACACGGCGCTGCGCGAGAACCGACTGAAGCTCCTCAACCAGATCCGCGAGGCGACGCGCGCGGTCGCGGATTTTTCAAAGATCGAGGGCTGACTCCCTCCCCCTTGTGGGGAGGGTCGCTCGCCGTACGGTCGTGAAGGCGAACGGGGTGGGGTACGGCGACATTCCCCACCCGGATCGTGCTGCCGCACTCGCCGCCCTCCCCACAAGGGGGAGGGCGAAGAGGCAATGTGCGCCGGCGAGTCGTTCACATCCCCTTCAGCACGCAGCCGAGGGCGAGCACGATATAGGCGATGATGGCGATCCAGACCGCGTGCGGGCTGACATTCGGAATACGCACCAGCACCGAGAGCACCGCGACCGCGGCGATCACGAGAGAGATCAGGAAAATGACCTGCGTCGGTGCGTTGAGCTGAAATGAACTGGAACGACTGCGTCGCGCCATGGCGCGCCCCCCATTGAAAAACCGGCATGACGCCAGCAAGGGCAAGCGGACCCATTGCGCGCGGCGCTGTCAAGCGGGCCGGCGCGGAAATCAGGACAATCATCGGACGGCCCGGGTCGCAGGCGGAGGGCACCGCGGCCCGGAATTTCGTCGCGCGCGGACGCTTGCGCGTCCTTCGCTACATTCCTTTCAGCACGCAACCAAGCGCCAGCACGACATAGCCGGCGGTGACGAACCAGAACGCATACCCGCTGACGAACGGGATCGTGATGAAGATCGCAAGGACGCCGAGCACCGCGAGAACGAGCGAAATCAAAAAGACGAGCTGCGTCGGCGCATTCAATCTAGGCATGATGGCCCCCCTTAAAAATCCGGCTCTTGTTGCCGGCACACCGGAATCGGACTGCGCGGCGGCGGCGGAGTCAAGCTATCCACCGCCCGTGCGCGCGGCAGGGCAGGTGGCACGGCCGATTGCTATCCTGCCGCTGATTCTGCGCGCCAGGCGCGGAACCGGTCGCCGGGACCGGCCGTTTTCTCCCGCGCGTTTGAGGACGGAGACTTTCATGACGATCAGCATCGCCCATTTGCAGCCGATTATTGCCCTGATCGCGGGGATTTTGATCCTGATCATCCCGCGCCTGCTCAATTTCATCGTAGCGGTCTATCTGATCATCGTCGGCCTGCTCGGGCTCGGCTTTATCCACTGAGCCCGGCCCCGCCTGGCAAAGCGCCCTTGAAGCAAGGGCGCATCGCCGGCCTTGGGCTCGCGGGCAAAAGGCGTTGAATCGCAAGAAGAAACCCGCCAAGACACGCGGGGCGTTCAGCTATTGGGATTTGTGATGGCGAAGTGGGTCTACACCTTCGGCGACGGCAAGGCCGAAGGCAAAGCGGAGATGAAGAACCTGCTGGGTGGCAAGGGCGCGGGCCTTGCCGAAATGGCCAATCTCGGCCTGCCGGTGCCCCCCGGTTTCACCATCACAACCGAGGTCTGTACCTACTATTACGCCAACAACCACAAATATCCAGCCGATCTCACGGCGCAGGTGGACGCGGCGCTCGCCCACGTTGGCGCGCTGACCGGGAAACGCTTCGGCGACAGGCAGAATCCGCTGCTCGTCTCGGTGCGCTCGGGGGCGCGCGCCTCGATGCCCGGCATGATGGACACGGTGCTCAATCTCGGCCTCAACGACGAGACGGTCGAAGCCTTGGCGAAGAAGTCGGGCGACCGGCGCGTCGCCTTCGATTCCGACCGCCGCTTCATCACCATGTATTCGAGCGTCGTGCTCGATATCGAGCATCATCATTTCGAGGATTTGCTCGAACAGGCCAAGGACGAGAAAGGCGTGTCGCTCGACACCGAGCTCGACGCCGAGGATTGGGCCGCCCTTGTCGTGCGCTACAAGGAACGCGTCTCCGAAGAGAGCGGCAAGCCGTTCCCGCAGGATCCGAACGAGCAATTGTGGGGCGCGATCGGCGCCGTGTTCGGCTCGTGGATGAATGCGCGCGCCATCACCTATCGCAGGCTGCACAATCTTCCCGAAAGCTGGGGCACTGCCGTCAACGTGCAGGCGATGGTGTTCGGCAATATGGGCGAGGATTCGGCGACCGGCGTCGCCTTCACGCGCAATCCCTCGACCGGCGA
>CAZSAW010000026.1:0-16916 GCA_964604745.1 uncultured Hyphomicrobiales bacterium
GCCACCGAGCCATCGGCATTGACGTCGCCGATCGAAAGATAGAGCTGGCTCGCCCCGCGCGTCATCAATGCGGCCTGCGTCGTCGTCATCGATCGCGCCGCGAAGCTGCGCTTCGACGGCTCCATCCGCCCAAGCACCGTATCCCCTGCCCGCACCGTGAAGCGCGCGGTCAGTTCGCTATAATTTGGACCCTGACGCGGGATCACGCCGTCGAAGCTGAGTTCATACCCGGCAACGGCGACCGTGCTGCCGGGCTTGAGCGCGGCGATGCGTTCGGCGCCGTAACTCGTTTCGAACACGATGCCGAGGAGCAGAACGCCGACACCGAAATGCGCGAACGCGGTGCCGAAGGCGGAACGCGGCAATCCGCGTGCGCGGCGGAGCGACAGGCCAAGCGGCTGGCGGAACAGGCTGATGCGCTCAGCGGTGTCGGCCAGCGCCCCGATCATGATGAAGACAGCTAGACCGATGGCGAATGGCGCAAGCACGGCGCGATGGCCGGCGAAGACAAACGCAAGTGCCATGGCGACGAGAGCCACGGCGAAAGCGCCAAGCAGCCGCTGCGCCGCGCCATAAAGATCGCCCCGCTTCCACGCAAGCATCGGCCCGAACGGCACGGCGAAGAGGAGTGGAACGGCGAGTGGCGCGAAGGTCGCATTGAAGAACGGCGCGCCGACGGAAATCTTCTCGCCTGTCAGTGCCTCGAGCGCGAGCGGATAAAGCGTACCGACGAAGACTGTGGCGCAGGCCGTCGTCAGCAGGAGGTTGTTGAGCACAAGCGCGCCTTCGCGCGAGATCGGCGCGAATAGCCCGCCCTGCTTCAGCAGCGGCGCGCGCCAGGCGTAAAGCGTGAGCGCTCCACCGATGAAGATCACCAGGATGGCAAGGATGAAGACACCGCGCATTGGGTCGGTCGCAAAGGCGTGTACCGAGGTCAGGACACCGGAGCGCACGAGGAAGGTTCCGATCAGCGACAATGAGAAGGTCAGGATGGCGAGGAGTATGGTCCAGACCTTCAGCGCGTTTCGCTTTTCCATCACCACCGCGGAATGAAGAAGCGCCGTGCCGCTCAGCCAAGGCATGAGCGAGGCGTTCTCGACCGGATCCCAGAACCACCAGCCGCCCCAGCCGAGTGTGTAATAGGCCCAATACGAGCCCATCGCGATGCCGAGCGTCAGGCACATCCAGGCAAGCAGCGTCCAGGGCCGCACCCAGCGCGCCCACGCAGCGTCGATGCGGCCTTCGATCAGCGCGGCAGCGGCGAAGGCGAAGGTTATCGAGAAGCCAACATAGCCGAGATAAAGAAGCGGCGGATGGATGGCGAGGCCGGGGTCCTGCAGGATCGGATTGAGATCGCGGCCCTCGAACGGCGCTTGCGGCAAGCGCGCAAAGGGATTTGACGTGACCAGAATAAAGAGATCAAAGGCGACCGCAATCACACCCTGAATGGCGAGCACATCGGCCCGCAGCGTCGCCGGCAGATTGACCGCAAACGCCGCGACCAGCGCCCCGAACAGACCGAGCGTCAGCACCCACAACAGCATCGAGCCTTCGTGATTGCCCCAGACGCTCGTGAACTTGTAGACGAGCGGCATCGTCGAATGCGAATTGTCGAAAACGCTGGCGACGGAAAAGTCGGACGTGACGTAGCAGGCGGTCAGCGCGGCGAAGGACAGCGCGACAAAGCCGAATTGCGCGATCGCCGCCGGCGCTGCGACGCCCATCAGCGCAGGATCGCGCAGGCGCGCGCCGATGAACGGCACCACCGCCTGGAACAGCGCGAGCGCGAGCGACAGCACCAGCGCATAATGGCCGATCTCGGCGATCATCGCGGCTCCCTGCCCGGCGCAAACGCCATCATTTCGACTGCCCCTTCGTCGCGGCGCTCTCCTTGCCGTAGTCGTCCTTCCAGTGGCCCTGCTTTTTCAACGCATCGGCCACTTCCTTCGGCATGTATTTCTCGTCGTGCTTGGCGAGCACGGTGTCGGCGACAAACTGGCCGTTGCTGTCCAGCGTCCCCTCGGCAACCACGCCCTGCCCTTCACGGAACAGATCGGGCAGCAGTCCGTGATAGCTCACCTTGATCTGCGTCTTGCCGTCGGTCACGGCGAAGCGCGCGTCGAGATTCTGCCGGGTCACGCTGCCCGGCTCTACGAGTCCGCCGAGGCGCACGCGCGTGCCGGGCTTGACCGCCTTTTCGACGATATCCGTCGGCGAGTTGAAGAAAACGATCGAATCCTTCAGCGCGCTCAGCACCAAAGCCACCGCGACCGCCATTACAGCGAGGCCGGAGCCGATCAATACGAGTCGCCGCTGTCTGCGCGTCATCGTCTTTTTTTGTCCATCATCCCGCGAGGCCAAGCGATTTCACTGCCTCATCGAGGCGTTGCCGCTTGCCGGCGTCGTCGCCGATCGCGCGGCGCGCATCATCGACAGTAGCGCGCGCCTTGTCGCGCTCGCCCAGCACCATATACGCGCGCATCAATCGCAACCAGGCATCGAGATCGGAGCCGTCACTTTTCAGGCGCGCAGCGAGCCGCTCGACCATCCCGCTGATCATGTCCTGACGCTGCTGCGGGCTCAGCGATTGCGCGGCCGCGATATCGTCCTCGTTCGGTCCGGGCGCTGCCGATTTCGGATCGATACGCGCCAGCGATTGCTGCACGATATTGCGCCAGGGCGCATCCGCCGGCGCATGTGCAAGAAGATTGCGCCAGATTTGCGCCGCGGCTTCTTCCTTGCCGTCCTGCTCGGCGGCGAGGCCGAGGAAATATTGTGACTTGAATTCATTCGCATCGAGTGCCGCCGCGCGTTCAAAGGCAGCCTTGGCATCGGCGGTGACGACGCCGTTCGCGGCGGCTGTCAGCGCCTCGCCGAAATCGGCTTCGCGCGTTGCGGTCGCACCGAGAAGGCGCAGCGCATTGCCGCGCGCTTTCACCGCGTCATCGAAACGCCCCATGCGCAGATAGACGGGCGCCAGCACTTCCCAGCCGCGCCCGTCTTCGGGGCTTTTCTCCAGATGCGCCTCGACTTGCGCGACCATGCCTTCGATCGATTGGCGTTCCAGCGGCGGATGGCTGCGCGCAAAAAGCGGCGCTCCGGGAACGAGCGGCGACCCGAGCACAAGATAGAGAATGAGCGCACCCGCCGGGAGGAACGCGAGCGCCGCCACAGCCGCCGCGCGCCGACGCTGCAACGACATCGACGGCAGCGTTTCTTGCGCGTCCGCCGCCGCCAGCAGCCGGCGCGACACCTCGACGCGGGCTGCCTCTGCTTCGGGTGCAGCAATCAGGCCAGCGTCCCGATCGCGCTCGATTTCCTTCAACTGATCGCGATAGACCGCGAGATCACCGCCCGCCGAAACCGCAACCGGCCGCGCCAGCGCCCACAGCAGGACGAAAATCGCCGCCGCCGTCATCAGCGCGAACACAAACCAAAGGGTCATCGGCCGGAACCTAGATGCAGCGCCCTGTCGCTGACTTGCGATGGGTCAATCGGCCGCTGATACACCATGCGGATGGCGGAACCGCAACCCTGCGGCGCTGGTCTGGCTCAGGCAAAAAGGCGCAAATCAGGCGCGCGCGGCCTTTCGTTCGCCGCTCAGGGCCAAGTCGCCGGCCTTGGTCAGCAACGCGGCATATTCCTGGCCGAAGGCGACGGTGCAGAAGCGGACGGCCGCGTCGAGCTGCGACTGCCGGTAATTGCGGTCAGCCTCGCTGGCCTGACGGAGGCTGTCCACGAGGGGCTGGGTATTCGCTTCGAGATATTGTTCGAGCTCGGACCAGGCGCGCAGCGTCAATTCGTTGATGGCGAGTTCGCCGGCATACAAGCGGCAATTGTTGACGAACTCGATCGCCGCTTCCGTATCGACCACCTCGGATCGATCGAGCACCGATCCTGCGGCAATCTCCCGTGCGGGACGCAGCCGCAACAGCCGGCGCACGCGGCCGGGCATCGATTCGATTTCCGTTTTCAGGACCTGCGAGATTTCACCTCGCAAGTCGGCAAGCGCCCGCGCCCATTCGGAATCCACTCCAAGGTTGATTTCGGTCCGCACGCCGCGGACGGCATCGTGGACGGTTTTCAGCAAAGCGCCAACGGCGACTCCACGCCCGGTGTGCAATTCGGATTTCAGCTCGCCAACCATGCGCTCGATTTCAGCGAGCACCATCGGGATGGCGATGGCGTACGGTGTTTCTGCCACGCGCGCCGCGACGTCGCTGCCGGCGGCGCGCGTCGCGAGCCGGATCAATTGCCACGGTGCCGCGAGCCGGCTCATCACGATCACGAGGCCGAGGAGGAACATGTCCTTCTCGCCGACGATCTGGTCGAGCAGGCCTTTGGCTTTGTCGAGGGGAATGTCGGCAAGCGACTTGATGTGACCCGGCAGCCGCGCACCCCAGGCCGCGAACGCGTCGCGAAGCTGCAGCGCATTGAGGACCGCGCGCGCGTCGTCGATGGCACGCGGTGTGCCGATCTGCGCCGCAAGCCGTCGCCGCGCCTTTTCGTCGGATGCGGCGACATCAAGCGCCTCGCGCATGCGCAAGGCAACGCGATCCTGAAACCCGCGCGCAAGAACATTGGCGCGCGTCACGTCATCGTCCTGGCTGACCCGCGTGAGCTCCTCGGACACCGCCTTGACTTCGCCCGGCATGAGATCGCGGGCGATCCATTCCCAGACCGGTTCAAGCACCGCGCGCGCGATGCGGCCGGGATGCTTGTGGGCGCTGCTATCGTCGACGAGGAACGGTTCGAGTGGCTGGAAGAAAAGGCGAGCGAGGCTGCCGATGCGTTGAGCGGGCCGGCCGGATTCGCGGGCGCTGCGGCGCAATTCCTGCAGCACGAGCTCGGCGCCCGGCATGTCGTCGCCGCGCAGGAGGCCGCGCTCAAGTTCCGCGATCAGAAGCGCCTGCGCCTCCGGCTTCAGCTCCTTGAGATATTGGCGAAGCCTCTCAACCGGCAGCCCGTCGGCCATCACGCATCACTCGTCTTGCGATCGAGGCTGTCAGATACCGCCGCTGCTCTTAATTTCCGGTGAAATGCAGGCTTGGCGAAGGGCGCACACGCAATCAGGCCGGCGCCCAGCTTCCGTCTGGATTGCGGCACGCCGCGCCGCGCGCGATCTCCGGCCGACCGTCAATATAGATGGTGTGTGTGAACGCGCGGCACTTGGCGCCGCGCCGATCATAGGCCGGCCCTGGCACGATCGTTCCGCGCCGGCCCGAATCCGGATTTTCCCACGAGACCGGCGCCCCCGATGGCGAGCGTTCCAGTGCATCCATCTGCGCAACGTAGGCACGCTCGCGATCCTCGTCGTCGAGCGCGGCGCCGATGCGATTGCCGATGAGCCCACCGATCGCCGCGCCAAGCATGCCGCCGGCAAGACGCGAGCCCGGTCCGCCCCCGGCCACAGCCGATCCGATGACGGCGCCGGAACCGGCGCCGACTACCGTGCCCGCATTTTCCTTCGGCCCCGGGCCATAAGGATCGTAGGCCGGCGCCGCCCCGTAGGCCGGTGGTGCCGGCGCATAAGCAGGCGGCGGGCCATAGGTGGACGCAGAGCTGTGGTAGGGATCGCTGGCGCAAGCCGAAAGCCCCGCGCCGCACGCCGCGAGGATAAGAAGCTTCACCGAGCGCATAATGTCCCCCACTTCGGACCTCGCAAATCCCGCCGGACCCTACGCGAGGATGCTGAATGAGGCGTTACCTCGCGTGGCGATTGCGGCAAATGTCGGGTATCGCAGTGCGATGTCCACGCCGGTATTTCTACGCCGCCGGCAAGATCAGCTCGGCACGCAGGCCACCGATTGGCGCCGTGCCGAGGGACAGGTTGCCGCCGTAGAGGCTCGCAAGCTCAACCACGATTGAAAGGCCAAGACCCGACCCGGGCTTGGTTTCATCCAGCCGCCGGCCGCGGCGCGCCACCTGTTCGCGTTCCGACGGCGTGAGCCCGCGGCCGTCGTCATCGACGACGATGCGCACAAGATGCCGCTGCGGTTCGGAGCGCTCCATGGATACCTCGATCGCCACGCGCGACTGCGCCCATTTGCAGGCGTTGTCGACGAGGTTGCCGATCATCTCCTCGAGATCCTGCCGCTCGCCGAGAAAGCGCGCATCCTGCGGCGCATCCATCCTGATCGCCAGTCCCTTGTCATGATGGGTTTTCTCCATGGTGCGCGCGAGCGCCTGCACGACCGGCAGCACGTCGGTCATGGATCCGACGACGGTCAGGCGCGCCGCAAGACGTGCGCGTTCGAGATGTCGCGTCACCTGATCGCGCATGATGTCGATCTGCTCGCGCACCTTCGTGGCAAGCGGATCGTCGGCGCGCGTCACCGCCTCGTTGACGAGAACGGACAGCGGCGTCTTCAGCGCGTGCGCAAGATTGCCGACATGCGTGCGCGCGCGCTCGACGATCGCGCGGTTGGCTTCCAGGAGCGCGTTCGTTTCGCGCGCGAGCAAATCGATTTCGACAGGGAATTTGCCTTCAAGCCGGTCGGCCTGGCCGGCGCGGATCGCAGCGATCCCTTGCGAGATGCGTTTGAGCGGCGCGAGGCCGAAGCGAACCTGAAACGCGGTGATGAGGAGGAGAACGACGGCCAGCACGCCGAAGGTGATCGCCAGCGCGCGATCGAAGGCGAGGATTTCCTCGTCGATCTCGGCCGCGTCACCTGCGACCGCGACGAGAAAGCGGCCTTCGTCGCCGAGGTCAATGACGCGTTCGACGAGGCGAAGCTTCTGGTCTTCCGGGCCGGCGACATAACCCTGGCGCAGCGAGCCAGCGAGCACCGGCGTATTCGGCTCCGGCAGGCGTGGCAAGCCGCCATCCCAAAGCGAGCGCGAGGACCGCACGTCGGGTTTTGCGGCGTCGAGCCGCGTCACCTGCCAGTACCAGCCCGACAGGGGCAACTCGAACAACGGCTCGCTGACGGATTGGGGAAATTTCTCGGGCGTGTCGTCGGGGGAAGCGACGTCGGCGACGAGCGTGCGCAGATAAACGCCGAGCCTGCGATCGAAGGAGCGCTCGACCGCCTGACGATAAAGGGAGGACAGAACGATGCTGGTGACGACGAGAATGACCAGCGTCCAGGCGGTCGCCGACAGAAAGAGGCGAAGCGCCAGTGAATTAGCGCGCATCGCTCGGCGGCGTCAGGAGATAGCCAAGCCCGCGCACGGTCTGAATGCAATCGACGCCGAGTTTCTTGCGGATGCGGCCGACAAACACCTCGATCGTGTTGCTGTCGCGATCGAAATCCTGATCGTAGAGATGCTCGACGAGTTCGGTGCGCGAGACCACGCGCCCGGTGTGATGCATCAGGTAGGACAGCAGACGATATTCATGGCTCGTCAGCCTGACGGGATTTCCGTCAACCGCAACGCGGCCGGTGCGCGAGTCGAGCCGCACCGGGCCACAGACAAATTCGCTCTTGGCGTGGCCGACCGAACGGCGCAGCAGCGCGCGGATGCGCGCCAGCACTTCCTCGAGATGAAAGGGCTTGGCGACATAGTCGTCGGCGCCGGCATCGAAGCCCTGCACCTTGTCGCTCCAGCGGTCGCGCGCGGTCAGCATCAGGACCGGCATGGCCCGCCCGGCGCGACGCCAGGATTCCAGCACCGAAATGCCGTCCATTTTCGGCAGGCCAATATCGAGGATCACCGCGTCATAGGGCTCGGTCTCGCCGAGATAATGCCCTTCTTCGCCATCGAACGCGCGATCGACGACGTAGCCGGCGTCGGTCAGGGCGGTTGCGAGTTGGCGATTGAGGTCGGGATCGTCCTCGATCACGAGGAGACGCAAAGAAGAAACCTCCCAGTCAGCGCCCTTCCGCCTTGCCCGGTTCGGCTTCGACGGTCACGCGCGACACTTTGCCATCGCGGCCGAGAAGAGTCAGCAGGTAGACAAGTCCCTTCGGGCCGTCGCAGAGCCGCGCATTGAGCAGATCGCCGCGCCGTCCATGTGCTGCGCGCAGCGCCACGGCAAGCGGCACCGCCTGCCTGCTCACGATCGCCGCGCGCCGCTGTTCGCGGGTCAGGCACTTTTGTCCCTCGGTCGCATTTGCTTCTGCCGCAGCAAGCTCCTGCGGCGCGAAGGCGGCGAAAAAGAGGACGAGCGCGGCGGCGCGGGCGGGGGTCATTCTCGCCTGCTAATCCCCCCGCCATGAACCGGTGATGAATATACCGCCTCAAAACCCTGAAAAGCTCGCCCAGCTGTCGAGCGGCTCGCGCGGCGAGCGCCAGGAATTTTCCGGCGCGCTTTCATCGGCATGGCCAAGCGCCATGCCGCAGAACAGCATCTGATGGTCGGGGAGCGAGAGGAAGTCGGAAACAGTCTTCGACCATGGAACCCAGGCCTGCTGGGCGCAGGTGTGAAGGCCGTAATCGCGCGCAAGCAGCATCACTGTCTGCAGGAACATGCCGAGATCGGCCCATTGCGCCGGATTGAGGCTGCGCTCGATACAGACGAACAACGCCACCGGCGCATCGAAGAAAACGAGGTTACGCGCGTATTGGCGCAGGCGCGCGGGCCGATCCTCGTAGGAAATGCCGAGCGAGCCGTAGAGCTGCAAGCCGACGTCGAAGCGTCGCGTGCGATACGGCTCGTGCAGCTTGCCGGGAAAGACTTCGTAACCGGGACCGTCGCCGTGCGGCAGGTCGCCGTGACGCGGCTCGATGATCGCCTTCAGCGCCTCGAGCCGGTCGCCGGCGAGCGCATAGACATGCCAAGGCTGCAGGTTGGAGCCCGACGGCGCGCGTGCCGCGCGTTCGAGGATATCGCGGACGGTCGTTTCGGGAACGGGGATGGGAAGGAAGGCGCGGCAGGAAAAGCGGCTGGCGACCGCGTCGCGGACGTTCATCGTCGATGAGCCCCATAAAGAAGAGCCCATCATGTAGCGGGCGAAGCCCGCATCGCCAAGCCTTGGGACGAAGCGTCAGCGCCGGGCGGCGCTGAAGACGCGCGCGGCCTTTTCGAAGGGCCGGGCAATAAAGAAAGAGAGGATGATCGCCTGCTCATAGAGATCGTAAGGCGCGGGGAGCTTGGCGATGCCCCAGGAGCCGAACGGCGGGATCGTGGAATCGAGCACGATCGCGGCGAAATGCAGGACGCAAGGGTAGACAAGGAGCGGCCGGATCCATGCGGTCACGCGCCAGCCGCGATCGGCGGCGACGATCTGCGCCTGCAGTTTGCGCGCCTCGATTTCGGCATTGACGCGTGCGAGCGCAATCTGCGTGTCGGCCGCAACGCCAGCCTGATAGCGCGCCAGATCGTCGTTAGCCTTCAGCCGCAGATAGCCGGCGACGGCCTCGACGATGCGGCTGAAGATATCGCCGCCGAAAAACCCGAGCAGCTTGAACAACAGCGCGCCCATCTCACTGATCCTTGACGCCGACGCGCCCTGTCGTGGCAAGACGCAGGAGGATCGTAATGACGCCGATGGCAGCGATGATTCTCAGCGCATGGCTCGGCGGCAGAAGCGGCGTGATGTCGACGGCGCGCAGGGCGTCGAGCAGATCGAGCAGCGCGCCCGCCCCGGCCACGACGCCGCCGAAAATCATCGTCCGCCAGCCCTTGAGTTTTTGCCGCAGCCCCATCATGACGACCTCGCGAAAAGGCCGGCGACACGTCGCGCCACGGCGTCGAGCAGCGTGCCGTGCTTGCTTGAAGCGACGGGTGTGGCCGCTGTGGTGCCGGTGCCGGATGCCATTGCGAGCGCCGCGGCCCTCACCTCCGCGACCCGGCGCCCCCACCCCTTGCCGAACACGGGCCACGTTTTCAGCGAGCGCAGAAATGCGAGACGATCGTCGCAGAGGCGGCGCACGAGGTCGGCGGCATCGCGACTGTTCGATGCCCGAACGAGACCGTCGCTCATGCGCCCGTCTTCAGGCAGGCCCAGAATGCGTTGCAGGAATTTCGCCGCACGGCTCACTCCTGAATTCACGCCGAAATCGAACAATGCATAGTCGATGCCGGCAGCGAGATCGTCGCATCGCAGCGCGTTCCAGTATTGCGCGCGATAGATCGCCTTTGCTTGCGCAAGCGTCATGGTGCGCACATCGCTCGCCGTCGCATTCGGCTTCACATAGCGGCGGTAATCCGCAATCGTGATGCCGAAATTGGTTGCCCCGCCGGGATCCGAGGGGTGATTGGTGTAGCCGCCCTCATGCACCAGCACGCGCTTGAGCGCATCGTCATAGGTTTTCGCCGCCATGACGACGCCTCAGAGGTCGAGCTTGAGCGGCCATTTGCCTTTGAAGTAGCGGTAAGCGACAAGCGCAGCGATCTGCGCGCCGAGCAAAATCCATCCCATCCAAACCATGATGTTCTCCTGTTGTTGACAAAAAGCGCGATCCCGCGTCGCCGCGTTAAGTGGTGCGCGCCGGGGTTTTGATTGATCGGCGATACGGCGGTTACAGCGCGGCGATGGCTGCCGTCAGTTGCGACATCGCGATGTTCTGGCTCGCAAGCGCCGCAACCAGCATCGGATTGTCTTCGCGCACGAGACTTGCGCCGCGGAACATCATCTTCTGCACCTCGCTTGACGCGGCAAGGATCGCATTGGCCTTGTTTTCGTCGATCGCGATAACCGCGTTGATAATGTCGTCGGGGCGCCAGGCTTTGATCGGCGAGGCCTGCGGACAAAGCCTGAGCAAAACGGCGATCAGTTCCTCTTCCGAGGCGATCGGAGTGGCGAAGCCCTCGTTTTCGGCGCGCGCGCGGATCGCATCTTCCATCGCCGGATTTTCTTGCACGAACCGTTCGCAGAAAGTGGCGCACCAGACCCGATAGGCGGCATCGTCGAGCGGCACGTAAGGATCGACGCCCGCCGCCGCGCGCGCCGACGAGTACACCTCGTCCGGACGCGTCGCCACGCGCCAATAATGATCGGCGAAATTGGCAAAGCTCATAGGTACCATCCATCGAATGTGGCGGTCATTCCCGACCCGCTCGCATTGCCGGGGAAGTAGGATGCGCCGCCGCCGCCTGTGTTGATGACCACGCCCTGCGCGAGGCTGTAGCGTGGCCCCGTGGCCGATCCGCTGAAGGCCGCAAGAAGTGCGCTGCATTTGCCGTTACGGCCGAGCACAAAACCGAACGTCCAGGCCGGCGTGCCTGAAAGCGTCACCGTCACGAGATCGATCAGGACCGCGCCGTCCTCGATCCACAGATGCGCGGGCGCGCTGGCGGAGATGGCGTAGGCGCCGGTTGCCTGCGCGACGCTCGCGGCAAAGGCCGCGACCTGCGCGAAACCGGCGGCACCGAAATTGACGTTGCTCCAGGTAACGTACGCGCCGTTCCTGGCGGCGAGACAATAATTTCCCGTGGTCGCGATTTTCACAGCCTGCACATGCAGGCGCGCCCCCGGCACCGAAGCCTGCACGGCGTCGGAACCTGTCACCGAGATCAGCACATTCGCCGGCGTGCCGGAATTGCCGTTGATGGTGATAAGGCCCTTGCCGACCTGGGCCGAGGCCATATTGACCGCGCCGGCATAGGTGCCGTCGGCGACCTGGATGGTGACGTTGTAGCCGGCAAGATCGAGCGAGCCGAGAATGACGTCAAGCGCCTTCTGAATCGTCAGGAACGCGCCGCCAGCGGTATTCGCGAGGCCGTCATTGCTGTTCGAACCGTCGGTGCGGACATAATAGGTGCGATTGGCTGTCAGCCGCTCGCGCGGCACCGGTTGCGGCCATGCCACGAGCCTCCAGCGTGCGTCGGTCACATCATACCAGAGCGTGACCGACTGTTTCGCCGCCAACGCGACGTCGAATCCGAAAGAGAACCGATTGCCCGCGCTCGACGACGAACTCGCATCCTTCAGCATGATCGGATTTGTGCCGACGTTATGCAGCGTGAGCACACGACCATCGCCGCCGCCGGCGAGGCCGGTGACGTTGCGCGTGGCGTCGCTCGACAGCCGCAGCACGCTCGCCGTATCGAGATTTGCCGGATTGTAGTCGTTCTGGTTGGCCGTGATCTGTGCGGGCGAAACGTCGCCGGTCAGGAACAGGCCGCTGCTGAATTTCGCCGCGCCCGTCGTCTTGTCGAGCACGAGAGCATCGACCCATGTCGCGCCGTCAGGCGATGTCTTGAAATGACAATCGTCGTCGCCGGCGAGGCCGATTTCCGCTCGGCCGGAGAAATTATCCTGAAACAGGACCGAGAGCGTCTGCGCCGCGCTTTCCTTGCTCATCTTGTAACGCAGCGAACCGTCGCCTCCTTCCGCAACCGTTTTCGCGGTCCACAGGACGTTGTTGAGCTTCGCCGACAGCGGATTGGTCGCGTCGGCCGTGGTGCCGACGCCAAGCAGCGCGAGGTTCTGCAATTCGCTGATGTCGATCGCGTTCAACGCGTCGATCCACGCCGCTCCGTCCCAGGCAAGCAATGCACCTTCGTCCTCGACGAAGCAGAGCCATCCGATCCGTGGCGGATAGAAGAACCAGCCGCCGTCGCAATAATGCGCGACGGCATCGTCCTTGCCGACGAAGGCGCCGCTGCCGACCGCCTTGACGATGTAGCGGTCG
Organism: uncultured Hyphomicrobiales bacterium; assembly: GCA_964604745.1. Lineage (GTDB taxonomy): Bacteria > Pseudomonadota > Alphaproteobacteria > Rhizobiales > Xanthobacteraceae > Pseudorhodoplanes. Next base: position 12,523 of record CAZSAW010000026.1, read on the forward strand.
CCCTCGACCGGCGATACGGGCGGCGCCGACAGGTCGCGGTCCTTCACGGACAGCATGACCAGCGCGTCGAGCATGCGAAGGGCTTCGTTATGCGTGACGTGCTTCTGTGCCTGGCTCGCCTCGATAGCGGGCAAGCCGAGATGGACGGTGTCTGTCATGATTTGTTTGTCAGATGCTCAAGGTTGCTTCAGCGGGAATGCCGCGCCCAACAGCCGCCGACATTTGCGCCACCCGGACCGAGAGGCTTGATTGTGGCGAACCGAAATCGGCGAGTTCGTCGGCGTTGAGATATAGGGCGTTGCTCGACGACGATTGCAGTGTGCGAACGACGCTCGCGCCCGACAGGATGTCGACGGCATATTGCTCGGCATCCTCGCCCAGCGGCACGTCCTGCACGGCCCAGGAATCCCCATCGACGCGCGTTCGGCGCACCCAACTCAGCATCACGCCGTCGTCGGCGCGCCGTGCGCGCAGATGCACGGGCGACAGCGGGCGCAACGCCGTGGCAGCCGGCGTCATGTCGAGCGCGACGGCCGCCGGATCGCCGTGATCGCGGCCGCCGGCGACGATGCGAAGCTTCACGGTGCGTTCCAGCGCGTCGAGGCCGCGTGCAGCGACGAGGACGTGTGCATCGAGGAGGACAAACGGCGCGCCCGCGGGCAGCGGATCGCCCATCGCCCATTCGCTTCCCGCTTGGCCACGCAGAAGGCGTGACAGCGCGAACGTGTTGTCGTCCACCAATTCCGCGACGGCGAATTGCAGGACTTCCCATGCCCCGTCCGGGCGCTGCACCGCCGCCGCGTTCGCGCCGGCGAAGACGGCGCTGTCACTGACCGACGATAGTGTCCCTCCCCGCAGACGGACCCGCCCCGCATTGAAGGCATCCCAGCGGCCAGTCGGACCGCGCGGCAGATCGTCGAGTGTCTCACCGATGATCGAGGGCGCAAAAATGAGATCGGACCGCTGATAGCTTGCCCCGTCGGTCGACTTCCACACCGCGATCGCACTCGGCCAGGGATCGGCAAAGACCGCGAGCCGCGAAAGAATGGGCGAGCCTTGGGAATCGAGCAGCGGCAGGTCGAGCAGCACGACATCGGCCGGGCCGATGGCGGCAGGCATCGCGGTCGCGCGCGGGCGCGGCGGCGCAAGCGGCAGATCGAAGATTTCCGGATCGATCGAGCGTGCGGCAACGGCGCGGCTTTCGGTATCGACGATGTTCTGGATTTCAAACAGCCTGCGCCGGCCGCCAATCGTCACGCCGACGATATCGGCGGGCGCGAGCTTCATGAGACTCGGCGGCAGCGAAAACGATGCCGACTCTCGCCCGGCCCAGAGATCCTGCAACCAGATCTCGGCGCGCCGTTCCGCAGCGGCGCTGTCAGTGACGACGGCAAGATCGGCCTGCTGCGTTCGCGCGGACCCACCGACGAGACGGCGCGAGGTCGCGGCCGCGCGGCGGTAATCGGCGTTGCCGTCGCTGAAGCCAATTGCGACGTCGCGCGGCAATTCCGTTTCCTGGGTGCGCACGAGGTGCGCCGGCGCGCCCTCCTTCGGCAAGACGAGAGCGTCCTCGTCAAGTTCTGCCAGTGCTTGCCCGCCGCGCGGGCGGAAGACCAGGACGCCATTGTCCTCGCGCGCGTCAAACGCGTAGGCACGCGCAAGCGGCTCGATCGCCGCGCGCGGCGACATCGGCCTGTCGATGACGTAACCGAGCGGGCCGTCGCCGAGTGACGAAGCATCGAAATCGGCCGCGCCGCTGTCGGTCAGGATCGTGCCGACCAGTCCTTCGAGCTGCGATGCGCCAAAGCGGCCGTTGAGCCAGTGACCCGTCTCCCAGTTCGCGCCATCGCTCCAGACATCGATGGCCGCGGGAAAGACGGGATATGGCCGCGCATCCCATGTCCAGATGTGGATGCCGGACGGCTCAACCATCGGCCCGCCATAGAGCGGCGAGACCGGATTGCGCTCGCTGTCGGCGGCGAATGCGGCAACTATCGTTTCGAGATAGCGGCGCTGGATGAGATCGTCGCGCCGCCGGTTGGAGAAATGCGGGTAGCCGCCGAGCGCGGACTTCGCGTCGGGAAAAATGCTCGGCTGATTGGCGCCCTTGTCGACCGCCGGGCAGCCGACTTCCGTGAGCCAGATCGGCTTGCTCTGCGGCACCCAGACCGTCGGCGTCGGCAGCTCCACGCCGGCGACGCGCTCGTAATGCGGCTGTGACCAGAAGCTCCACAGATCCTTCGCGCGGAAGGTCCATGGCTTGCCGAGGCCGTCGGTGATCGGGCTGCGCGTCTGTGCGGCGCGCGCGGCGTCGCCGGCATAGTACCAGTCATAGGCTTCGCCGGCGGCGAGACTGGCCGTCAGATAATCGCGATCGTAAATCGTCGACGCCGCGGCGCGGTCGAGATGATCGGGCGTGTCGCGCCAATCGGACAGCGGCGCATAATAATCGATGCCGATCACATCGATGTCAGGCGACACCCACAAGGGGTCGAGCGGAAAGCGCACTTCGCTCGCATCTTCATCGACGACATGCGCGCCGTATTCGGTCCAGTCGGCGCCATAGGTGACGATGGTTTCGGCGCCCAGGATCGCCTTCACGTCCGCAGCCAGAATGGCAAGTGCATCGACCGCCGGATAGACGCCCGAAGCCGAACGGACGCGCGTCAGACTTTTCAGCTCCGAACCGATGAGGAATGCATCGACACCGCCGGCCGCTGCCGCGAGTGTCGCGTAATGCAGGATCATGCGGCGATAGGTCCAGTCGCCGGGTCCGCCGCCGGCAAAGAAAGCATCAACCTGGTCCCCCGCCGTCGCGGTGCCATCCGGCGACCCGATGCGGCCGGGCGCCGGATCGCAGGTGATCTGCCCGCGCCACGGATAGGCCGGCTGCGGCGCGCTTCCCGTCCAGGGGTCGGCGAGCGCGTTGCCGGCCGGCACATCCATCATCAGGAACGGATAAAGCGTGATCTTCAGGCCGCGCGTGCGCAGCTCGGCAATCAGATGAGTGACGCTGTCATCCGACGGTGTGCCGCCGAAGGCCGGGCGCCCGTCGATCTGCGACACCAGATGCGCGCCCGATCGGTTCAATCCGGCAACCGACCAGGTCGCGCCGTGTGTCATCTTCTGATCGTTGTCGACACACGGTCGCACGCGGCAATGGCCGGCGCGCAGATCGTCACCGAACCAGGCGACAACAAGCGCCACGCGTTCGAGATTGGGGCACACCGCCTGCAATTCATCGAGCGACGCGATCACGTCCGACGGTGCAAACGCGACATGCCGGTTCTCCGGTGCGGATTGCCCCGGCCCCATCGTCCGCACCACCGTTGCCGGCTCGTAGCCGAATTCGGTCGCGCCGGGGATGAGCGTGACGGCGCGCACGTCCTGTTCGAGCCGTCCCACCGGCCGCAAAATCTCGAACGACAATTGCGGCAGGCGGTTGCCGAAATCGGCGAGCGCCAGCCGCTCGAAGACGATATAGGCAAGTCCGCGATAGGCGGGCGCGCTCTCGCTGCCTTCCTTGGCGACGATCAGCGGATCGGGTGTCTGCGTTTCATTGCCCTGATAGACGCGGAACGTGATCTCAGACAGGTCGAGCGGCTTGCCGTCGGCCCAGATGCGGGCGACGCGCCCGATCGGTCCCTCGCACAGCCCGACGGCGAAATTTCCGAAATAGCTGTAGGTGGTCGCCGTCGTGCTGCCGCCGTTTCCGCCCTTCCCGCCACCCGCGTCGCGCGTCGAGATCACTTCCTCCAGCTGCGTCGCCCAGATCACCTGGCCCGACAAGCGCACGCGTCCATAGACGCGCGGGATCGGCGCGCCCTCGGTCGAGGCCATGATGTCGAGATCGGCCAGGCGCGGGCCTTCGATCGAGCGATGCGGCCCGAACAGCGAACGGTCGATAACGTTGCCCGCAAGCGCACCGGCGACGCGGCCGAGGATCGCCCCGACCGGACCCAGCAATGCGCCGGCGGCCGCGCCCGCCGCGGACAAAAGCAATGCAGCCATGAGAGATATCCAGAACGCGCGGTGGCGGAAACGATTCAGTCGCTCACGCCGGGAAATGAAAATGCGTAGGCGAGCCGGCGCCGCCACCACGTTGCGATGGCGACCTCGGCAACGGCGGCGCCGTCATGCGCATGGATCATGCGATCCGTCGCCGTAACAATCGCCGCATGTTTGGCGACGCAATGCGCGCGCCAGCGAAACAGCACGACATCGCCTGGCCCGAAGGCGTCACAAGCGATGGGAACGAGATGACGTGCTCCCGCCTGCGCAAGCTTTTCCTCGCCGCCCGCCTCCGCCCAATCGGCGCCGTAAGCGGGAATGATTTCAGGCTCGACGCCGAAAAGCGCGCGATAGACGCCGCGCACGAGTCCGAGACAGTCGCA
>CAZSAW010000027.1:0-2596 GCA_964604745.1 uncultured Hyphomicrobiales bacterium
TTTCGGCGCTGTGAACGCGCTGAAGGGCGTCGACCTGACGGTGAAGCGCGGCGAATTCATCGCCTTGCTCGGGCCGTCCGGCTGCGGAAAATCGACCGCGCTGAATTGCCTTGCCGGCCTGCTCACCCTGTCGAACGGCAAAATCTGGCTCGATACCGACCGCATTGACGAACTGACGCCGGAGGAACGCGGCTTCGGCATGGTCTTCCAGAATTATGCGCTGTTTCCGCACATGAGCGTGCGCAAGAATATCGGTTTCGGCCTGGCGATGCAGGGCCGCCCGAAGGCCGAAATCGCGCGCAAGGTGGAAGAAGCGCTTTCGATCGTGCGGCTCGGAGACCAGGGTGACAAGCTTCCCGGCCAATTGTCCGGCGGTCAGCAGCAGCGTGTCGCCATTGCGCGCGCCATCGTGATCGAGCCTCCGCTCGTGCTGATGGACGAACCGCTGTCCAATCTCGACGCCAAACTCCGCCTCGAGATGCGTGCGGAAATCCGCCGCATTCACGAATTGATCGGCTCGGCCACGATTTATGTGACGCACGACCAGGAGGAAGCGCTTTCGCTTGCCGACCGCATCGTCGTCATGCGCGCGGGCGAAGTGCGGCAGGTCGGCACGCCGGAAGATCTCTATGCGCGGCCTGCGCAAGCCGACGTCGCCGAGTTCATGGGCTATCGCAACCTCATTCGCGCGCGGGCGACGAAGGCCGGCAATCTGCTCAATCTGACCTTCGGCAGTGTCACGCTGCAGGGCACGCCGGTCGGCGGCGCCGGCGAAGGCGACGTTGTCGCGGCCATCCGGCCTGACGATCTCATGGTCGCGCCCGACGGTCCGCTCACGGTCACCGTCAGCTCTGCACTCTACCACGGCAACAACTTCTATTGCTCGGGCAAGGCGCCGGACGGCACAGACGTCTGGTTCCTGAGCACGGCAAAAGTTCAGAAGGGCGACACGGTCCGTCTCGCAGCCAATCCGGCGCGCGTTCTCGTCTATGCGAGGTCGGCGTCGTGACCGACAGCACGATCGACACGTCCGAGCACGTGCCGCTGCGCACGCGGCTGAAGCTTCGCGATATCGACGGCGTGACTCTGCTTGTCCTGCCTGCCGTCCTGTTCGTGCTTGCGCTGTTCGTCTATCCGTTCATCTACGGTTTCGTGTTGTCGTTCCAGCCCAAGGCAGGAGACTGGCTCGCGAATTATCGCAAGTTCTTCTCCACGCCCTTCCTCTACGACACGATCGCGGCGACCTTCTGGCTTGCCATTCCGGCAACGCTGATCAATGTCGGGCTCTCGATCCCGATCGCGATGCAGGTGCGCAAGCTCGAACGCCGTCGCATCCTGACGACGATCCTCGTCATTCCGATCACGCTCGGCACCGTGCTGATCGCGGAAGGCCTGCTGAATTATCTCGGACCGCAGGGCTGGTTCAACCGCACGCTCGGCCTCGTCGGCATTATGCCGATCCGCCTCGTGCACAACTACACCGGCGTGATGCTGTCGCTCGTGCTGTCGGGCTTTCCGTTCGCGTTCCTGCTGACGCTGTCCTACGTCACCGGCATCGATCCCTCGCTCGAACAGGCAGCGTCGACATTGGGCGCGAAGGCGCGCGCGCGTTTCCGCTACATCCTGCTGCCGCTGCTCGCGCAGGGGCTCGCGATCAATCTCTGCCTGTCCTTCGTGCAGACATTCTCGGTCTTTCCCTCCGCGGTGCTCCTTGGCGCGCCCGCCGGCGCGACACGCGTGATATCGATCGCCGCATATCAGGCGGCCTACGAGCAATACGATTACTCGATGGCATCGGCGATCGCGATGCTCATGGGCTTCTGCCAGCTTGGCGTCGTGATGCTGATCCTTGCCGGACGCGGATTCCTCTATCGCGGCGCCGCCGGCGCGGGCAAAGGCTGATCGTCATGGGCAGGCAAAAAACCGTCGGCGAACGCCTGTGGTCCATCGCCATGTGGGCGCTAATGATTTTCTTTATCGTCAATTTCATGGCGATGATTGCGACCGTCGTCGTTAACTCGTTCGGCACGCGCTGGCTCAATTCCTGGCTGCCGGCGGGCTATACGACGCGCTGGTACGTATCGGCCTGGAACGAGTTTCAGCTTTACGACGTGCTGATTGTGACTTTCGAGGTCGTTGGCGCCGTCGTGCTGCTCTCCGGCCTGATCGGCGTGCCGGCTGCCTATGCGCTCGCGCGGAGAAATTTTCCCGGCAAGCAGGTCTGCATTCTGCTCTTTCTGCTGCCGATGCTGATCCCGCCCATCACCTTCGGCATTCCGCTCGCGACCGTGCTCTACCAGTCGCATCTCGGCGGCAACATGTCCGGCGTGATCCTCGCCAACCTCGTGCCGACCGTGCCGTTCGTCGTGCTGGTGATGGTGCCGTTCATCGAGCAGATTGATCCGCGCATTGAATCTGCAGCGCGCGTGTTCGGAGCAAACACGGGCAGGCTCTTCCTGCATGTGCTGATCCCCCTGCTCGCCCCCGGCATTCTCGCCGCGCTCCTGCTCGTGCTCGTGCGCACCATCGCGATGTTTGAGCTGACCTTCTTCACCGCCGGGCCGGGAAGCCAGACGCTCGTCGTCGCGCTCTATTA
>CAZSAW010000028.1:0-4835 GCA_964604745.1 uncultured Hyphomicrobiales bacterium
ACCGACATGCCGCTCGCGGTCATGCCCGTTTCGACATCGCCCGTCGTGAGCGTGATCGTATGCATTTTGAGCATCTGCGACATGCGCATCATTTCGTAGGTTTTAGCCGGACCTTGCGCCAGCACCTGCGCGAGCATTTTCAGATAGGGCATGTCGAGATCGCGTGCGATCGTGAATGAATCGAAGAACACGGTGAACGGGTTCATGCGCGCGTTGAGAGCGCGCAGGGCGGCCGGCGTGCGCATCACTCGATTGTACACACCGTCATAGCGATCGGAGAAGATCGTGTCGGTGACGTCAAGATCGAGCGCCGCTCTCTTGAAGTTTGGGTGTAGCGGGCTCTCTTGCGTCAGCAAGAAGCGCGTGCCCATCGAAACGCCGGCCGCACCGAGCGCTAGAGCGCCCATGAGCCCCGCGCCGTTGGCCGCGCCGCCTGCGGCGATCACGGGAATTTTCAGCACCTCGGCGAGACGCGGGATGAGTACAAAGGTCGTCACGTCGCCGGCGTGTCCGGCGGCTTCCATGCCGGCCGCGATCACCGCATCAGCGCCGTGCTTTTGCGCACTGAGTGCGAGGCGCACGTTCGTGACGGAGGCGATGACTTTGCCGCCATAGGCGTGCGCCCGCTCGGCGATCCAATCGCCCTTGCCCATGGAATAGTTGATGATGGCGGCTTTTTCCTGCAGCGCCACTTCGGCGTTCTCGCGCCCATTTGGAATCATCAGCGGCGTGTTCACGCCGAACGGCTTATCGGTGAGCGAGCGGATTTCGCGGATGTACTCGCGCGTCTGCTCCGGCGGCGTCGAGCCTGCGCCGAGAACGCCCAGACCGCCTGCATTGGAAACAGCCGCGACCATACGTGGCAAAGCCACGCGCCCCATCCCGGCAAGCAGGATCGGATATCGGACGCCGAACATTTCGGTGATGGCGGTTTTCATCGACGGCCTTTTTTGTGTCGCGATTATTCAGCTCAGAAATATTTCGGCTCTTCCCACCACGGGAAATAGTCCGGCATGTCGGTGGAGACCTTGCCGGGAAAGTGCGGCGGGCGCTTTTCGATGAAGGATTGCACGCCTTCCTTGGCGTCCGCGCTCTTTCCTCGCGTGCAGATGCCGCGGCTTTCGACGCGGTGCGCCTCCATCGGATGCTCCATCGAAAGCCCGCGCCAAGCCATCTGGCGCATAAGCGCAACGGAGACAGGCGACGTGTATTCCGCAATCTCGCGTGCGATTGCGCGCGCAGCGGGGATCAATTGATCGGGCGCCAGAACGTCGCGAAACAGACCACCGGCTTTCAATTCTTCCGCCATCATCACGCGGCCGCTGAACGCCCATTCGAGCGTGCGGCTGATGCCGACAATTCGAGGCAGGAAGTAAGATGAGCAGCATTCGAAAACGATGCCGCGCCGCGCGTAGACGAAGCCTACTTTCGCGGTATCGCTCGCAAGCCGGATATCCATCGGCAGGATCATCGATGCGCCGACCCCGACCGCGGGGCCGTTCACGGCGGCGATGACCGGCTTGAGGCTCTGGAAGATGCGCAGCGCGAGTTTGCCGCCGCCGTCGCGTGCGGACTCCTTGCTGTAATCGAACGTGCCGTCCTCGCGCATGGGCGAGTCCGCACGGCTGTTCTTGTCGAAGATCGACGCCCCCTTCGAGAGATCGGCGCCGCCGCAAAAGCCGCGTCCCGCGCCGGTGACGATGACAGCGCGGACAGCGTCGTCCTTGTCGGTCTCGTCGAAAACGGCGATCAGCTCGTCCGTCATCTGCGGGTTCATCGCATTCAACACGTCCGGCCGATTGAGCGTCACCGTGGCGATGCCGTCTTCGATGTCGTAGAGGATGGTTTCGTACTTCAAATCGCTTCTCCTCGCGCTTCGCGAGCGTTCATTTGTTGCTGAATTTCGGCGGTCGCTTCTCGAAGAAGGATTTGCGCTTCTCCGCCGCGTCTTCCGTCGATTGAGCCATGAAAACAGCGCGGGTTTCGATCTCCATCGCCTGTTCGAGGCTTGCGGCGCTTTGGTTCAGCCACATCGATTGTTTGGTGGTCCACACGCCGAGCGGCACGTTGACCATGATCGCCTTGGCGAGTTCGAGGCAGGCGTCCTGCAGCTCTTCGTCCGGCACCGTCTTGAGCACCAGCCCGATACGTTCGGCTTCATCCGAGAGAACGGTCCGCGCCGTCAGCAACAATTCGGCCGCGCGTTGCACGCCAACCGCGCGCGGCAGCATGTAGCTCATGCCCAGTTCGCAGCCGGTGGCGGCGTTATGGATGGAGTTCACAAACTTGGCGGCTTTGCCGGCGATGGAGATGTCGCAGGCGAGGGGCAACGCGTAGCCCATCCCGGCCACGGTGCCGTTGACGCCGCATATGACCGGCTGGGGCAGCGAACGAATGAGCGGCGGGATCTGGGCCAGCACGCTCATCGTGTATTTTGTGTTGTAGGCCTTGCCGACGTTTGGATCGACCCATGCCGGCGAGCCCCCCGCGCGCAGATCGTGGCCGGTGCAGAACGCTTTGCCCGTCGCCGTCAGAATGACGACGCGCACGCTGGGGTCGAACTTGACGCCTTCAAGAATTGCAATGAATTCCTGGTACATCGCGAATGTGAAGGCATTCATCGAGTCGGGACGATTGATCGTGATGCGTTTCACGCCCTCGATCGGCTCGTCGGTCAAAAAGTTCTCGGACACGGGCCTCAGTCCTTGTTCTTGAGCCAATGGGCGCTGACCATGCCGTCGCCGAACGGTTCGTCGCGGTTCTTGAGCGCGACCTTCAAGCCATGCTCGGCCATGTCCGCTTTGAATTGCGTGCGGCGCGGCCCCTTCGACAGGTGCGCGCGCGCATCCATCTCCGAAGCAAAGCGCTGTAACGTCTTGGCGCCTTGCAGTTCAAGGGCGGCATTGACGATGCGCTTGTGCGCGGAGAGGAGTTCCGCATCGACAAAACTGATGCGCCGCGCCAGTTCGTCGACAGCCGCGTCGAGTTCGGCGGCGGGCACAGCGTCGAGCACAAGGCCGATGCGCGCCGCATCGCGGCCTCGCACGCAATCGCCGGTCATCATGATGCGCTTCGCCCATTGCGGTCCGACATGATAGACCCACATCTGGTTCGGCGGCGTGCCGTTGGCGCGCGTCGCTGGAAAGCCGATCTTCGCTTCCTCCGAGCAGATGATGAAATCGCACATGAGCGCGAGATCGGTGCCGCCAGCCATGCAATTGCCCTGCACCTTGGCGATCACCGGCTTGTGCATGTCGAAGAGAGCAAGCGTCAGCTTTTGCTGCTGTTCGAGGTTCCAGCAATCGTCGTCGAGCGAAGCGTTCGTGCTGCGATACTGGCTGTCGTCCCAAGGCGGCGTTTCGCCTTCCTTGTATCCCGCGTAGGCGCCGACGAGGTCGTAGCCGGCGCAGAAGTCCTTTCCGGCGCCCTCGAGAATGATGACATTGACGTCGTTGAGCGCGTCGGCCTCGGTGAGCGCGTCGCGTAATTCCGTCAGCATCGCCGGATGCAGCGCATTACGCTTGTCCGGGCGATTGAGCGTGATGCGCGCGATGCGGTTCTCGACCGCAAACAAGATGTATTCGGCGCTGCGAAGGTATTTCCTCATGCCACCCTCGGTCGGTGCTATTTTTCGAACATCGTTCGAAAAAACTCTAGCCGGCGAAAATGAGGGGGTCAATTCCCAGGGTGGCGAGCGGCTAGCTAAAAAGGCACGCAATTTCAACGTAATGCGTACATCGTCAGGGTGATGATGCTTAGGTTCGCTCGGTGCGCCGTGGGCCGGGCTGGTCCGTGATGGCCTGCAGATCGGCCTCGCCGCTCTCGGCCCAGAAGTCCCGCCAGGTCTGGAAGCGGGACACCATCATCTTGGGCTGGAATTTCGGCGCTGGACCCGGCCAGCGGGCGAACCCCGTTTGCTGCGGCCGTTCCAACAGATCCGCAGAGTAGAAGAAGTCCTCTTCGCGGCGCGCGAAGTACCAGACGCCGTCCTTCCGGACATAGCTGTCGAAATAGCAGATCGCCTGAACGATCCATTCGTCGCCACGTTCGTGTTCCGCGCGGCAGTAGACGCGACCGGTTGCTTCGTCAGCGCTCTGCAGATCGATCTGATGCCCGCAGACAAAGTGGACGGTGCGATAGAAATCTTTGAGCAGCGGCGCGATGAACCCGCGCAGCGCTTCGCGTCCGCGACCGCGCTTGCCGCAATCGACGTCATCGGGAAACAGCGCCAGCCAAGCGTCGAGATCGCGGCTGTCGACGGCGACGGCGTAGCGGATCGCGAGTTGTTGGATCGCCTGAATGGATTCGATTCGATCGAGCCGGGCGGTTAGCGTATCGTTCGTGTTCATTCGGTCGGCCGCCCTTCCAGCCTAGCGCGCCAACCCGAGCACCGCGTCGGCAAGGATGTTGCGCTGGACTTCGCTCGCGCCGCCATAGATCGACGCCGCCCGTAGATTGAAGCAGACCGCGCTCGCGGACCAGCCCTCATCGGTCTCGTCGAAAGGGGGCGTTTCGCCAGCCTCGAAGCGCACAAAGGACAAGCCCCGGGCGCCGCACGCCTCCATCAGCAGCTCGCCGGCGGCCTGACGGACCTCGACGCTACGCAGTTTCAGGACGGAGGCGCGCGCATCCGGCTTGTTGTCCTTCAGTTGCGCGGCGAGCACGCGCAATTGCAGGGATTCGACCGCCTGCAGCATCACTTCGACGCGCGCCAGCCGGGCCCCGAACAGAGGCGTCTGCAACAGGCCCGACTGAGCGGCCGCACGCCGTGTTCGAGCCAAAATGCGCTTGGTGACGCCGACGCGGGCGATGTTGGTGCGTTCGTTGCCGAGCAA
>CAZSAW010000029.1:0-15542 GCA_964604745.1 uncultured Hyphomicrobiales bacterium
GGCGATTCCTGGTTCCGTACCGGCGATCTCATGCGCAAGGACGAGAACGGCTATTTCTATTTCATCGATCGTGTCGGCGACACCTTCCGCTGGAAGGGCGAAAACGTGTCGACGACGGAAGTGACCGAGACCATCAACCAGTTTCCGGGCATTACCGATGCGACCGTCTATGGCGTGCATGTTCCCGGGCGCGATGGTCGAGCCGGCATGGCGGCGATTGTCTGCGACGGCGAATGCGACCTGCGCGCGTTGCACGACCACATGCAGAGCCGCCTGCCCGATTATGCCCGGCCGCTATTCCTGCGGCTTCGGACAAGCATCGACGTGACCTCGACCTTCAAGCAGCGCAAGCTCGATCTCGTGCGCGAAGGCTTCGACCCGACGCTGACAAATGATCCGATCTTCTTTGACGATGTCGCGAAAGGTGCCTTCGTTCCGCTCGACAAGACGCTCGCCGACTGCATTCGCGCGGGACAGGTGCGGTTATGAACGAGGCAAATGCCGTGGGCCCGCAGGACGTCCTGCGTTTCTGGCGCGAAGCTGGTCCCGACAAATGGTTCAAGAAGGACGTCGGTTTCGATCGGGACATCGCGGACCGTTTCGGCGCCCTCTGGCGCGCGGCCTCAGCCGGTGAGCTGTCAGCGTGGGAGGATGGACCGGAGAGCGCGCTTGCGCTCGTCATTGTGCTCGATCAGTTTCCGCGCAACATGTTTCGCGGCAAGGCCGACGCCTTCGCGACCGATTCGCTGGCCCGCGCCGTGACTTCCCGCGCGATCGCCCGCGGCTTCGATCAGGCGGTCCCCGTGCAGGAGCGCAGCTTCTTCTATTTGCCGTTCGAACATTCCGAGGATCTGGCCGATCAGGAGCGCTGTCTCGAACTTGTCCGCGCGACCAGGGATGAGGACCTGCTCAAGTGGGCGCAGATCCACGCCGACATCATTCGCCGCTTCGGCCGCTTCCCGCATCGTAACGCCGCGCTCGGCCGCGACACGACCGACGACGAGCACAATTTTCTGGGATCCGGCGGCTTCGCCGGTTAAGCATACGCAGCATTTCCGGCGGCGAATATCCGAAACGCCTGCGCCGCAGAGTCGGAGTAAAACACAGCATGTCGCTCACGCTTCATTTTCATCCTCTCTCCTCGTTCTGCCAGAAGGTGCTGGTCGCCCTTCACGAGAACGCCACTCCGTTCACGCCGAATATCGTCGACCTGATGGACGCCAATGCAAATGCTCGTTTCAAGGCAATCTGGCCGATCGGCAGATTTCCCGTTGTGCGGGACGAGAGTGCGGGCCGCACGATTCCGGAATCGAGCATCATTATCGAATATCTCGACCAGCATTTTCCGGGTGCGACACGCTTCGTCCCGGCCGACCCCGATCGCGCGCGCGATGTGCGGCAGCAGGATCGTTTTTTCGATCTCTACGTCAACGTGCCGATGCAGAAGGTCGTTACCGACCGGCTTCGCCCGAACGGCCAGAACGACGCATTCGGCGTCGATCAGGCGAAGGCGCTGTTGCGCACGGCATTGGAGATGACCGACAAGGACATGGCGGCAAAAACCTGGGCAGTAGGTAACTCCTTTACGATGGCCGATTGCGCGGCCGCGCCGGCACTGTTCTACGCCAACATGATTTTTCCCTTCTCCGGGTCCTTTCCCCATGTGGCGCGCTATCTCGACCGGCTGAAAGAACGTCCGTCCTTCAAGCGTACGCTCGAGGAGGCGAAGCCTTATCTGTCTCTGGTGCCGAAAGCGAAATAGGGCGCACGCCACCCGGGGTATTCGAAAGTTGCAAGGCGCATGTGAGGGCGGACGCAGTAGGGTCACGCCCATCGCCGCGCATTCTGGCGCAATCCTTGCAACCTCGACGGGACCACCCGTGACGGAACGAAATTCCCATGGCTGAACGAAAAACCGCCCTCATCACCGGCTCGACCAGCGGCATCGGGCTCGGCATCGCCGAGGCTTTCGCGGCTTCCGGCTGCGACGTCGTCATCAACGGCTTCGGCAACACGGCTGAAATCGAAAGCCTGCGCAGTGGCATCGAAAAGAAGCATGGCGTGAAAGCGCTCTATGACACAGCCGACATGACCAAGCCCGACACGATCGAAGCCATGGTCGCGCGCGCGCTCAAGGACTTCGGCGCCGTCGATATCCTCGTCAACAATGCCGGCATCCAGCATGTGGCGCCGATCGACGAATTTCCTCCGGAGAAATGGAACGCGATCATTGCGATCAATCTCGTCGCGAACTTTCATACCGTTCGCCACGTGTTGCCGGGCATGAAGAAGCGGGGCTTCGGCCGCATCATCAACATCGCCTCCGCGCATGCGCTGGTCGCTTCCCCGTTCAAGTCGGCCTATGTCGCCGCCAAGCACGGCGTCGCAGGCCTGACGAAGACCGTGGCGCTTGAAGTCGCGCAGCAGGGCATCACGGTAAATGCAATCTGCCCGGGTTACGTCCGCACGCCGCTCGTCGAAAAACAGATTCCCGACACCGCAAAAGCGCGGGGCATCACCGAGGACGAAGTGGTGCAGGACGTTCTGCTCGCGGCGCAGCCGACGAAGAAGTTCGTGACTGTCGAACAGGTCGCCGCGCTCGCGCTCTATCTTGCATCCGATGCCGCAGCTTCGGTCACCGGTGCGATCCTGTCGATCGATGGCGGCTGGACCGCGCAATAACGCGGTCCGGGGTCACCAGCCGTTGCGCCATCGCCAGCCCCAACCGCGCCGGCCGGGACCCATGGCGTCCAGCCGGCTCTTCTGATCACTGTCGAGCGTTGAATAGAAGGCCTCGAAGGCCGGTCGCACGATCCTGATCGCGGCGAGCATCGCCTCCATGCGCTTCTCCATGAAAGAGAGCCGTTCGACGGAGGTGTTGGGCTCGTCTTTCGGGCAAGATGTCACGAGGGAATCTCTTGCCTTGGTCGAGGCGGCGCGCAAATCGTTCAGTGCCGCGCGCTGTGTGTCGTTCGGACGGACCACGTTTTCGATCCGGTCGATGCGCCATTGCGCGAAACCGGCCGAACCCGGATTGCAGAGCGCGCCGAAACCGCGTCCCATCATGCTCGGGCCCATCATCGTGCCAGGACCCATCCATCCGCCGCCGGGTCCGAACGGCTGGGCTGCAGCGACGCTCGAAACGACGCACAGGGCAAGCGAAGCGACAGCGAAGGTCTTGGCAAGCCGGTTCATGATGTTCTCCTAGCCAAATGGAACGACGCCAATTTCGGCATGGCGCCATCCTCGCGTCATTGATCTCCGTCAACAGTTTGAATTCGCAGTCAGCTTGCCGCCGAGCACGCATTGGCGGTGGCGGCGCGCTGCGCATCGAACAGTCCATCCCACACGCGGTCAAGGCGTGCGACCGCGTCCTGGATCGGCGGCACCGCCAGCGTGTCGCTGGTTCGTTGCAGCAGGCCGAAGCTCTGCAGCTTTGCCAGCGCATCATCGACTTCAAATTCGACATCGAATCCGAACGTATCGAGCAGCCATTTTTCGATCCGCCGTTCCAGCGCGTCCTGGGTCAGCGGTTCACGCACAAGAAAGGAATAGGCGAGGATCGCTTCCTTGCCGTCCTGATCCTCGGCCGCGCCGATCAGATAATCGAAGATGCCAGCATTGTTGTTGATGTTGCGGAAATAGACGTTGTCGGCGAGTTGCTTCTGATGCTTGAGCGACTGCCGCTGATACTTGATCCATTGCTGCAGAAGAAACCCGCCAAGCGCGACAAGCCCGCTCGCCGCGGCGATCGACGTCTTCAAGTGATCCTCTTCGATCGTGCCGACAAGCCCCAGATAAAAGCCGGCGACCAGCAGAAGAATCGTCACACTCGACCCCAGTTTGAGAACAACCGGAATGCCACCGGCAATTGCCGGGATGCCGAGCATGAGCTTGTCTTTCATGCTCAGCACAACGCGGGCATTGGGATAGAGCGCATTCAAGTCGGCGCTGGCGATATTGCGGAAATACTTGATGAGGATGCAGCCGGGCCGGATTTTCTGCCGCGCCAGCCGCTTCCGCTCGCGCGCGGAGCCGATTGCCGCCTCGTCCTTCATCGCGACAAAGAGCACGACATCGTCATAGACGTCGACCAGGCGCAGCGTCTTGCGCAGTCCCAGCCAATCGGGAAGCGAGACTTCGCGATGCCGATGGCCGCGGCGGAAGAAACGCACCTCGCGAAAATCGTCGAGCGCCGCTTCGAGCGTGACGTGAAATTCGGCCGATTCGCGATGCGCGCGGGCGATTTCCTCGTGCGGCACCTCGACGAAATTTGCGCCCTTCATCACCGCCGTCAGGGCGGAGCAAAGATCGGCATAGCAGCGATCGATAGCGGCGCGGTCGAGTGTCGCGGGCGGCGCGAATTCCGGATTGAAATAGAAATAGTCGTGCCGCAGTTTTTCCAGGCGTTCGAAATAGGAATAGTGAAAGATCGCGCCGAGACCATGACAGAATTGGCGGAAGTCCTCGGCGTTGCCGGCCACGCCTTGGGCGACCAAGGCCTCGACCATGTCGTGCTTGCGGATCGGGATGAAACCATCCCGATCCGGCGCTTTGGACGGACGAAGATTGAAATCCTGCACGATCACGATCCCTCCCTGCTCCGCATGATAAGCGATGCGTTATGGCCGAGAAGGGGCATCGGGCCAATCCGCGACGATGACAGCGACGGGGCCGCGGTGGACAAGCGGATGCTTGGCTTGCGCCGCACCCTTGCCTTGATTGGCCGCCAAGGCAGGGCTCCGCTAGCATTCCCCCCGGATCATGCCGATTCGCCTCACCGCCCTCCGCCGCGCGGCGCCGTTCGCCCTCGTCGCCGCCATCGCGATCGCCGCGGCGGCGCTGGCGCAGCCGACCGCGCCACCTCAATCAACCCCGTCCGCGCCGCCTTCCGCTCCGGCCGACGCAGCCGCGCGCGAGCGTGAGCCGCCCCTCGCCCGGCTTGAGCCGATCAGGCTGCAGCTCGAACAGATCGAAACAGCGGCGCGGCGCGAGAATGCGAGCGACGATGCGCTCGCGCAGATGCGGGCAAGCCTCGATCCGTTGCGCGAGACGCTGCGCGCCGAGACGGGCAATCTTGAACAGCGCCTGGCCGACGCCGACGCGCGGCTGAAGCAGCTCGGGCCGCAGCCCGCGGCCGGCGCGCCGCCGGAGAATGAGACGATCTCGGCCGAGCGCGCGCGCATTGAGAAAAGGCGCGGCGAGATCGATGCCGCGACCAAGCAGGCGCGCCTCCTGGCCCTGCGCGTGGACGCCGCCGCCGACCGCATCACCGAACGGCGGCGCACGTTATTTGCGAAGGAATTGTTCGTACGCACGTCGAGCGCACTCGATCCGGCATTCTGGACGCAGGCGGTTCAGGCGATACCCGGCCAGATCCGCGGCTTCATTCTGCTGGGGCGCTCGTGGAGCGGCTACGCGCTCGAAAACGGCGGCATTGGCGGCATCATGGCCGCCTTTGTCACCCTGATCGCATTGCTCGGCGCAGGCCTGTTCGCGCTGCGCTGGTTTCGCGGCCGCGGCTTTCACCTGCATGTCGACGGAACGCGTTTCTCCAAGGCGCGCGTCGCACTGCTGACGCTTCTGCGTATCGGCATCACCGCGCCGGCCATGGTCGTCGCCGCGGTCCTGGTCTACGATTCCTTCGGGCTCATGCCCGCGCGCATCATAGAGATCGGCTTCGGTCTCGTTGCTGCCGTTGCCGTGGCCTGTTTCGGCCGGGCGGTCGCCGTCGCGCTGTTCGCGCCCAACGAACCGGAGCGCCGCCTTCCCCGTCTCGACAATGCGCGTGCGCGGCTCCTCGCCGACCATCTGACCTTCGCCGGCCGCTTGCTCGGCATCATCGTGTTTCTCAATGTTCTGCAGCGTGCCGTCGTCGCTCCGGTCTCGACCACCGTCGCGACCAGCGCTGTGCTCGCGGCCATCATCCTTGCGCCGCTGATCCATCTCCTCCTGCGGCTCTCGAAGCACGAGGTCTCGCCCGGAGCGGAGGCGCGCGGCCAATGGATGCGCGGCGCCGGATGGATCGTCGTTGCCGCGCTCGCGATCGCTCTTGCCACCGGCTATATCGGTTTCGCCGCCTTCCTCGCCGGCCGCCTGCTGGTGATGCTCGCCACCTTCGGCGCGCTCTATATCCTGCTGGCGTTCGTCGATTCACTATTCGGCGAAGTGCTCACCGGCGACACCGCGCGGGGCCGCGCCGTCGCCGCCTTCTTCGGGCTGAAGCCGCGCAGCATCGAGCTGATCGGCACCCTACTCTCGGCGGTGACCCGCCTCCTGCTCGTTCTCATCGTCATTGTTCCCCTGCTCGGGCCCTGGGGGCTGTTCGCGCCGGATTTCTTCGGCGTCGTGCGCGACGCCGCGCTCGGCTTCCGCATCGGCGACATCACGATTTCGCTCGGCGCGATCCTCACGGCCTTCGCTCTCGTCTTCATTGGCGTGCTGGCGACACGCGCGGCGCAACGCTGGCTGCAGACGCGTTTCCTGCCGCGCACCAATCTCGAGCCGAGCCTGCAGCACTCGGTTTCGGTGATCTTCGGCTATCTCGGCGTCGTCATTGCCGTAGCATTGGCACTCGCTGAACTCGGTATCGACCTGCAGAAGATCACCCTCGTCGCCGGCGCGCTCTCGATCGGTATCGGCTTCGGCCTGCAATCAGTCGTGTCGAACTTCGTCTCCGGTCTGATCCTGCTCACCGAGCGGCCGATCCGCGTCGGCGACATGATCGTGGTCAAGGGCGAGGAAGGCTTCGTGCGCCGCATCCGCGTGCGCGCGACGGAGATCGAGACCTTCGAGCGCGCGAGCGTGATCGTCCCCAATTCCGAGCTGATCACGACGGTCGTCAAGAACTGGACACACGCCAATACACTCGGCCGCATCCTCATCAAGGTCGGCATCGCCTATGACAGCGACGTCGAGAAGGCGCGCGACATTCTCCTGGCCATCGCGCGTGAGCATCCGCAGATCCTGCAGAACCCGGCGCCGGTGGCGCTTCTTGCCGGCTTCGGCGACAGCGCCGTCAATTTCGAGCTGATCGCGGTCGTCGGCAATGTGGGCGAGGCAGGCCAGGTCAAAAGCGACGTCCATTTCGCCATTCTCAAGCGGTTCCGCGAGGCGAACATCGTCATTCCCTATCCCCGCCGCGAAGTCGTGTGGACAGGCGAACGGCCGGCCGGAACCGCCTGACGTTCACCCTTCAGCCATCATTTTCCGGCCATTGTGCCGCGACGGATTTGTTCGGGGGCGAGATTGATGCGTTTTCTCTGGGTTGTGGGGCCTTTGGCGGCCCTTCTTGCGGCGTGCGCAGACAATCCGCCGGCGATACCCCCGCAGCCGAGCTTCTACCGCAGCATGGCCGAACCCGGCGCCGAACTGGATGCGGCGATCGCGCAGTCGATGATTTCCGGCTACCGGCAGAATAACGGTCTCGATGCCCTCGCGCTCGATCCGGAACTGATGAAGCTCGCCGACGCGCAGGCGCGCGCCATGGCCAAGCGCGACAAGCTCGACCACAACGCGATTGCGCCCTTCAAGGACCGCATGCGCAAGTCCGGCTTCGACGCCAAGACCGCCGCGGAAAATATCTCCGCCGGCTATCACACGCTGGCGGAAGCCTTTTCCGGCTGGCGCGATTCGCCTCCGCATCGCGCCAATATGCTCCTGCGAAATGCGACGCGGATGGGCATCGCGGCGATCTACACGCCCGGCTCGAAATACAAGGTCTATTGGACGCTGATCGTCGCCGCGCCGGACGAGAAGTCCTAGCCGGCTCGCGCCGTCGCGTCTCCTCTCTTTATTCTTTGTCTCTGGACCATCGCGCGGCGCATGACTAGTGTGCGCTCGCCGGACCATGCTTCCCCAGATCAAGAATTACGACGAGCTCTATCGCCAATTCCGCTGGCAGATTCCAGCGCAGTACAACATTGGCGTCGATGTCTGCGACCGCTGGGCCGCGCAGGACCCGCATCGCATCGCCATCCTGCACGTGCATCCCGACGGCCGCGCCGACGCAATGACGTTCCAGTGGCTGCGCGAGACCTCGAACAAACTCGCCAACGCGTTGCGCGCGCATGGCATCGGCCGCGGCGACCGTGTCTCCATTTTGTTACCGCAAGGGCCGGAAGTCGTGGCGACGCACGTTGCGGTCTACAAGCTCGCAGCCGTTGCCATCCCAACGGCGCTCCTGTTCGGGCCCGATGCGATTTCCTACCGCGTGCAGAATTCCGGCGCGAAAGCGATCGTCACCAACGCGCAGGGACTAGCGAAACTGTCGTCCATTCGCGCCGACCTGCCCGGGCTTGAACTCGTTCTTTCCGTTGACGGACCTGCCGATGGTGCCGAGGACTTTCACGCGCTGATCGAACGCGCGTCGTCGCATTTCACGCCCGAGATCACCTCGCCGGACGATCCGGCGATGATGATCTACACGTCCGGCACAACCGGAAATCCGAAGGGCGCGCTGCACGGCCATCGCGTGTTGCCCGGACATCTCCCGGGCGTCGAGATGCCGCACGATTTCTTCCCGCAGCCGGGCGACCGTTTCTGGACGCCGGCCGATTGGGCCTGGGCTGGCGGCCTGCTCGATGCGCTGCTGCCCTCGCTGCATCACGGCGTGACGGTCGTCTCGCGCAAGTTCGACAAGTTCGACCCCGACGAAGCCTATGCGCTGATGGCGACGCATGGCATCCGCAACGTGTTCATCCCGCCCACCGCGCTTCGCATGCTGCGCTCGGCGAAAAGCCCACGCGGTCGGCACGATGTGCGCCTGCGCACGCTCGGCTCGGGCGGAGAATCGCTCGGCGCCGAAACCTACGAATGGGGCAAGGACGTTTTCGGTCTCGTCATCAACGAATTCTACGGGCAGACCGAATGCAATCTCGTGCTTGCTTCCTGCGCCATGATGGGCGTGTCGCGGCCCGGCGCCATCGGCAAGCCCGTGCCGGGCCACCAGGTAGCTGTCATCGACGAGCACGGCAACGTGGTGAAAGCCGGAACGCTCGGGCAGATCGCGGTGAAGCGGCCCGACCCGGTGATGTTCATCGAATACTGGGGCCGGCCCGACGCGACGCGCGACAAGTTCGTCAGCGACTGGATGCTGACCGGCGATCAGGGAATGGTCGACGACGACGGCTATGTCCACTTCGTCGGACGCGATGACGACGTGATCACGTCGTCGGGCTATCGCATCGGCCCGGGCGAGATCGAGGATTGCCTGATCCGTCATCCGGCGGTGGCGCTCGCGGCCGTCGTCGGCAAGCCCGACCCCGTGCGCACCGAGATCGTCAAGGCGTTCGTGGTGCTGAAGCCCAATCAGGCGGCGTCGGACACGCTGGCCGGCGAATTGCAGGATTTCGTCAGGACGCATCTTGCCGCGCACGAATATCCGCGCGAAATCGCCTTTATCGATCAGATGCCGATGACGACGACCGGAAAGATCATTCGCCGGTTGTTGCGGGAGCGCGCTTGAACGCAGGCCGCCGCGTGCGGTTGCGCAAGCCCTTCAGCACGGTGAACGCAGCATGACGCGCAGCATAGCCGGCGCGCCCCGCGGCAGAAGCAAGTCGACCCGGCCGTAGCGAAATCAGCCGGTCGGACAACGCCAGGCGCTCGCGCCAGAGATGATCGATCATCGGGTGATCGGGCCCGGCGCAGGAATCGACCTGCGTCACACTCGCGTCATCGAGCAGCGTCTGCGTCACATCGAGTGCGATCTGCACCCCGGGCGAATAATGGGCAAACGCCTCGTCGTAGGCGATTTTCCACGCCCAGACGCTGCCACCACTGCGCAGCATGAAGGTGATGGCAATCGGCTTGCCGTCGATCGAGAGCCGTTCGCCAAACGCCTTGTTGTCCTTTGCCAAACGGCAGAGCACGCGCTCCATGAAGCCTGCGATGTTCGAATCCTGCGCCGCGGCGGTGCCCATGCGACCCTTCCAGCCGGCCGCTTCGAGGGTGAGGAAGTCGGCGAAGAACTCCTTCATCGCGGCCGGAGAGAAAGCCTGGCTACGCGACAACATGCCGAGCTCGCCGAGCCGCCGGCGCTTGCGTGCGAGATTCTTGCGAGCTTTGAGGCCAACGGCGCGCTCGAGATAAGTCGTACGCTGCGCATCAGGCAAAAGCTGAGCCCGAACATGCCGGTCGTATCGCGCGACGCCGAGTTCACGACGCGCGAGCACGCGGTCGAGAGCGCCGGCGAACGGGCCCGTATCCGGCAACAACGGCATCAGCAGCGCGTGCGGTCCGCCATCGTGAGCAATATGATCGAGCCATGTGTCGATGGCACCCTCTTCGAAACCCGGCGCTACCAGCGGCTTTCCCAGAGGTCCGAAGGGATGCATGAATGTGCTCGCCAGCGCGGGAGCGTAACCTTGCCGCCAGCCGCGCACCTGCACGGGAAAGAAACCGACGAGCCGTCCGCTCTCGTTACGCGCGATGACGGCCCCCGCCTGCGGATCGAATAGTGCCATCGCCGGGAGCAGGAAGTCCGGTTCATAGAAGACGTTGGGCTCGATCGCGGCGCCGGCCAGTGTGTCCCATTCCTGCCGCAGGCCTTCGAGTGCGGCCAGTGGCTTCCATTCGCTACGAAGTCTCGATGCGAAGGGGGCGTGCACGGCGTTCGTCCTCAACCGAACACGAAGAGATGGAAGCCGAGCCGGCGCTTCGCCGCGATGAACAGCAGGAGCGATTCAACGGAGAATGCCACCGTCGTCGCGATCGCCGCGCCCTGCAGCCCCAATGGGGGGATCAGCATCACACACAGGGCCAGATTGACGAGGAACGCCGCCGCCGCGATGCGCGCGCAGGCCCACTGCTCGCCGAGCATGTTGAGAAAGCGCTCGCCCGGCCCAACCGCCGCGCGCGCGAGCATGCCGATCGCCAGAATGAACATCAGGCCGTAGCCTTCGACATATCGCGCACCGAACAGGCGCAGCAGCGGCCATCCGCAAACCAGAATGACGACGGTCGCGGCGACCGACGGCCAGAAGGTCCAGCGGATCGATTGCTTGAGAAAGGCGGCAAGCTTCTCGCGGTCGCCGGCAATGTGATACTCGGCATATTTGTGTGCGGTCGAAGCGGCGACGGCGAAATAGACGAAGGCGACGAGCGCAAAAGTTTTCGATGCCGCGTAATAAATTGCGATTTCCTCGGGCGAACGGAATTCCTTGAGCACGAGGACATCGACGTAAAGAAGCAGCAGATAGAGGCTATCGACCACGAACATCGGGATGGCGATCATGATCCAGTGCCGCAGATCATAGGCGCGCGGACCCGGCGTCACGCTCTCCTTCAGTCGCCGGTTGAGCGCCACCATCTGCCCGAGGCCGGTCAGCCAGACCGCGAGTGCGGAGAGCGCAATCGCGGTCGAGGCCGTGGTCGGAAAGCCGAGAAGATAGGCCCCGCCCATCAGCACGATCAGCAGCACCTGGCGCACGACATAGGCCGGCATCAGGGCGATATTCACCCAGTTATACGAACGCGCGATGCCGTCCTGCGTATGCATGACGCCGTAGATCGGCAGCATGAAGCACGCAATGTAGAGTGGAATGATCGTGTAATCGTCGAGCCAGATGTCGAGAATCGCGATAAGCCCCACGGCACACAGCGCGGTGACGGTCGCGACACCGAAGGCGAGCCAGCGGCTGCCCGACAGGAAGCCGCGCAGCAGCGCAAACTGTTTTCGTTCGGAATAGGCAGGGATGAAACGCTGCGCCGCGGAGGCGAGGCCGAGATCGACGAAGCCGCCGACCAGCAGAACCCAGGTCCAGACATATACATATACGCCGAACTCGAACCCGCCCATCCAGCGCGCGAGCAGAATCTGCGTGCCGTAGGCAAGCACCGCGCTGACGCAACGGATGATAAAGACGACGCCGGCAGAGCGACGCGCCAAACCGAGATCGCCGTGCTCGCTGATCCACGCGCGGGCGCGCGTCACCCATGCGGCGATGGACGATCGTATCGATGCCCGACCGGAAATCTCCGAATCGATCGAAGTCAAAGACGCCTCCGCCGCGCGCTTGACGCGCGCTGTTCCCGAGCGCCATGGCTAGCAAGGAAGCCTTAACATTCGGTTCGGCGGATCGCGGAAATTATCGTTAAGCGATCGCAAACGCGGCCAGATCGGCGAGCACCCGCTCCACTTGGCGCCGCTCGTCGGCCGTCAGCGGAGCCTGCGGCGCGATTGGATCGCCGACCTCGTAGCCCTGCAATTCCAACCCCGCCTTGATGCATGCTGCAAGATTGAAGCGCGCGAAGGCCTCGTTAATGCGCCAGAGCTGGCGCTGCAGCGCCATCGCCTCAGCCCAGCGTTCGGCTCGGCAAAGTTCGTAGAGCCGTACGCTTTGACGAGGAATGATGCAGGCCGGTCCCGCCATCCAGCCCTTGCCGCCGATCATCATCACGCAGGCGGGAATATGCGCCGATGCGGAAAAGATCGACAGGCGATCGCCACAGCGATTCATGATCGAAAGCAATCGGCCGGTATTGGTCGATGCGTCTTTCAGGCACGCGATCCGCGGATGTTCGCTCAAGCGTTCGATGACATCGAGCGAAAGGTCGCTGCGCTGGAATTGCGGATTGGTGTAGATCACGACCGGGATATTGACCGCATCGGCGATGGCGCGGAAATAGGATTCGATCTGCGCATCCTTCACCGGAAAATAGGATTCCAGAACCGCCAGAATGCCGGCCGCGCCGAGCGCCTGATAATCGCGCGCTTGCGCGACGGCATCCTGCGTCGCGGTCGAGGCGACGCCGGCGACCACCGGCACGCGGTCCTTCGCGGCGGCAATGGTCGTCTGCACAACGGTGCGGCGCTGCTCGCGCGTGAGATAGGCGAATTCCCCGGTCGAACCGAGCGGCGTCAATCCGTGCACGCCGGCCTTGACAAGATCGCCGACCAGCCGGGCGAGCACATCGGTTCGGATACGGCCGTCCGCATCCGTCGGCGATACCAAATAGGGAAAGACACCGTGAAAGGGCTGCATCGCGATCAGAAGATCCACACGGCGTCAGCCGGGAACTCGACGAAATTCGCACCTTCGGGACGCGGCGCATCGGCATGGCTGCGCACGGTGAACTGATCGCGCGCAAAGACAAGCTCCCACCGCTCGCCGAGGAACATGCAGGTCTTCAAGTCCATCTTCAGCCGGTTCGGCCCCGGGGCGTCGGCAAGGCGCGTGCGCTCCAGCCTGATGATGCCCGTCGCTTTCGCGCCTGGCGCGGCCTGCGTGCGCGCGAGCCCCGCGATGCGTTCGCCGCCGACCTCGATCACGGCGCGGTCGCCCGCGCGTTCCTTCAGCACGCCTTCCAGCCGGTTGTTGCTGCCCATGAATTCGGCAGCGAACTGCGTGCGCGGCTTGCCGTAGAGCTCGGTCGACGTTCCTTCCTGCTCCACGCTGCCGGCGTTGAGCAGCGTGATGCGGTCGGCGATCGCCATGGCCTCCACCTGGTCATGCGTGACGCAGATCGCCGACAGGCCGAGCGTCACGATCAGCGTGCGGAGCCAGGCGCGTGCCTCCTCGCGCAGCTTCGCATCGAGATTCGACAGCGGTTCGTCGAGCAGGATCACCGGCGGCTCGTAGACGAGCGCCCGCGCGATGGCGACGCGCTGCTGCTGGCCACCGGACAATTGATGCGGATAGCGCCGCCCGAGATGTCCAAGTCCGATCTGCGACAGCGCCTTGTCCACACGGGCCTTGATCTCTGCCTGCGGCACGCCGCGCAGCTTGAGACCGTACGCCACGTTGTCGAAGACGGTGCGATGCGGCCACAGCGCGTAGGATTGAAAGACGAGCCCCAGCCCGCGCTTCTCGGCCGGAAGATCAACGCCCCTCGCGGCATCGAAGAAAACGGTGTCGCCGATGCCGATCGAGCCGGCATGCGGAACTTCCAGTCCGGCAATAGCGCGCAGAAGCGTCGTCTTGCCGCTGCCGGAGGGTCCGAGCAACGCCGCCACCTGACCCGGTGCGACCGTCACCGAGACGTCTTTCAGGATCTCGGCGCCGCCGAGCCGCAGCGACACATCCCTGACGACAAGATCAGCCATGCAGACGCACTCCGAGACGCAGCGCGACCGCAAGGCCGACGCCGATCATAACCACATTGACCACGGACAGGGCGGACACAAGGTCGATTGCGCCCGTCCCCCAGAGCGAGACGAGGAGTGAGCCGATCACTTCCGTGCCCGGCCCGAGCAGATAGATGCCGGTCGAATATTCGCGCACAAAGATCAGAAAGACGAGCAGCCAGCTCGCCATCATGCCATAGCGGATCAGCGGCAAAGTGACGTCGCGCTTGACCCGGCCCTCGCTCGCGCCGGCGATGCGAGCGGCCTCCTCCAGTTCCGGCCCGACCTGCAGCAACGTTCCGGAGACGAGCCGCATGCCATAGGCGAGCCAGACGATCGTGTAGGCGAACCAGATCGAGACGAGCGTCGCCTTCAATGGGCTGAGCGGTTTGAAGAACAGAAAGACCCACAGCATCGCAAGGCCGGCGACGAGACCGGGCATCGCGCGCGGCACCATAACGAGATAATCGACGATGCGCGTCCAGGCGGACGACCAGCGGTGGATCGCAAGCGCGATCGCGGTGTAGCACATCACCGCGACAGCGCCGCCGAACACGCCGATGCCGAAGGTGTTGAGCATGCCGCGCACGACATTCGGATAGTCCAGCAATTCGCGGTAGTGGTCGAGCGTCAGCACGTCGAGCAGATTGACGCCCTCGCCCCAGGTGGTGACGAAGGAGCGGATTGTGATGCCCGCGAGCGGCACGACCACCGTGAAGGCGAGCCAGACGACCACTGCGGCAAAGGCCCACCAGCGCCATGCGCCGAGTCGCAGCGGCGCAACCTTCAGGCCCTTGCCGCGCACGGAGACGTAACGCTGCGCCTGCCGTAACAAGCGCCGCTGCATGTAAACGAGCGGCGCGGTGATCGCGATGATGGCGACGACCACCACCGCCATCAACTGATAGGACGGCACGCCGAGCTTGTTGGTGAGCTTGTAGAGATAAGTCGAGAGCACCAGCAGGCCCTGCGGGTCGCCGAGCACGAGCGGCAGGCCGAACAACTCAAACCCGAGAAAGAACACAAGCACGCCGGCAAACAGGATCGCCGGTAGCACCACTGGCAGGCTGACATCGAACGCGACGCGCAGCGGATTGGCACCGCTCACACGCGCAGCCTCCTCCAGATCGCTGCCGATGCCACGCAACGCTGCCGCAGTGTAGAGATAGACATGCGGCACGTGCGTTAGCCCGGCGATGGCGATGAGAAATTCGAGCGAATACAGGTTCCACGGTACAATGCCGATCACCGCCTTTACCGAGGTCGACAGGATGCCGACCGGCCCGAGCGCGACGACATAACCGAAGGCGATGACCACGGCCGACACGAAGATCGGCACAAGCAGGATCGGCTCCAGCACGTGACGGCCGGGCAGATCGGTCCGCACCATCAGACAAGCGAGCATGGCGCCGAACGGTACCGCGATCGCCGTCATGCCGCCGGCGACCGCGAGCGTGGTCCAGAGTGCCGTCCA
>CAZSAW010000030.1:0-12993 GCA_964604745.1 uncultured Hyphomicrobiales bacterium
GACGCGCGCTATGTCGGCAAACGCTTCCTCGACGGCGACGAGGCGAATGCCGGCAACATGATGATTCCGGCCTATACCGTGGTGGACGTGAAGCTGAGCGGGGAGATCGACCGCTTCTTCTGGTCGATCGCGGTGCAGAACATGTTCAATCAGCTCTATTTCGATTACGGGCTCGACCAGAGCTCGCCGGGCTTCCCGTTCTTTGCGATCTATCCGCTGCCGGGCCGCACCTTCGCCGTGAAGGCAGGCATGACCTTCTGACGGTCATGCCTCCAGCAGATCGAGCAGCGGCGCGAGATTGTCGAACCGGCAGCTCACTCCGGCAGCGCGGCGTCGCGGCTCGGATAGAGGTGATGTTTCGCAACCGTCACCATGATGAGGATCGGGGTGGCGAGGAACGCTCCGATCGGACCCCAGAGCCAGGTCCAGAAAGCGAGCGACAGAAACACGGCAAGCGCATTCATGGTCATCTGCCGGCCGACAATGTTTGGCGTGATGAAATGTCCCTCGACAAAGGTGAGCGCCATGAACAGGAGCGGCGCCACCAGCGCCGGCACCAGAGTGGAAAAAGCGAGAAGCCCCATGGCAAACAGCGCCACTTCCATGATGCCGGGGCCGATATAGGGAATGTAGTTGAGGACGAAGGCGAGCGCGCCCCAGGCGACCGGGACGGGAAGGCCCATCGCATACGTCATCCCGATCGTAATCAGGCCGAGGCACAAGTTGATTACGGTGATGGTCAGGAGATAGGTGCTGAGGCTGCCCTCGATGTCGTTCATGATCTTGAGCGCACGCAGGCGGCCTTCCTGGGTCTCGAAGATGCTGACGATCGACTGGCGGAAAGCCTTGCGCGTCAGCAGAAAGAAGAAAAGCGTGGCGTAAAACAAGAGAAATTCCGCCGCGGCCGGCGTGACATATGTGACGAAACTCTCCAGCACATTGCCGCCGCTGACATTCACCGACAGGCCGCTCGATCCCATGATCGCGTTCTGCAATTCGCGCAGCGCACTCATCGGCCGTTCGAGAAACTGGAATTTCTCCTTGATGGCGTTGCCGATCTCGGCCGATTGCGCGATCAGCGAAGACGCGGGATCCGATAGCAGCACGATCGAGAAATAGACGACCGTGAGCAGCAGCAGCACGACCAGCACCGCAGGCACCCAATTGGGAATACCGGCGCGGGTCGCGCGTCCGACGAGTGGCCCGAGCGTCATGCTGACGACCAGCGCGCTGACGAGCGGCACGAGCAGCGACCGTGCGAAATACAGGAACGCGCCGAACAGGATCACGCTCATCGCCATGGTCGCGACTTGCGACAGCACGCGCCAGAAGGTGGCCGGGTCCCGAAACGGGTTGGGATCCTGAAAACCGAAAGCCAGCCGATAGCCGGTCGAAGGAGGACGCGCGCCCCATTCGGCAGCTGAGGGATGTTGCGCCGCCAGGCTGGGCTTGCGGGTGGAATGCGATTTCGCTGGCGCGTGGGTCACGCCCGATAATTCGGGGCCGCCGATCCGGTTCCGGCTGCAGCTTGATGTGCCTGTCGCGGTGGCGGGAGATGCGGTAAGATTCGGGCACTGGCGCGGGGAGGCAGGAATGCAGGCGAACCGGGCAGCGCAGGGCGCGACACTTCTGATCGGACTTGCCATTTGCGGCGGCGCCGCCGCGCAGGAATTCCGTCCGAGTCAGCAGCAGTTTCTCTATCAATCGACGATTGCCGGAGCCGCATCGACGGGTTTCGACAGCAAGGCGCCGGCGCAAAAACCCGCACCGTCAAAGCAAGGACAGGCGAACAAGACCAAACCCAAAGGGCAGGCCGGGTCCGTCTCGGTCTCGTCGGAATTGTCCGGTGGCGGTCAGGCCGGAAGCGGGTCGACGCCCAGTCTCAAATCATCCGGCGTCGCTTCGGCGAAGAAGCCGTTCGACGATCGCATTCCGTTCGGGCCATTGTCCCTCGGCCTGCAAGCCGGCAGCGGCACGCCCGGACTTGAGGGCGTCCCGCTTCCAA
Source organism: uncultured Hyphomicrobiales bacterium (assembly GCA_964604745.1). Classification (GTDB taxonomy): domain Bacteria; phylum Pseudomonadota; class Alphaproteobacteria; order Rhizobiales; family Xanthobacteraceae; genus Pseudorhodoplanes. The sequence goes on from CAZSAW010000030.1 coordinate 2,006, forward strand.
GCGGCATCGAGCAATACAAGAAAGATCGCGTCGACCCTTACGTCGGGCTTTCCATCATCGACATCAAGCGTTGATCGCGCCGGACGGAAACGTCAGGCGTGGATTCCGCCGACGAGCCAGACGACAAGGATGATGATGAGGACGAGGCCGAGAACGCCGCCCAGTCCGCGGCCGCCATAGCTGCGATAGCCCCAGCCGCCGCCGCCGAGAAGAAGAACAAGCAAGATAATGATCAGAAGAGTGGTCATGGCCGCCCTCTTGGGGTGATGTGCAATCCACTCTGCTCAACCGGCTTGACCGGCAAAAGTTCCACACATCACTGCCACATGTCTGGAACCGTCATCTCCGCTGGCGTGTTCTTGTGAAGAACCAGGAGATATCGAATGACAAAAACAACATGCTGCATTCTCGCGGCGTTGGCAGTGCTTGCGACCACGGCTTCTGCCGACGCGCGCAATCGTCACCGCCACTACACGAAAGCCCCTGCCGAAGCCGCGCAGGGCTATCAGCAGCAGCAATACATGCGTGCCGCGCCGTTGCAGGAGAATTTCTATTTCGGCCGGCGCGATCCGAGCACGTGGAGCGGCCACCTCAATGCATGGGACAAGGCACGGCGCGACGACTCGCTGCTGAGCGAGCATTAAAGCGTCGTGTTCCGGTGAATGGCTGGTGCCGGGTGAGGGATTTGAACCCCCGACCAACGGTTTACAAAACCGCTGCTCTACCACTGAGCTAACCCGGCGGCGGATTGTGATTACATCGCCACAGAAGCGATGGCTAGCGTGTTTCCTCCCTTTGCCGGAACGGCGGTCGGATCGAGGCGTTGCTCCCTAAGCGAAAGGAGAAAACGCCATGCCTTCCCCAGGCGTCGCTTATTTTGCCGGCATCGGAACCGTCGTCGCGGCCATTGCCATCGGCTTTTCCGGCGGCCTTTTCCTGACATCGACGACAGCACATCGGCAGGGGCCAGGGACGATGGCGAAGAACGCTGGGCCCGAGCCGCGACCGGCCGAGGCACAGCAACAATCGGCTTCCGGGACGCAGCGAACGGACGCTCAGTTGCAACCGGCGTCGCAGGCGCCTTCATCCGCGGCGACTCAACAGGCCACGAACATCCCCGCGATGTCCTGGATCGCGAGCACGCAGGTCGAGCTGTTGCCGGCAACCACGGCATTTGCGCCGGCCGAACCTTCGCCAGCGCAGGCGAATGTGCGGGCAAGCGATCGGCAGATGTCGGAAGAAACCGATGGACGCGCGACAGAGAGTGCGGACGAGGGAGATAGCAGACGCTCACGGACGCGAGCCGCCGCAAGAAAGAGCGACGATGAGGAGAATGCGCAGGCGAGGCCAGCGGAGGGGACACAACGATCGGCCGAGCGCGTGCAGCGCTCTGCCGAGCGTTCGCAGCAAAGATCGCACAAACCGGTCGCAACCGAACGCGACCGGGGTCCCGTGCCGGATGACGAGGTCCAGGAGGTTGTGATCGAACAGGATCAGCCGGATACGCCGATGCGTCCGGTCCGGCGTCCGTTGCGGCAGGCGGGGCAGATCGAAATCGAACCGGTGCCGCAGCCTTCGGCGCCGCCACCCGGACCATTCAATCTCTTCGGCGATCTTTTCGGTAACGGCGGACGCTGACCGAGCCGTCTGCAGCCGGTCCGCCCTTTCGCGCGAAAAAAAGACCCCGCTTCGGATGAAGCGGGGTCCGAAAGAGGGCGGTCCGCAGGAGGGCCGCCCTGTACGTCCGCGTTACTTCGTAATGTCGCGGTCCTTGGTTTCGGGCAGGAAGATGAGGCCGATGATGAAGCTCATCACCGCCACCACGATCGGGTACCAGAGGCCGGAATAGATGTTTCCGGTCGCCGCCACGATCGCGAACACGGTCGCCGGCAGGAAGCCGCCGAACCAGCCATTGCCGATGTGATACGGCAGTGACAGCCCGCTATAGCGGATGCGCGTGGGGAACAATTCCACGAGCCAGGCCGCGATCGGCGCGTAGACCAGCGTCACGTAGATGACGAGGACCCACAGCAGCAGGATCGTCATCGGGTAGTTGATGCCCGCCGGGTCGGCCGAGGCCGGATAGCCGTGCTTGGCAATCGCATCGCCAAGCACCTTGGCGAAGTCGGGCGTGTTGGCCGGGATCGACTGATCGCCAACCTTCACGACAGCGGGTGTTCCTGCGGGCGCCGTCTCATTCTTGTAGTTCACCGAACGTGCAACGAGCGCGGACTTCGCGATGTCGCAGGATGAGGTGAACTTCGCGGTGCCGACCGGATTGAACTGGAACGAACACTCGTTCGGATCGGCGACGACGGTCACCGGAGCCGAGGAGAGCGCCGCTTCCAGTTTCGGATTGGCGAAGTGCGTGATCCCTCCGAAAATCGGGAAGTAGGTGATCGCCGCGAGCAGGAAGCCCGCGAGGATGATGGGCTTGCGGCCGATCTTGTCGGAGAGAATGCCGAACACGATGAAGAACGGCGTGGCGAGCGCGAGCGAGGCCGCGATCATCAATTGCGCCGGGATGGCCGGCACTTTCAGCGTCTGCGTCAGGAAGAACAGCGCGTAGAACTGCCCGCCATACCAGACGACGGCTTCACCGGCGGTCGCGCCGAGAAGGGCAAGGATCGCGATCTTGGCATTCGACCATTGCGCGAACGCTTCGGTCAGAGGCCGCTTGGATGCGCGTCCTTCTTCCTTCATGCGCAGGAAGACCGGCGACTCGTTCAACTTCAAGCGAATCCAGATCGACACCGCCAGGAGCACGGCCGAGAGCAGGAACGGAATGCGCCAGCCGTCGCTCATGGAGCCGTTGCCGACGAAGGCCTGCTCGCCGGTCCAGCTGCGGATGCCGAGGATCAGCAGCAGCGCCATGAACAGGCCGAGCGTCGCCGTGGTTTGAATCCACGAGGTGGAGTAGCCGCGCTTGTTCTTCGGCGCGTGTGCGGCGACGTAAATCGCAGCGCCGCCATATTCGCCGCCGAGCGCGAGACCCTGCACGAGGCGAAGACCGATCAGCATGATCGGAGCCGCGATGCCGATCGAGGCATAGGTCGGCAGGAGGCCGATGCAGAACGTGCCGAGACCCATCAGGATCATGGTGATGAGGAAGGTGTATTTGCGGCCGATCAGGTCACCGAGGCGGCCGAAGATCAGCGCGCCGAACGGGCGCACCGCAAAGCCCGCGGCGAAGGCGAGCAGCGTGAAGATGAAGGCCGCAGTCGGCGCGACACCGGAAAAGAATTTCGCGGCCAGAATCGCGGCGAGCGTGCCGTAAATGTAGAAGTCGTACCATTCGAACACGGTGCCGAGCGAAGAGGCGAAAATCACCAACTTTTCTTCGCTGGTCATGCCACCGGCACGAACCTGATTGACTGTCATCGTGGACATGAGCGTTTCGTCCCCTTTAGCTGTTGTGTGGGGGACGGTTCGCGTACCGAACAACGCAAACAACTAAGCCCGATGCGAAACCGCCCCAGTGTCAGCTAAAGTGGGCAAGGTGGGGCTGTCTGTGCACCACTGGTCGTACGCCAATGGTCGCATTTGATCTGTTAAGTAATTGAAATAATTATATTATTTAAGGAACAAGCGCCGCCGCCGAGACCGCCCTCCGCACCGGCTAAATCAGCCCGATGGAATGCTCCATGAGGTCGATCAGCCAGGCCGCGGCCTGCAGCACGGCAAGTCGCTGCGCCACCGAAGCCTTGCGAAATGTGTCGTTCAGCAGCGTCATGGCGCGGCGATGTGAAGGATGACTGCGGCCGTGGTCGCCGAGGCGCGCCAGACGATCGAGCAGAATTTTCCGTTTTTCTTCCAGCTCGTCATAGCGCTGGCGGAAGGTTGTCCTGCCGGAACTGGATTGGCTACCGGAATTCGATTTGCGGCGACGAACTGCATTGAGCAGGCGTTTGGGCATTATCAGCCTCGTTAAGTGAGCAGCCCGTCGGTAGCTTTGGGTTAATGCTAACGTGGGATTTCCAAATCCGTAAACCGATTTCGCCGGCACCGTCCGCTAAAATGCGATCGAATTTTTGTCGTTCGCGAGCAGTCGATGTTGCGTTCGGTTCCGGTCGGTTTTTTGGCCTTGTGCTTGATTGTGATCGCGAGCGCAAGTGCCGCGCGCGCCGACCACGCACCGAGTTTCGTGGTTCCCGGCCGCGCCGACGTTCCCGTGATCATCAACGGCTATGACGCCGCCTGGGGTGTGATCGAGGGCGATTGGGGTCTTTACCGGCCCGGCGCCGTCGCGCCCGTCGTCATTCCGGCGCCGACCGCAACGCCGCTGCCGCCAGTGCGTCATTATTTTCCGTCGCTGGGCGCGGCGCCGCATGCGGGCCGATACGAGATCGAGCCGCCGGCCAACCGGCAATTGCCGCCGCCTGCGCCGACCTATTACCGGAACTGGTCGAGCAGTTCCGAAATGTCCTTGCCGGTTACGGAAACGCCGCCTGCGCCACCGGTGATCGTTGCGCCGCCCGAATCCTCGCGCGGCTGGCGCTGGCGCGCGCGCCGTCAACACCATTAGCGAGCAACGATGTTTACCTGGGAGCAGACCATGTCACGTGCGTATCTGAATCTCGCCGCCGCAGCCCTTGGCTCGGCTTTTGCCCTCGCACCGATGAGCGCGAATGCCGGTTGCGGCTGCCGCGCTTCGGAATCCGTCGTCTACGCGCAGCCGCAAGTGTATTACGCGCAACCCGCGCCGACCGTCGTGCAGGTGCAGCCGGCGCCCGTGATCGTGAAGGTCGCGCCGGCACCGGTCATCGTCGAGCAGGCGTCGGTGCCGACCTATGTCGTCAATCAGGGTCCGGTCTATTCCGGCCCGGGCGCGGACTACACACTGCCTGTCTATCGCGAGGCGGCGCCGCTTCCGCCCTATCCGTATATCGGTGGCTGGCGCTGGCGATCGCGCTATTTCCATCACCATCATCCGCGGCTGTATGGAAACTGGCAAAATCCGAACAGAACGACGTTCTATCGGCATCACGTCGGACCGAACAAATTCTATCGGCCCTGATCAGCGACCGGCCGAGAGCGAAGCGAGTCGCGTCGTTGCGATGTAGAGCGCAAGCGCGGCCGCGTTCGATACGTTCAGGCTCTTGATCTCTCCCGGCAGCGACAGCCGGGCGAGATGGTCGCAGGTTTCCCGCGTCAGATGCCGGAGGCCTTTGCCTTCGGCGCCGAGCACCAGCGCGAGCGGCGCCGCGAGCGGCGTCGCGTCGAGCTCCTGCGGCGCTTCGCTGTCCAAACCCACGCGCTCGAAGCCGCGCTCCTTCAATGCCGCGAGGCCGCGCGCGAGATTTTGCACCGTCACGATCGGCACATATTCGAGCGCACCGGACGCGGACTTGGCCAGCGCGCCGGTCGCTTCCGGCGAATGCCGTGCCGTGGTGACGAGCGCAGTCACGGCAAAGGCCGCGGCACTGCGCAGGATCGCGCCGACGTTATGCGGGTCGGTGATCTGATCGAGCACGAGCACGATTCCGCGCGGCTCGATCTCTTCGATCGGCGGCGAGGCGAGGGGCTCGGCTTCCGCGAGCAGTCCGTTGTGCACGGCGTCGGCGCTGAGTTCGCGTGCGATCGCGTCGGGGCGAACGATCTGCGGTGCGACTGGCAGCGGCACATGCTCTTCGGTGAGCCGGCGGGCCGCGTTTTCGGTCGCACAGAGGCGATGAAAACGTCGCGCCGGATTTTCCAGCGCCGCCTTCACGCTGTGCCAGCCATACAGAATGACCGGACCGTCGTCCTTGCGGGAATGCAACGGGCGGCCGCCCTCGCCGGATGGCCGGCGCGGGCCGCGGGCGGGGCGCTTGTTCTTGTCGGGGCGGGGCATTGGAGGAGCGTGATGTCACGCGCCCGGCGGCTTGGCAATTTCACCACCGGCAGCGCCGCTGGCGGGTGGCCTGTTTTTCTTGACTTGCCGGGGGCCCGCCACCATAACCCGGCGCGCGGATGCCCTAACCGGCGAGACGCGCTCTAAATTTCGAGCATCATGCCCGCCCTGGCGGGCCGCTTTTCGGGAGCCGGCTGACGTAGCCGGATACCGACGACGCGAAGGCTGGAGGGGTGCCCGAGTGGCTAAAGGGGACGGACTGTAAATCCGTTGGCTACGCCTACGTTGGTTCGAATCCAACCCCCTCCACCAACCTTCGCCTGCGTGCCGAATCGCTATCAAGCCATTGATTTAAATAACATTTATCCCGTGCCGCTCGTGCCTGGATTCTTGCTTCATTCCGCGCCGGCCACTGTGTGACGACGGTCACAGTCCGGCAGCTATTGCACGACCTAGGCTCGTTCGAACTGAAGGGGTCGTAGAGTCAACACAGAATCAGGGCGAGACCGAGGGACCGCGTCATGCTCAGTCTTTGGACAGGAAGAAAGGGTGCCCGATCGGCGGAAAAATTGCTTGTCCAGGCCGAAAAGGGTATCATTACAAAGCCTTTTCGCGCCGTTCCGCTTCGTTTTGGTCCTTCGCGTGTCACCGCAGCATGGCCCGGTCTTCCTGGAAGGCGGGGCGGGGGAGATTTGAGATGATCAGGACCTCAATTCTCGTAGCGAGCGTGATCGGCGGATTGGCGCTTGCGATCGCCACGCCGGGCGACGCGTTCGCAGCCAAACGCGTGGCGCTGATCGTTGGAAATTCGGCCTATCAGAACGCTGCCAAGCTGCCCAATCCGGTGCGCGACGCTGGCGCGATCGCCGACATGTTCAAGAAAGCCGGCTTCGACGTCAGCGAAAAGCGCGACGTCGGCAATCTCGATTTCAAGCGCGCATTGCGCGAATTCCGCGATGCTGCCGCAACGGCGGACGTCGCCGTTCTTTATTATGCCGGCCACGGCATCGAACTGAACGGGACGAACTACCTCGTCCCGGTCGACGCGCGCCTGAAGAATTCCTACGACGCCGAAGACGAAGCCGTGACGCTCGAGCGCGTCTTTCAGGCGATCGAGCCGGCGAAGCGCCTCAAGCTCGTGATCCTCGATGCCTGCCGCGACAATCCCTTCATCAAGAAGATGGAGCGCAACATCGCGAGCCGCGCCGTGGTTGGCAGCGGCGGTCTCGGCAAGGTCGATATCACGATCAGCAATACGCTGATCGCTTACGCCGCGCGCGCGGGTTCGACCGCCGAGGACGGCGACGGCGATCACAGCCCGTTCACCACGGCGCTGCTTTCGCACCTGACTCGGCCCGGGCTCGACGTGCGCAACGCCTTCGGCTACGTGCGCGACGATGTGATGAAGGCGACCGCCAATCAGCAGGAGCCGTTCATCTACGGCTCGCTCGGCGGCGGCAATATCTCGCTCGTTCCCGAACCGGAAAAGCCGGCTGCTCCCGCCGCGTCGTCCGCTGATTCGATCCGCGCGGATTACCAGCTCGCGGAGAAGGTCGGCACGCGCGAGATCTGGCAGTCCTTCCTGCAGTCGCATCCGAACGGCTTCTATGCCGATCTTGCCCGCGCGCAGATCAAGAAGCTCGACTCGGTCGCTTCGCTGACGGCCACGACGCCCCCGATCGTCGATACCGACAAGGTCCAGCGCGCGGTGCCGCCGGTCGAAGCGCCACCGCCGGCCGCGAACGCGCCGAGCTCGGACGAGCAGCGGGCCTGGGACAAGCTGAAGGATTCCAGCGACGTGGCCGCCATCAAGAAGTTCATCGACCGCTATCCGCGCTCGCCGCTGGCGATCGCGGCGCAGCACCGTGTCGAAATTCTGGAGCGCATGGCGAAAGAGCGCGAGGATAAGGCGCGCGTCGAGCGCGAAGCGGCGAAGCAGCGCGAGGAAGAGACCCAGCGCGCCAAGGCCGCCGAAGCCGAGAAGCAACGGCTCGAGCGTGAAGCCGCCAAGCGCAAGGAAGAAGACGATCGCAAGGCAAAGGCCGCCGCGGACGCCGAGAAGCAACGGCTCGAGCGTGAGGCTGCCAAGCGCAAGGAAGAGGACGAGCGCCGCGCCAAGGCCGACACCGCCGAGCGCGAACGGCTCGATCGCGAAGCCGCCAAGCGCCGCGACGAGGACGATCGCAAGGCGAAGGCCGCCGAGGCCGAGAGACAGCGACTCGAAGCGGCCGTCCGTCGCGAAGAAGAAGATCGCAAGGCGCGCGCTGCGGAAGCCGAGCGTGAGCGTCAGAAGCAGGAAGCCGCGAAGGCTGCCGACGACAAGGCCCAGCAGGAGGCTGCGAAAGCGGCGGAAGAGAAGGCGAAGTTGGAAGCCGCGAAGGCCGCCGATGAGAAGGCGAAGAAGGAAGCCGCCAAGCCGGCCGACGACAAGGCGAAGCAGGAAGCCGCGCGCACGACCGAGGACTCCAAGAAGTCGGCGCAGGACGAGAAGCGCAAGGCCGAGGAAGCCGAGCGCAAGAAGACTGCTGCGCGCGAAGCCGAGGAAGAGAAGCGCGACGCCGAGCGCAAGCGCAAGGCCCAGGCGGCCAAGGAGCAGCAGCGCGAAGCGTCGCAGCGCCAGGAGCGCGCGCGCAACCAGGCGTCCAATTCATCCCGCTCGCATAGCGGCGGTGGTGGCGGTGGCGCGCCGACCATGACGGGCGTCGGCTTCTGATCAAAACGGCATTCGCAAAGTCGTGTGCGGCTGCGGATGAAAAAGACAAGAGGGTGACGGTGCGCGGACAGGATCCGCGCACCTCGTTTGCGTGACGAGGGCTTCGGCCGGTTGGCCGCAAGATGGGTGGCGAAGAGTGTCGTTACCGAAACAACAAGGACGGGGTGCTACCATGTCTGACTTTCATCGCTACCGGATTCTGCTGGCGTCAGCTTCCATTCTGGCCGCTGTCAGCGTCGCGACGCCGCTCGCGGCGACCGAAGTGCAGGCCAACAAGCCCGCCGTCGCCGCGGAACGCACGCGCGTTGCCATCCCGCGTCCCCGCCCCGCCGTACGTTCCGCGCCCGTGCGCTACGCCTGGCTCGAGCAGCAGCGGCCAAGCGCACCACGCTGGTTCAGCGTGCTGTTTCTCGGCGTCGGCTTCTGATCGACGCCCGAATCCTTCGGCCGGTTTTCGAGCTGTCATTGCCCCGCGCCACCGGCGCCGGGTTTTTGCATGGGTGTGAGGCTGCGCCCACGCGGGGCAGGGTTGCTCGGACGAATTTCTCCGAGGCGATGAGGAAACGCTTCGTTAAGCCGAATCGACGGACAGTCCGTGCACATTGTCGGCGTCCATCGATTGCGTTTTCCATCCGATCACCGCGCGCGGTTTGACGCCATGCAGAAAAATTCCGATGTCATCAGGACGCGGTCCGCGCGCATCGCCGTGCCGGTCCTTGTCGCCGTATTGGCGCTGAGCTGCGCCGGCTGCATCACCACGGGCTCATCCGGCACAGCGGCTGCGGACGGGCGGGCCGCGAATGCCGCGGCGAAGCCTGCAGCCCCGACGCCGGCGTCACCAATGCTTGGCTCCGGCTATTGATCCGATCGCCGACCGGCCTGCTGCACGATCTCGATCGCTCCCCTGCATTTGGCGGCCGGTTCTTCGCCGCCCAGCCCGGCCGCAAGCATCGCGGATCGAGAGGGGCGAACGGCAGCTTCTCCGCAACGCTCTCGTATCTGCGCCACCAGCAGGGGAGAGCTGCCGGCCCCGGCTGCCACGCGCGCAAACAAAAACCCCGGGGCAATGCCCCGGGGTTTGTCCAGGCTGATGGCCTGAAGGATCAGTACTTGGCGACGACCGGCGCCGCCGGGCCACCGAAGCGATAGTTCACGCCGAGCTTGACCAGATGCGTCTGGTATTTGACGTCGGCGAATTCGCCATTGCTGAAGTCGATGTGCTTCGTGCCGAAATCCAGGTAGTTGTATTCGGCCTTGGCGGACCAGTTCGAGGTGAGCGCGAACTCGAAGCCGCTGCCGACCATCCAACCCCAGCGACGATCCGGCGAATTGTCGAACTCGGTGCCGTCGGTGTTATCCGTGCCGCGAGCAACTGCGTCGCTCCAGGCGCCGCCGCCCTTCACGAAGAAGAGGGTGCGATCCCAGGTGACGCCGAGGCGAGCCGCGAAAGTCGCAACCGCTTTCACGTCGAAGTGGCAGGTGGCGTAGAAGCCGTTCGGGCAGGACTTGGAGCCTTTTGCGTTGCTCCAGTCGTAGTCGCCTTCGAGGCCGACCACCATCGAGCCCATCTGGTAATTGAAGCCGGCCTGGCCACCACCGATGAACCCGCGCGACAGGGCCTTGACGGTTTCGTCGGGATCGCCATCGAGATTGGCGCCGCGATACCAGGACCACAATGCGCCAACGTTGCCGCCAACATAGAAGCCGGTCCAGTTGACCGGACCGAGCACGGCCACCGTCGGTGCGGCTTTCGCCTTGAACACGCCGGTCTTCGCCATTTGCTCCGGCGTGAACTGATAGCGCAGGCCGCCGTTCAGGCTCCAGCCGTAGATGTCGTCGCCGGTGCGATAATCGCCGCGGATGTAACCGAGCCATCCGGTGCCGATGACTTGACCAGCCACGCCCAAGGCGAACTGGCCATAGGTGCCGACGCGGCTCGTGAACATCGTTGCCGTCAAATCCGGCAGCGTCGATTGGCAATCGCCCGCGGTCAGCGCGGCATCGGCGCAGGTCGTCAGATTTGTCCGCACGTTGTCGGCGAACTCGCGATACACGCTCGCAGTCGCGAACGGCTGCCAGCCGATATTGCCGGAAACGATATTGGTGCCGACGCGGAGGCTGGCGCGGCCGAGAAGGCTTTCGATCGTGTTGATGGCGACCGTGCCGGGCAGGTTTGTCCCCCCGGCATCGGCGTCGCCAGACACGTTCAGGGTGTCGACCTTGGTGCGCGAATAGACCACGCCGGCCGACGGTTCGATGAACCAGTTATTACCGAGGGCGAACTGGTAGCCGACGTTGCCGGTGACTGAGAAGGAGCGGGCGTCCAGATTCTGGTTGACGAGCGTCGCAGTCGGGTCGTTCAGCGTGTTGTGGAGGAAGTCGAAGCGCGCCTGCGCGTCGGCGAAGAACCCGCCGCGGGTGAAAGCGCCATAGATACCGACG